>NZJM01000075.1 GCA_002692205.1 Legionellales bacterium | reverse complement strand
TTAGCCTTCTTCTTGGCTACTTTACGCTTAGCTTTACGTTTAGCCTTCTTCTTGGCTACTTTACGTTTAGCTTTACGTTTAGCCTTCTTCTTGGCTACTTTACGCTTAGCTTTTCTCTTTGCTGTCTTCTTCTTTGCTACCTTACGTTTAGCTTTTCTCTTTGCAGTCTTTTTCTTTGCAGTCTTACGTTTAGCTTTTCTCTTTGCCATTGTTATAGACTCCCCTAGAAATTGAACATTAAATTAATTTAATAAACAAGACATCTTAAAACTAATACATCGCAAAGCAACGTATTGAGAATGGATTATAATCATGTTTTTTATTTTTTCTATGTTTTTTTTTAATATTTTTCTTTTTTTTAAAAAACTCTCTACTTTTATCGTTAAAAATTCATTTTGTTGCGCAAAAGTTACAAAATATTCATAAAAATATCTTCTGTAACCTCTTTTACATCTTTCATTCCATCAATACTTATATAATTAATCTTGCAATCATCTAGCTTTGATAAATTTTTATAATAGTTTATTAAGGGCGACGTTTCCTCTCTGTAAACATCTAAACGTTTTCTAACTGTACTTTCTTGATCGTCATCCCGTTGTATGAGTGCTTCTCCTGTTTCATCATCTACGCCTTCGATTCTAGGCGGGTTAAATTTCACATGGTACGTTCTACCCGATGCTAAATGCACTCTTCTGCCTGACATGCGTTTTACAATTTCCTCATCTTTTACAGTGATTTCAATAACATAATCGATAGTTATATTAGATTCTTTTATTCCATTTGCTTGGACGAGTGTGCGAGGAAAACCATCAAATAAATAGCCCTTTTTACAATCATGTTGATTAATTCTTTCTTTTACCAAGTTCTGAATTAAATTATCTGATACCAATCCTCCAGCATCCATAATTTCTTTTGCAGATTTCCCTAATTCTGTTCCTTCTTTTATTGCGCTTCGCAACATATCTCCTGTCGATATTTGTGGAATATCAAATTTTTTACTTATCATATTTGCCTGTGTACCTTTACCGGCACCTGGTGGACCCAATAATATTATTTTCACTTTTTAAATACCTGTAATTTTATATAATAATTTAGCATCATTATTCGATAAAATAGGGAAGATGTAAAAATATTATGAAAATTGACATTGATAAAGGTGACTCTAATCTAAATAGAATAACCTCTTATTCAAGTGATTGTATTAAATTAGAAAATATCACAATAAAAGAAAGTTTGGTTGTTTCTCCAACTCGCTTAGCCGAGGGCATGTTTAGTAATAATTTCCATGATTTTGATCTGAAAAATTTAGAAAAAATCATGTTATGGAACCCAGAAATAATTCTAATTGGAAGTGGGAAATCCAATCATCTACCTAGTCATGAATGGACAATATGCGCCAATAACCACAATATAGGATTTGAAGTTATGTCAACGGGAGCGGCATGTCGCAGTTACAACCTATTAGTTGATGAAGGACGCGATGTTGTTGCCTGCTTATTTCTACCTGCTTAAATTTATTTTTTTGGCAAATAATTTAAGGGGTTTACTGGTTTTCCATTTAAACGTATTTCAAAATGTAAAATATTTCGCCCAGTCGGATCTTGCCCCATTTCAGAAATCTTTTCCCCAGCCTTAATAATATCGCCCTCTTTAACCAATAGTGACTCATTATATGCGTATGCACTCAAGAATTTTTCAGAGTGTTTAATGATGATGAGTTTCCCATAACCAACAAGTCCGCTACCACTATATACAATTTCACCTTTAGCAGCAGCTTTAACTGCCTGACCAGACGAGCCCAAAATATCAACACCCTTCTTTGATGTTGGGGAATTTAGTTTCAAAATTTTTCCTTTGGTTGGCCAGAACCAATCCACTACTTTACTTGATAAATTCTTATCTTTTTTCTTTGCAATATTCTGCTTTATACTACTTCCATCGTTTGCAACAGGTTTTTTGCGATTTGACTTAGGCTCAGATTTAACCTTTTTTTTCTTAAAAACTGATTTAAAACAAATTTTATCTCCCAAATAAATAACATATGGGCTTTCTATTCCATTCCAGTCTGCCAGCCTCTTATAATCATAATTATAACGCCATGCAATTGAGTATAATGTATCGCCCTTAGTCACAAGGTAACAATCCGGAGTTTTTTTTGTTCTTTGATTGGTTGACTTCTTTTTAACTTTTTTAGTTGTTTTGGTGACAGTTGGAGATGATTCTTTTACCTCTTGACGTTGCGTTACTGGAGCCACACCACTTCCAGAACAGCTTTGAAGAAGAATAATAAAAAATAGTAAGAAAAATGAATTTTTATATTGGAATAACATTCAATTTTTATCGACTCGCATCAATTCCTGAGAGCATTGGAACAAAACTCACAGAATCAAGAAGTTTTTCGTTAAAGCCTTCTTCCTCGCGAGTAATTAGTAATAATTTCTGTTGTCCTGGTTCGCCCACAGGAATAATTAAACGGCCACCCAAAGCTAGCTGTTCTTTCAATGGCTCTGGGACACCTATTGGAGCAGCTGAAACAATTATTCCGTCATAAGGACCATGAGCTGGCCACCCAATATTTCCATCAGAATGTTTAGTTAATATATTGATACAATTTAGTTTTCGAAACCTTTCTCTTGCCCTTATTAACAAGCCATTAATCCTCTCAATGGTATATACATATTTAGCAAACTGAGCTAATACAAATGTTTGATAACCGCACCCAGTGCCTATTTCTAATACTTTTTGAAGCTCATTATCTTCTATTAGCACTTCAATCATTTTTGCAACAATATAAGGCTGTGAAATTGTTTGATTAAAACCTATTGGTAATGCTGTGTTTTCGTAAGCACGAGTTGCCAACGCTTCATCAACAAAAAAATGTCGTGGTGCATTTCTTATCACGTCCAAAACAATTTCTGATTCTATTCCCATCTCTAATAATATTTCTGCAAGACGATCACGAGTCCTTTGTGATGTCATGCCTATACCTCTCAGATCTGACTGCATTAATTAAGAACCTCAACCCATTTAGAAATGACGGGTAAAAACTGGTGTTTAGTTAAATCCACATGCATCGGTGTTATTGAAACTTTATTAGATCGTATTGCATAAAAATCAGTACCCTTCCCAGCGTCCTGTTCAGCGCCAACCTCTCCCACCCAGTAAACTTTGCGTCCTTTTGGGTCAAATGCCTCTACGGCTGGCTCTGACTTATGACGGTTACCAAGGCGAGTTACCTCAAAACCTTTGATATCATTTTGATTGATATCCGGAATATTAATATTTAATAATGTCTCCTCTAATGGATGCTCCATTATTGATTGAATAACTTTTTTTGCTACTAACACTGCTGATGAATAATTTGTAGGGCTCTGTCCTACTAATGAAAAAGCAATTGCGGGACAACCTAAAAATCTACCTTCCATTGCAGCTGCAACAGTTCCAGAATAGAGTACATCATCACCTAAATTAGCACCTGCATTTATTCCACTAATTACCATATCTGGTTCTTCATCTAATAAACCTGTTATTGCAAGATGAATGCAATCACTTGGGGTTCCATTAACATAATAGAATCCTCTCTTATCCTGCTTTACATGAAGAGGTGAGTCTAATGTAAGGGAATTACTTGAACCACTGCAGTCTCTATCAGGCGCGACAACAGTTACCTTCCCTATTTCACTTAGAATGTCTGCCAATGCAGAAATTCCGGGAGCTTGATATCCATCGTCATTGCTTAATAAAAAGTGCATATGTATTGATAAATAGGTGTGTTGCGTATCAGTTTAATAAAAATTCTAATAATGCTTTTGAGGAGTGCAATCGATTTCCCGCTTCCTCCCAAACAACGCTTTGCTGCCCCTCTAGAATCTCCTCAGTAACTTCTTCATCACGATGAGCCGGTAAACAATGCATGAACAGAGCATTACTTTTTGCGCAAGCCATTATCTCTGAATTAACTTGATATTTGATAAATTTCTCTTTTCTATCTTTTTGTTCGCTTTCTTGCCCCATGCTTGCCCAAACATCCGTAATTACTAAATCGGCTTTCTCAACCGCTTTAAATGGGTCATGCTCAATAGATGTATTTTCCTTTGATAATTCATATATTTCTGATGCAGGAACAAAGTCCTTAGGACATGATATAACCAACTCAAAATTAAAAATCCTTGCTGCATTCATGTAAGAATGACACATGTTATTCCCATCCCCTAGCCAAACAACTTTTTTGTTTTCAATTGAGCCGCGTGCTTCCGTATATGTCAGTAAGTCTGCAAGCAACTGGCAGGGATGAAAACTATCTGATAATCCGTTGATTACTGGAACGTCAGAATAATTTGTAAACTCCTCTAGCTTCTCATGCTCAAATGTTCTAACCATTATGCAATCGACCATTTTTGATAGAACCCTAGCTGTATCTTTTAATGGCTCTCCACGTCCAATTTGAGTCCCTGTTGGAGCAAGATAAATTGCATGACCGCCAAGTTGTGCCATTCCTGTCTCAAAAGAAACTCGAGTTCTGGTAGATGATTTCTCAAAAATCATACCCAATACGCGATTATTTAGTGTCGTTGTATACTTTTTATGTTTAATTTGCTCTTTTAATTCTAGTGCGCGATTTATAATTGATTCTAGTTCTTTACGACTTAAACTATTGAGAGTTATAAAATGTCTGATACTCATAACAAATACCTTTTAAAAATATTAAGTAGTTATTGATTTAATGCGCATGTAATAGATGTTTTTTTAATATGTCAGTCAAAATTAATACAACTTCATCTGCTTCTGATTCTTTCATAATTAAAGGCGGTAATAATCTAATTACATTACTTGATGTAACATTAATCAATAGTTTTCTTTCTAGTGCTTTGGCAACTAAGTTTAAACAATCTTTTTCTAGTTCAATTCCCATCATTAAACCTTTGCCGCGTATATCGATTACTCCTTTCATTCCTTGAAGTGATTCCTTCAATTTTTTTAGAAAATATATGCCTAACTTAGCCACTTGTTGATCCATTTCTTCTTTTTCGAGAAGATTCACTACTTCTAACGCAACCCTCGATGCAAATGGATTTCCACCAAAAGTTGAACCATGACTACCTGCCTTAAATAATTCAGCTGCTCTTCCTCTTGCTAAACAGGCTCCGATGGGGACTCCATTTCCTAATGCTTTAGCTATTGTTATTACATCGGGTAATATGGATTCATGTTGAAATGCAAACCATTTTCCTGTTCTACACATACCCGTTTGCACTTCATCAACAATCATCAAAAGATTATTTTGATCGCATAAATCTCTAATGGCTTTTAAATAGCCATGGTCAGGGACGATGATACCTCCCTCGCCCTGGATAGGCTCAACCATTATTGCAACCACATTTTTCGAAACTTTCAAAATAGCACCCAAAGCTTCAATATTATTGAAGGGTGCATGCATGAAACCACCTAATAGAGGCTTAAAACCATCTCTTACTCTTTTCCCTGACGCGCTAATGGTTCCCATAGTTCTTCCATGAAAACTATTTTCCATAACAATAATTGCTGAGTCATCTACCTTTTGATTATGAGCATGAAGACGAGCCAACTTAATAGCTGCTTCATTTGCTTCTGCACCGGAATTACAAAAAAATGCCCTGTCCATCTCGGAATGGTTAGTAAGTTTTTTAGCTAACTGCTCCTGAAACGGGATACGATAAATGTTTGAGGTATGAATTAATGTAGCTGATTGTTCTGTAATTATTTTAGAAATCGATGGATGTGAGTGTCCTAATCCACAAACTGCGATCCCACTTAATGCATCTAAGTATTTTTCACCTTTACTGTCTATAAGCCATGAACCTGTGCCTTTAACAAATTCAACCGGTAAAGGGCTATAATTATTCATTAAAAAATCACTCATAAAGCTTTTTTCCTAATAATCTTTTTCCCAAAATATAGTAATTATTTTTAGTTAAAAAATAACAAGCCCGGCCATAGCCGGGCTGATAATACTCTGCTTATTAAAACTCTCTACTATATGGGTAAGCCGTGCCCATACCCAACCATGCACATTAACATGGGAATCGATAGTAAAGTATTCGTTCTTGAAGCCATTAATGCCGTATTTTTAGCTCGTGCAATTTCATCTGCACTTGCCTCGATAATACCCAAAATTTTCTTTTGATTTGGCCAAATCAAAACCCAAACATTAAAAAGCATAATTGTCCCTAGCCATGCACCCACGCCAATAGTAACGCCCATAACTCCACCATTTAACATAAATGCATCATGCAAACTTAAAGGCAAGTAATAATGCAAGGCAATAGCTCCGGTTATCCAGGTCAACAATGCTCCCCAACGAAACCACCACAATGCACGCGGAGCAACATATTTGTTTATTGCTGCCGGCCCCGGACCACCTTCATCTGCCAAAGCTTCTCCAACAGCTGGTACTTGAACAAAATTAAAATAGTAAAGCAAACCAATCCATATAGTGCCAAAAAAGACATGTAGCCAAACAACTAAAGACCATCTCTCATTCATAGTTTCCAATACAGCCCCATCATTATTGATATAAAAGGCTAATATTACGGCTAACACAAAACCTAAAGTTATTGTCGCTCGTACTGATTTCAATGGATTCATAAAATTATTCTCCTGCGTGGTAATCATTATTATTAGATTTAAATAATTGAACTGGTTCAGATTATACTTGCCTCTTAAAAGGCTTTCATCATTTTTTAATGTGTTATTTTCTTAATTTTTATGCATTTAGAGTACTCTGAGGTTATGGCTGAATAAAGCCTTATTTCTAGATTCTTTTGTGATATCTTTTTTGTTATCATTTAGCTATTGATTATATTAAATATTTAGGAAGGTTATTATGGACGCTGTAATCGAGCAAATTAAAAATACACTCACATCAAACCCAGTGGTTATATTCATGAAGGGTACCCCAGACTTTCCACAGTGCGGATTTTCGATGCAAACATGTCAGGCTCTAAAAGCATGTGATATTGAATTTAGTTTTGTTGATGTCCTTGCGCAACCTGAGATGAGAGAAAATCTCCCTAAGTATTCTGACTGGCCAACATTTCCCCAGCTATTTATTGATGGTGAGTTAATAGGTGGTTGTGATATTGCTATGGATATGTTTGAAAAAGGCGAGCTTCAGAAATTAACAAAAGAAGCTGTGAATAAATAGAAAATTGCTGTTTCTAATCCACTTCGTTTTTCATCCAGATGCATTTACCGCCACTTTTCTCATGAATTGATTCTAGTAATAACTGATGTTGTGTCAATTCGCTTTCTGTTGGCTCAATAATTATTTTTTTTGTTTGCTTTACATTGATCTCTTGTTTGTTTTCTTCCGCATTAGATTTCTTTGACTCAGTCTCTGTGAAAGAGAGGGTTGTTTGACCACCAGTTATTCTTAGGTATACATCTAAAAGAATTTGAGCATCTAATAAAGCTCCGTGTAAATCACGCTGAGAGTTATCAACTTCATAGCGTTTGCATAAAGCATCGAGATTATTCTTTTGGCCGGGGTGTTTTTCACGTGCTAAAACCAAAGTATCAAAAATTTTACAATAATCCTCAACTCGGCCCCACTTTTTCCCCAATAATCTTAATTCAGAATTTATAAATCCAACATCAAATGGAGCGTTATGTATAATTAATTCGCTTCCTTTTATAAAATCGATAAATTCCTGAGCAATATCAGCAAAACGAGATTTATCAGATAAGAACTCGTTGCTTAAACCATGAACATTGAAAGCTCCGTCATCAATTTCACGTTCTGGATTAAGGTACTGGTGAAAATTACGACTAGTCTCGCGTCGATCGACCAATTCAATACAACCAATTTCAATTATCCTGTGACCTTGTTTTGGCTCAAGCCCAGTTGTTTCTGTATCAAGAATAATTTGTCTCATATTGATAATTCGTCAATTGCTTTATTTGCTAGTAAATCGACTCGTTCATTCTCATCATGTCCACTATGCCCTTTAACCCATACCCATTCAATATGATGAATTCTGCATGCTTTATCTAATCTTTGCCAGAGATCCATATTCTTTACTGGCTTCTTTGAGGATGTCTTCCAGCCGCGCTTTTTCCAATCATCCATCCATTCAGTTATACCATTCATGACATATTTTGAGTCGGTTGTTAGAACAACTTCACACGATCTTGTCAGCGCCTCTAAGCTCATGATAGCGGCCATTAATTCCATACGGTTATTAGTTGTCTCTGGTTCAGAACCATAAAACTCTTTTTCAGAATCGTCAAACCTTAACAAAACCCCCCAACCACCAGGTCCCGGGTTTCCTCGACATGCGCCATCAGTAAATATTTCGATTTTCTTTGTCATTATTTTTTTATCGCTGTTCTTGATGTTGGTTCGACAAACTCAGTTGATAAGATAGTTCTTCTTTTTTTCCAATTTACTTTAATTGGGCTAATTGGTGCTACACGTTTTTTTGCTACCACAATATATAATCCACCAAATATTGGGTAACAGTATTTACCAAGTCGTTCTAGTGGTAAAAACTTTTTCAATAATGTCGTATTAGAAAATGGCGGTGAAAAGAAAAAATAATTTACCCTTTCGCATTCAAAATCAAGTAGAGATAGCCAGTCTTTTAATTTTGAAACTGATACCAATTGTCCGCCCCATGGCATTTTATTCCACCAACAAAAAAATAACTGCCATAACCCCCATAAACTTAGCGGATTTATCCCGATAATAACAGCATGCCCTTCACAAATAAGTACTCTTTCCATTTCTCTTAATAATTTGTGGGTATCTTTCGAATATTCTAATACGTGAGGTAACAACAGCACATCAATACTATCCATTCCTATAGGGAGCTCTTCGGTATCAGTCCTTATAGCTTTTTTTATATTATTCCTAAATTCACTATTTTCTAAAAAAAGAATCGTTTTGTTTGCCACACGAGATGACTTAAGATAATCAAGCTCAGCATAGTAACCGCACTGCACTATATGATAACCGAAGAGCTTAGGGAGTATTTCCTCTAGCTGCTGTAACTCTTGGGCATAAACTATCTTACCAAGAGGACTTTGAAACCACTTAGAAAGTTTGTCTCTTAAGGTTAATTCATTTAAGCTTTTGGAGTCCATTATATTTCACATTAATTACATACAAATAGATAGAAGCATACTAATTTATCAAGGATTTTAAATAATGCTAGAGATCATACCTGTTACGGCATTAAAGGATAACTATATTTGGGTCATAAAGAATAAATTGACTTCAGATATAGTGATAATCGATCCAAGTGAACATGCTACTGTACTTAAATTAATAGAATCCAAAAAATTAAATCCTATAGCAATACTTATAACACACCATCACTGGGACCACGTTGGCGGCATAAATGGCATATTAGAAAAATATGACATACCTGTTTACACCCCTAAAAAAGAGAAAGTAAAAGGAAGCACAAATCCAGTCAGCGAGGGAGATATAATTACGCTAGATGAGCTTGATCTAAAAATTAATATTATAGACGTTCCCGGACATACATTAGGAGCAGTAGCTTATTATGCCCGGGATATGTTATTTAGCGGTGATACTCTATTTACAGCTGGCTGTGGACGCTTGTTTGAGGGTACTGCAGAACAAATGTATAATTCGTTATCAAAAATAAATGCCCTGCCAAATCAAACGCTAGTTTTTTGCGGACATGAGTATACGATTGCCAATTTAAAATTTGCAGAAGTTGTCGAAAGCGACAATAAAGTAATTAAAAAAAGGCTTTATGAGGCCCAAAAAAGAAGAAAAAAAGGGCTGCCCACGGTACCGGCTACTTTAGAAATTGAGAATCAAACTAATCCGTTTCTTCGTTGTAACGAACAAGCAGTTATTGATTCTGCAAGCAATCACGCAGGAAAGTCATTTAATGACCCTGTTGAGGTTTTTGCTACAATAAGAAATTGGAAGGACTCCTTCTAAAATCATAAAGATAAATAAATAATCATAAAATTCATAAATAAATGATATATAAAACAGTATTTTACATAATATTATTCATGCTATTTCTTATTAATGGTTGTAGCTATATGAATAAAACTGAGGTTATTGAAGAACAAATAACGAGTAAAGAATCGCCCAATATTGAAAAGGAAATTAGCTTAGAATCTGATGACTTTGGGGATTCAGAAATCCTAGGCCAAGAAAAAAAAGAGGATTTCGTTGACGAAACTGAAGCACAAAAAATCTATACAGATTTATGGATTATTATTCAAGATGAACTTGTTTTTGAGAGGAACATCAATAGAAAAAAAGTTCAGGATAAAATTGCATGGTTTGCTCGAAATCAACAATACATCGACCGTGTGACTAAACGTGCTGAACCATACCTGTTCCACATTGTAAAAAAACTGAAAGAACGCGATATGCCGCTTGATTTAGCTTTACTACCAATAGTAGAGAGTGCATATCAACCATTTGCGCAATCGCCAAGTAGAGCTTCTGGGATATGGCAATTCATCCCGGCTACAGGCAAAAGATTTGGCTTAAAACAAAACTGGTGGTACGACGGCCGCCGTGATGTGGTTGCTGCCACAGATGCTGCACTCGATTATCTGGAAGCATTGCATAAAAGATTCAAGGGGAATTGGTTTCATGCGCTTGCAGCTTACAATGCTGGTGAAGGTAATGTTGAGCGTGCTATTAGGAAAAACAAAAAAATAGCGAAAAAAACTGATTTCTGGAATCTAAAACTACCACCAGAAACAAGAAGCTATGTACCAAGTCTATTAGCCATTGCTGAGGTATTAAAAAATAATAAAAAATATAATGTTGAATTTAAACCAATAAAGAATGAACCATATTTTGAAATTATTGATGTTCGAGGACAAATTGATCTAGCAACAGTCTCAAACCTATCCGATCTGCCAATTGATGATATATATATTCTAAACCCTGGTTTTAATCGTTGGGCAACCGATCCCAATGGGCCTCATCGAATACTTTTACCAATAAGTAGAGCAAATGAATTTAGAAAAAAATTAAATAAATTATCAAAATCAGAACGTATTGAATGGAAGCAACATGTAATACGTAAAGGTGAGTCATTAGGTTTGATTGCTGAATTACATAAGACCAGCGTAAGTACGATAAAAGAAGCTAATAATCTAAAAGGGAATATGATTCGTGAAGGAAAATCGTTGCTGATACCAGCTGCAAAAGAGTCAAAAAAATACTACTCGTTAAGTCTCGATGCAAGAAGATATAAAGGCTTAAAAACGAGTGATGGAAAGCGTTATACTTATATAGTAAGGCGCGGCGATAATCTATGGGATATAAGTAGGAAATATGGTGTTAGTGTAAATCAACTTGCTAAATGGAGCGGTATATCAACAAGAAGCTTTTTAAAACCAAAACAAAAATTAATAATTTGGGTAAATGAAGAAAAAAAATATGCCCAAAATAATTCAGTCAATTCTACTACTGGCAATCATCCTGATAAGCACGTTGTAAAAAAAGGAGACTCACTGTGGTTGATTGCAAGAGAATTAGATATTCATGTGACGGATATTCTTAAATGGAATAATCTAAAAAAAGGTGTGCTAATAAAACCTGGTCAAATTTTAAAAATTAAAAAGGTTTCTACAGATGTTTAGTTTAAAATAAAAGAATAATATTGATACTGTAAAATGAAACAAAAATAAATGAAAAATAGAATTTATAAAAGTTTCAACTCACAACAAACACTATTCTCAGCTCTAATTCATGCGAGCAAAGAGTTTGGAGGAGGATATAAGATACTTGAAGATATCCATAGAAAACCTGTTAATTATAAAAACATAATCTTCCAAAGTATCTTACTGGGTAACTACATAAAAAAAAGTACCACTGAATCTGAACATGTTGGTGTTATGTTACCAAATGTCACTATCCTACCTATAGTATTCTTTGCTTTACAGTTTGGCGGCCGTATTCCTGCATTATTAAATTTTTCATCAGGTGTCTATGCAATTGATAAAGCCTGCAAAACAGCAAAAATAAAAACTATCTATACATCGAGAAATTTTATAAATAAAGCTAAATTAAATAATGTTATAGATGAACTTAAAAAAAAATATTCCATTTTTTACTTAGAAGATATTAAGAAAAATATTAAACTAAAATCAGTATTACGCTCATTTTTTATTCGAATTTTCATATTTAAATTTTATATCAAGCAAGATATTAATAAAGATCCGGATAATACAGCTGTCATATTGTTTACATCAGGATCTGAAGGAATCCCAAAAGGAGTAGTTTTGTCTCATAAAAATCTCCTATCGAATTATGCACAAGTAAAAGATCATATTAAATTTAGCAAATCTGATACTGTATTTTGCTGTCTCCCCTTGTATCATTCATTCGGTCTCAATGCTGGTTTTTTAATGCCCTTATTTGGGGGAGCAAAAATATTTCTTTATCCTACTCCACTTGATTACCGTTTAATTCCTGACTTTATTGCGAGACTAAAAGCAACAATCCTTTTTGGAACCAATACATTTTTTAAAGGTTATGCTAATTATGCTAATACTGAACATTTCAAAACATTAAAATATGTTGTTGCTGGAGCTGAAAAATTACATCGCGATACGATAAAGTTATGGAAGAAAAAATTTAATCTAAATATTTTACAAGGTTATGGCGTAACAGAAACTAGTCCAGTGATATCGGTCAATGATTTAAATCAAAATAAGGAAGGGACTGTTGGTTGTATAATGAATGAAATTGAATACTATTTTGAACCAGTTGAGGGTATCGATAAAGGTGGGCGCCTTGTTGTAAAAGGTCCCAATATTATGCTTGGATATTTACTTCATAATGAACCAGGACTTCTCAAGCCCCCATCATCTAGCAGAGGTCTAGGTTGGCATGATACCGGTGATATTGCTGATATCGATCAAGAAGGATTTATAACTATATTAGGCCGAGCAAAAAGATTTGCTAAGATCGGAGGAGAAATGGTTTCATTGACTGCAGTTGAAGAATTAGCCGTATTAGCGTGGCCAGAGCAGAAGCATGCTTGCGTAAGTATTACCGATCAAAACCAAAGAGAAAGAATAATACTCATTACAGAAAATAAAAAAGCTAATCTCAAAGAATTGCAAGATGTTGCCGCTAAAAATCATATTAGTAGTTTCAATATACCGAAAAAAATCGAAACAAAAATTGATATACCTGTTCTCGCTACTGGTAAGATTGATTATATGAGTCTTAAAAAATTAGTCTCTGAAACAGAATAGAATGAATGAATTAAAAAAATATATCCGCAATATAGAAGACTTTCCAGAACCTGGGATACAATTCAAAGATATAACGCCACTACTAAAACAACCTAAAATTTTAAATCAATCAATAGAGCAATTAATACAGCCTTTTCTTCAAAAAAAAATAACAGCTGTTGCTGGAATGGAGGCGCGTGGTTTCATTTTTGGAGTACTCGCTGCGCAGAAATTGAATGCTAGCTTTATTCCTTTAAGAAAACCTAATAAATTACCCTATAGTATTAAAAGTACTACATATAATCTTGAGTATGGTTCTGCTGCTCTAGAAATTCATACTGATGCGGTAGATAAAAAAGACCGTGTTCTTTTGGTTGACGATTTAATTGCTACAGGTGGAACAGCTGCTGCTAGCTGCAAATTAATTGAAGAGCTAGGTGCAGAAATAATTGGTTGTTCTTTTATTGTTGAGCTTGATTTTCTTAATGGCAGAAAAAAACTTTCAAATCATGATGTTCATTCACTGATTCACTACTAATGGGCTAAAAAAAATATATTGACTTCCACTTATATTAATCCACCATTTATATTGATTGATTCCCCTGCTATATAAGATGATTCATCTGAGGATAAGAAGACCACAGCCTCGGCTATATCCTCGGGTGAACCAAAACGTCCTAGTGGTATTTCACTAAGACGCTCTTGGTAAAAAGGGCTCTCTAAATTTTTTTCAGCAAAAGCCGTAACAATCCAGCCGGGAGAAACCATATTGACTCGAATTTGAGGGCCAACGGTTTTGGCAAAAGCACGCGTGAAACCTAGAATTGCAGATTTACTTGCTGCAAAAATCTGAGGATTTATTCCCTTAAAACCATGTATAGATAAATCCCATCCCATATTTACTATAACGCCATGACCTTGCTTTTTCATAATCTCACTGACTAACCAACAAGTATTGATTGTGCCTTTTAAATCAGTCTGGATTAACTGTTCTAATTTCTCATCTACATCAGCAGAAGCACCTTTGCCGGTTAAAATATCTGCACCAGCATTATTTACCCAGATATCAATTCGACCAAACTCATCAAGAGTACTCTGGATTAAATGATTGATGTCGCTTTTACTGCTTACATCTGCTTGAATTAATGAAATTTTCCTACCGAACGATTTATTTTTCTCTAGTACTGCCTCAGCATCACTCTGTGACTTTCGATAATTAATAACAATATCTGCACCTTCAGAAACAAATGATTCGGCAATTCCTGCTCCTATTCCGCTACTTGCACCAGTAATAACGGCAATCTTGTTTTTAAGACGTTCCATTGTTTTTTTTAGTCATATACTATTGCGATATTAATATAAAAAGAAACCTTAATTTTAGTATGCCAGAAATCTCAGTAATTATCCCTACTTACAATAGGATCTCATTTATAGAAAGAGCGATTAATTCAGTTCTTAATCAATCATGTATGGTGAATGAAATAATTATTGTGGATGATGGTTCAAAAGACGGAACAAAACAATTAATTAAAAAAAAATATCCGCAGATAACCTATATCTATCAAGAAAATAAAGGCGTCAGTACAGCTAGGAATAGAGGTATTATGAAAACAAATTATGATTGGGTATGCTTTCTAGACTCTGATGATGCTTGGCATACAAATAAAATTGAAATACAGCAACAAAAAATTAAAAACAATCCAAAAGCATTAATTTGCCATACAGATGAAATATGGTATCAGAATGGAAAAATTCTAAATCAGCAAAAAAAACATAAAAAATTTGGTGGTTATATATTTAAGCGATGTTTGCCATTTTGTATTATTTCACCTTCATCGGTAATAATTAATAAAGAAGTTTTTGACAAAATTGGATTCTTCGATGAAAAACTTCCTGCATGTGAGGATTATGATTTGTGGTTACGTATTTGCTCTAAATATCCTGTATCATTTATCAATGAGGCTTTAACTTATAAATATGGCGGTCATAGCGACCAATTATCTCGTAAATATTGGGGTATCGATCGATTTAGAATTATTGCATTAGAAAATATTATTCAATCTAATACGCTGGATTCAATACAAACAGAAGAAGCTAAACAAGAATTACTTAAAAAAATTGATATATTCTTAAAAGGTGCAGCAAAATATGATAGAAATGAATATCATGATAAGTGTGTTGCTATAAAAAATAAATATGCTTAATTCACTAAAAAACTATCTTCAAATTTCTAAAACATTACATACTTCCGCGCAGCCATCTCTGGAACAGTTTGAAATGATAAAAAATTGTGGTGTAGATATGGTGATAAATCTAGCTCAGATTAATTCTCCGGGAGCAATTGAAAATGAATCTCAAATAGTAACAAGTAATATGATGGACTATATCCATATACCTGTTGATTTTAATCATCCAACTAGCACAGAGCTTGAATCCTTTTTTAACACGATGAATCAATCAGTTAATAAAATAATTCTAATCCATTGTGCCTATAATTGGCGTGTTTCATGCTTTATTTACTTGTATCAATTAATTGAGAACAGAATACCTGAAAAAGATGCAAGAGATGATATGTTAAAGATATGGAATCCAGATGAAACATGGGAATCTTTCATTAAGATAAATTTATCAATGTATGAAAATAAAATAAAATAATGCTACATTTTTTTTGTGCTCTTTTTTGTGAATCAAAACCAATTATTGAATTTTATAATCTACATAAATTAGAAGAATTTAATTTATTTCCTATTTATCAATCTAAAGATAAGCATATAACGCTTACTATTACTGGTGTTGGTAAAACTAATGCAATAAGCGCAGTTGAATACCATCACGAATCTATCAAAACATCTGAAAATGATATTTGGCTAAATATTGGTATTGCAGGGCATAAGAGTATTAATGTTGGTGAAGCATTACTTGTTAATAAAATAACAGATAGCGAGAATAAAAAATGCTGGTATCCTCAGATTGTATTTAAACCCCCATGTGATTCCATTGACCTGCTTTCAATTAATTCTCCATCAACAGAATATAAAGCATGTTTATTTGATATGGAAGCAGCGGGTTTCTACCAAATTGCTATTAAATTTGGTACTTCAGAGTTAGTGCATTGCCTTAAAATCGTTTCAGACAATAACAAAAAATCAATATCTAAGATTAATAAGGATAATGTAGATTTTATTATTAGAAATAATTTGGATATTATCGAAAAATTATCAATTAATTTGAAAATACTTGCACATCAAATAACGCCTATGACTATAATTTCAGAAACTTATGAACTTTATATAAAGAAATGGCATTTTACGCAAACTGAAAAATTTAAGTTACATAATTTATTAACTAAACTACAAACCAGATACTCAAATGAAAATCTTTTTGAGTCAAATAATCATCTAACAACAGGGAAATTGGTATTAAAGGCTTTGCAAAATAAATTAAATAATACTAACTTTTCTATAAATTAATAAAATGATTGATACAATATACATTGAAAATGAAATTTCAAGTCACCCGCGCACAAAATATATTCTTAGGCGTTTTCAAAATGCAAAAATAATTACTTGTGATCGCTATACGGAGATATTTAATCGAAAATCACAAAACTTTAGATTACAAAAAAATAAACCTGCATTGATCATTGCAAAAAAACATAAAAATATGGTTCTGCCTATTCCAAAACAATATGGAATTGGAGGAAAATATAATTATTATTTTTCACATATGCTTAATTGTGTCTATGACTGTCGGTATTGCTTTTTACAAGGCATGTTTCAATCTGCTAATTATGTTTTATTTGTAAATTATGAGGATTTTATGTGCGAAATTAAATCTACTCTTAAAAAACATAATGATGATTCTGTTCACTTTTTTTCTGGTTATGACTGCGATAGCTTAGCATTAGACTCTGTGTCTAATTTTGTGGCCGATTTTTTACCTTTTTTTGAGAAAAATCAAGATGCGCTAATAGAATTACGAACGAAAAGTGTTCAAATTAAATCTCTTTTGCAAAGAGCCCCCATTAATAATTGTATCGTTGCTTTTAGTTTTACTCCTGAAAAAATTGCCACTCTTCTTGAGCATAAAACACCATCTATTTCTAAAAGACTGAATGCTGTAATTGAACTACAAAAACTCGGATGGAAAATTGGTCTACGTTTTGATCCTCTTATTTATACAAAGCATTTTAATAATGAGTACGAAAAATTGTTCAATAANATATTTTCAAAAATTNACCCTNAATTACTCCATTCCGTTAGCCTCGGTAGTTTTCGCTTACCAAAAGATTATTTTAAAAAACTCGAAAAACTTTATCCTGATGAATTGCTATTAGCGTCCCCTTTAAGTGAAGATAATGGAATGGTTTCATACCCTAATAACTTACGTAATGAGATGTTAGAGTTCTGCGAGAATAGAATTAGAAAATACGCGCCACATGAAAAACTTTTTTCATACAGCGAGGTGGTTTAAATATAAAAAAAATATTTATAATTTATTATATATTTCACTACCTTTTTTCTTGAATTCTTCGGACATATCATCCATACCTTTTTCAAGTGCATGGTCAAGACTTTCTAAACCTTTTTTCTCAGCATAGTCTCTTACATCTTGAGTTATCTTCATTGAGCAAAAATTTGGGCCACACATTGAACAAAAATGTGCAGCTTTATGCCCTTCTTTTGGTAATGTTTCATCATGAAAATCGCGAGCTCTATCCGGATCTAATCCTAAATTGAATTGATCTTCCCAACGAAACTCAAAGCGTGCTTTAGAAATTGCATTATCTCTTAATTGAGCGGCTGGGTGCCCTTTAGCAAGATCAGCTGCATGCGCCGCTATTTTGTAAGTAATAATTCCCTCTTTTACATCATCCTTATTAGGTAATCCCAAATGTTCTTTTGGGGTAACATAACACAGCATAGCGGTACCAAACCAACCTATCATGGCAGCGCCTATTCCTGATGTTATATGATCGTAACCAGGTGCAATATCTGTTGTTAAAGGCCCTAATGTATAAAATGGGGCATCACTACACTCTTTCATTTCTAAATCTACATTTTCTTTAATCATATGCATGGGTACATGACCGGGGCCCTCAATCATTGTTTGGACGTCATGTTTCCAAGCAATGTTTGTCAATTCACCAAGTGTTTTTAATTCAGAAAACTGTGCTTCATCATTTGCGTCTGCTATTGAGCCTGGTCTTAACCCATCGCCTAAAGAAAAAGATACATCGTAAGCCTTCATGATTTCACATATTTCTTCAAAATGTGAGTATAAAAAATTCTCTTTGTGATGTGCTAAACACCATTTTGCTAAAATTGATCCGCCACGAGAAACAATGCCCGTAACACGTTTTGCGGTTAGAGGAATATAAGGTAAGCGAACTCCCGCGTGTATTGTAAAATAATCAACCCCCTGCTCCGCTTGTTCAATCAACGTATCTTTATATATATCCCAATTTAACTCTTCAGCCTTACCGTCAACTTTCTCTAAAGCTTGATAAATAGGGACGGTGCCAATGGGTACGGGTGAATTTCTAATAATCCATTCGCGAGTTTCATGAATATTCTTTCCCGTAGACAGATCCATGACATTATCCGCCCCCCAGCGAATAGCCCACGTCATTTTTTCAACTTCTTCCTCAATCGATGAACTGACTGCTGAATTACCAATATTGGCATTAATTTTTACTAAAAAGTTACGCCCAATAATCATCGGCTCTGATTCTGGGTGGTTTATATTGGCAGGTATAATCGCTCTTCCGCTTGCTACTTCATCTCTCACAAATTCAGGTGTGACTTCTTTTGGTAAGTTGCTTAACCAAGGGACACCTTGATGAAATTTTATTAAGTTTTCATCTTCGTATTCTTGTAGCCGCTGATTTTCGCGAATAGCAATGAATTCCATTTCTGGGGTTATATGCCCGTTACGTGCGTAGTGCATCTGCGTAACGTTATGGCCCGATTTAGCGACACGTGGCTTTGGTGGAGCGGCGTAACGCAAATGTTTCAAACCAGCATCGGATAGTCTTTGAACGCCATATGTCGATGATGGTCCGCTTAATTGCTCTGTATCATTACGTTCCTCAATCCAATCTTTTCTAAGTAACCCCAGACCTTTTCGTATATCGATATCTACATTGGGATCGGTATATGGGCCCGAGGTATCATAAACTGTAATTGCGGCATTCTTCTCGAGACCTTGTTTGGTTTGTGTTTGTGAGCATGCAA
>NZJM01000074.1 GCA_002692205.1 Legionellales bacterium | reverse complement strand
TTAATTCAACTGCTTTCTTTATTTCAGGCTTGGTTGCACTTTTAGCAACTTTAAATACGTATTGATTATTTAATTCGCCTATCATTGTAGATTTCTCAGTAATCTTTGGTTCTAGTAATATTGACATTATTCTCTGCTGACTCATGACAGCCATTCCTCAACTTTTTCAACAGCTGCTTGAGTTATTAAAACTTTTTCAAAACCAATTAAAGAATACGGATCGATTTCATTAGTATCCATTACATCGACTTTAGGGATATTCCTAGCTCCCAAAAATAAATTTTCCGTGAGTGTCTCTGTAATAATTAAAACTTCCTTTAAACCAAGTTTGTTTAACTTATCCTTTACTGATTTTGTTTTTGAATTTTTAATATCGAATTCATCAACACATAAAAATCTTTCTTGCCTTACAAGCTCAGATAAAATTGAGCGTATGGCCCCTTTATACATTTTCTTATTTACTTTTTTACTATAATCACGTGGCTTTGCAGCAAAAGTAACACCGCCGCCACGCCACAATGGGCTACGAATAGTCCCAGCTCTTGCTCGCCCTGTTCCCTTTTGCCTCCATGGCTTCTTGCCTCCACCTCTTACATCCGAACGTGACCTTTGAGCTTTTGTACCCGAACGAGATCCCGCCATATATGAAACTAAAACCTGATGTATTAGTGGCTCATTAAACTCAGCTGCAAAAACATTATCGGCAACACTAATTTTGCCTGCTTGTTTTTTTCCTGATTTCTGAACTTTAAGATCCATGTTTTTCTCAATTATTTAGATTCTTTACTTTCATTTGTATCAGCTTTTGTATCAGCTTTTGCTTCAGCTTTTGCTTCAGCTTTTGGTTCAGCTTTTGGTTCAGCTTTTGGTTGCGATTTGGTAAATTGTTTTTTTGGATCGCCCAAAAATTTTATTGACGGCCTAATAATGACACTACCGCCTTTACTTGCAGGTATTGCTCCTTTTATTAGCAATAAATTACGCTCGCTATCAATTTGTACAATTTCCAAATTTTGTGTTGTGCGCTTAACATTTCCAAGATGCCCAGCCATTTTTTTTCCTTTAAAAACTCTGCCAGGTGTTTGACACTGTCCTATAGAGCCTGGAGCCCTATGTGATATGGAATTTCCATGAGTATTTCGTTGATGACTAAAGTTATGTCTTTTAATTGCTCCTGCAAAACCTTTACCCTTCGATGTTCCTGTAACATCAACTTTTTGGCCAGTTTCAAAAATATCCACTTTTATCATGCCGCCAATAGAATGTTGACCGAGTTCTTCTGGGGTTACTCTGTATTCTAAAAGGCCTTCGCCCGCATCAATGTTTGCCTTTGTATAATTTCCTGCCTCAGTTTTTCTTAATGTATTGGATTTTTTTGTGCCCCACGAAATCTGAATAGCATTATATCCTTTGTCTTCTTCAGTTAATAAACTAGTGACATGATTTGGGGATGCCTCTACTACAGTTACAGGAATAGAAAGCCCATCATCCGTAAATAGACGTGTCATTCCACATTTTCTGCCTACTATTCCAATCGTCATCATTATTTCCAAATTTATTTCTAATTAAGTTTAATCTGAACATCCACACCGGCGGCCAAGTCTAGCTTCATTAATGCATCAACTGTTTTATCTGTGGGGTTAATAATGTCCATTAATCGTTTATGTGTACGAATCTCATATTGGTCACGAGCATCTTTATTTACATGCGGTGATATCAAAACAGTAAAACGTTCTTTCTTTGTTGGTAATGGAATTGGGCCTTTAATTTGGGCGCCAGTTCGTTGAGCCGTTTCAACAATCTCTTTCGTAGATTGATCTATTAATCGATGATCAAAAGCTTTAAGACGTATTCTGATTCTTTGTTGTTCGGCCATTTCTACTCTCAAATATTTTTTGTTAATAATTTAATTTTTACTTGTAATACTTTCGGTAATATTTGCTGGTACTTCATTATATTTTTCAAATTCCATTGTATAAACTGCACGTCCTTGAGTTGCAGAACGAAGATCGGTCGCATATCCAAACATTTCGCTAAGCGGTACTTCAGCTCGTATTACCTTGCCTGCTGGCGTCTCTTCTGCACCCTGTAAAATTCCACGACGTCGATTTAGATCTCCATTGACAGTACCCATGTACTCCTCAGGAGTTACAATTTCAACTTTCATAATTGGTTCAAGCAAAATCGGTTTAGCTTTAATTGCTCCTTGCTTAAAACCCATTGATCCAGCTATTTTAAATGCCATTTCGCTTGAATCCACATCATGATAAGAACCATCATGCAATGTGACTTTGACATCGACTACCGGATAACCTGCAATAATTCCATTTTCCATTTGCTCAACAACACCTTTTTCTATAGCAGGAATAAATTCTTTTGGGATAACGCCGCCAACAATCTGGTTGATAAATTCAAAACCTTGGCCAGATTTTCTAGGTTCAATCTTAAATACAACATGGCCATATTGTCCTCTGCCGCCCGATTGTCGGACGAATTTACCCTCGACTTTTTCAAGAGTTTTTCTAATAGTTTCTCGATATGCAACCTGAGGTTTTCCTACATTGGCTTCGACTTTGAACTCTCGTTTGAGTCGATCAACAATAATTTCGAGATGCAGCTCTCCCATACCAGATATAATCGTTTGTCCTGATTCCTCATCTGTATGGACTCTAAATGATGGATCCTCTTGTGCTAATTTGCCCAGTGCTATACCCATTTTTTCTTGGTCTGGTTTAGTTTTTGGCTCAACAGCAACAGATATAACTGGATCTGGAAATTCCATTTTTTCCAAGGTTATAATATTATTTTGATCGCATAACGTATCACCCGTAACAATATCCTTTAAACCTACTGCAGCAGCAATATCTCCTGCACGAACCTCATTCAACTCCTCTCGACTATTTGCATGCATCTGTAAAATTCTACCTACTCTTTCTTTTTTTGCCTTTACCGGGTTATAAACTGTATCTCCTGACTGAAGTACACCTGAATAAACCCTAAAAAACGTTAAGGTTCCAACGAAAGGGTCTGTTGCTATTTTAAATGCCAAAGCTGCGAACGGATCATCGTCTGACGACTTTCTTTCGCCTTCAGATTCGTTTTTGTCATCTAGAATTCCTTTAATTGGTGGCACATCTAATGGAGAGGGAAGGTATTCAATAATAGCGTCTAGCATCGTTTGTATACCTTTATTCTTAAATGCTGAACCGCAAAATACTGGGACAATTTCATTTGCTAATGTTTGTAATCGTATTCCTTCTTTTATTTGTTTCTCTGTAAGATCTCCAATATCTAAATATGCTTCCATTAATGTTTCATTTGCTTCAGCTGCACTTTCGACTACATGATCGTGATGTTCCTTTGCAGCGTTTTTCATTGCCTCGGGAATATCTTTTTCTTCGAACTTTATTCCCATGTTTTCTTCTTCCCAATAAATCGCTTTCATTTTTACTAAATCAATCACGCCTTCAAATTTTTCTTCTGCGCCAATTGGTAATTGCATAGTAACGGCGTTTGAATTAAGGCGTTCTTTAATCTGTGCTACAACTCTTAAGAAATTAGCTCCAGCTCGATCCATTTTATTTACAAATGCAATTCTTGGGACTGAATATTTATTTGCTTGACGCCATACGGTTTCAGATTGAGGCTCAACTCCACCAACGGCACAGAACACTGCACAGGTGCCATCTAGCACTCTCAATGATCGCTCGACCTCTATTGTAAAATCGACATGTCCCGGAGTATCAATAATATTGATGCGATGTTCTGGAAATTGTGATGCCGTTCCTTTCCAAAAACATGTTGTTGCTGCTGAAGTTATTGTAATACCCCTTTCCTGCTCCTGCTCCATCCAATCCATTGTTGCAGCACCATCATGTACTTCACCAATCTTGTGTGAGACACCAGTATAAAATAATACGCGTTCCGTGGTTGTTGTTTTACCAGCATCTATGTGGGCCATAATCCCGATATTTCTATAATGTTCAATTGTTGTGCTTCTTGTCATAATGCTATCTAAATTATTTAATTTTATTTTTTTACCAACGAAAATGTGAAAAAGCTTTGTTCGCTTCAGCCATACGATGAGTGTCTTCACGTTTCTTTATTGCGGTCCCACGATTTTCAGAGGCATCTAGTAACTCTCCAGCTAAACGAGAACCCATATCTTTTTCACTGCGATTTTTTGCAGCGTCGACAACCCATCGCATAGCTAACGTCATGCTTCTAGATGTTTTTACTTCGACAGGGATCTGGTATGTGGCCCCACCAACACGTCTTGATTTAACTTCGACAACTGGTCGTATATTTTCAAGTGCTTTATTGAATATATCGAGTGGCTCCGAATTACCTTTAGTGTTAATTTCACTGAGTGCACCGTATACAATTTTTTCAGCTATGGATTTCTTGCCGCTTCTCATAATTATGTTTATAAATTTTGCCAAGACCATATCTCCGTATTTCGGATCAGGTAGTATTGTTGTTTTCTCAGCTACTCTTCTTCTAGACATTATTTAAATTAATCCCATTTTTTATTTTTAAAACAATACTCATAAAAACTAAATTTTACGACTTAGGTCTTTTTGCTCCGTACTTTGATCTACCGCTTCGTCTATCATTCACGCCTGATGTATCTAGTGTTCCTCGTACAGTGTGATATCTAACACCTGGTAAATCCTTTACTCGACCACCTCTTATTAAGATCACAGAATGTTCTTGTAAATTGTGCCCTTCACCACCGATATACGTTGTCACTTCTTGTCCATTAGTAAGTCTCACACGTGCTACCTT
The DNA here is from genome assembly GCA_002692205.1 of Legionellales bacterium. Classification (GTDB taxonomy): domain Bacteria; phylum Pseudomonadota; class Gammaproteobacteria; order Eutrophobiales; family Eutrophobiaceae; genus UBA11869. The sequence continues at coordinate 13,888 of NZJM01000074.1, read as the reverse complement.
CCTTAGGGCTGAATTTGGTTTTTTCGGTGTTGTTGTATAAACACGGGTACAAACCCCTCGTCTTTGTGGACACGCCTCTAAGGCAGGAACATTGCTTTTAGCTTGTTGCCGCTTCCTTGATTTTCTAACTAGTTGATTTATTGTTGTCATAAAAATTGTATATATATCAATATATTAAACGCGCAGACTACCTCGTTTATCCGAACTGAACATACATATATATGTATGTTTATTGATTTCAGTACGGACATACGTCGAAATTTCTTCGGATATCCCTGAGGTACAAATCTGGCAAGTCAGCAAATTTATAAAAAAATGCCATTTTTCCAGCACTTAACGCAAAACGACAGACCAGAACACAGGTCCTTGCCTGTCGAAGAGGCGAGATTTTATGTCTTCGGTAAGTATTATGTCAAGAAGATTACATGCCTAAGAATATTAAGTTGTTGTAGCCCCCTCCGCTGATTCGGAATCTGACTCGGTTGGAGTTATTTCTATTTCNATAGAGTCCTGATTTTCCTCTANTTTTTCTGATTCNTGCTCAAGATCCTGCTTTTTTTGTGCCTCATGATGTGCCANACCNGATCCTGCGGGAATTAGACGNCCTACAATTACATTCTCTTTTAATCCTCTTAATTGATCGCGTTTGCCATTTACGCTTGCTTCGGTAAGAACTCTTGTTGTTTCTTGAAAGGAAGCCGCAGAAATAAATGATTCTGTTAGCAATGAAGCTTTTGTAATACCTAATAGTATAGGTTCCCACTTGGCCGGTTCTTTTCCATCAGCCTCAAGTTTTTCATTTTCTTCCAACACTCTTGTACGCTCTAATTGCTCTCCTTTTAAGAAAGTGCTGTCCCCAGACTCAGTTATTTCAGCCTTACGAAGCATTTGTCTTACTATAATTTCGATATGCTTATCATTAATCTTGACACCTTGTAGTCGATAGACATCTTGAATTTCTGTGCTTATGAAATTAGATAGTGCTTTAATACCTTTGAGCTTCAAAATATCGTGTGGCGTAGGCGGGCCATCAACTATATTCTCACCTTTTTCCACATGCTCACCTTCAAAAACACTAATATGTCGCCATTTAGGAATCAGTTCTTCATGAACTTCTTCATCTTGTCCTGTTATAATAATTCTTTCCTTTCCTTTTGTTTCCTTACCATAACTAATTGTTCCGCTAATTTCCGCCAAAACAGCAGGTTCCTTCGGTTTACGCGCTTCAAATAGATCAGCTACTCTAGGCAAACCACCGGTTATATCTCTAGTTTTGGAAGATTCTTGTGGAATACGAGCAATTACATCTCCAATATTAATTTTGTCACCGCCACTAACATTAATAACTGCCTTTGGTGGAAGTAAATAATGTGCATCATGATCGGTTCCTGGAATTTTTAAGTCATCACCTTTAGCATTGACCAGTTTTATAATAGGCCGCATATCTTTTGCGCTTACAGGTCTTTGTTTCGGATCCATAATAACGATATCAGTTAATCCTGTAATTTCATCAGTGTAACGCGTAACCGTTACACCTTCTTCGATGTCGGAAAACAAAGCGACTCCATCTACTTCAGATATTACTGGATGAGTATGAGGGTCCCAGGAAGCAATTTGTTGACCAGACTCTACACTCGCCTCATTGCTTACTGTTAAAACTGCACCATATGGGATTTTGTAACGCTCTCTTTCCCTGCCAGCATCATCAAGAATTGCAACTTCACCCGAACGCGAGTTAACAATACTATTGCCGCTTTGTTTCTGTTCTAATATTTTTACGTTTTGTAAGCTGATGGTTCCGCCATTCTTTACTTCGATACTGCTTATTGCGGCAGCACGAGATGCTGCACCCCCAATATGAAATGTCCGCATTGTTAACTGAGTACCTGGCTCACCAATTGATTGCGCGGCAATTACTCCAACTGCTTCGCCAATATTCACTAAATGTCCTCGACCTAAATCTCGTCCATAGCATTTGCGACAAATACCATAACGTGTTTCACATGTTATGGCAGAACGAACTACAACTTGATCAATACCTTTTTCATCAAACACATCCACCCACTCTTCATCAAGTAAGGTGCCAGCTTCAGCAACAACCTCTCCTTCTCTGCTGACTGCATCTGTTGCTAACACTCTTCCTAAAACCCTCTCTCTCAAAGTTTCGATAACATCGCCACCTTCAATTATTGGATTCATAGTCAGCCCTTGACTAGTCCCACAATCTTCCTCTGTTACAACTAAATCTTGCGCAACATCTACTAAACGACGAGTTAAATACCCTGAGTTAGCTGTTTTAAGTGCAGTATCAGCTAAACCCTTACGTGCTCCGTGTGTTGAAATAAAATATTGAAGAACATCTAGTCCTTCTCTAAAGTTCGCTGTAATTGGGGTTTCAATAATAGAACCATCCGGCTTAGCCATTAATCCACGCATACCTGCTAACTGTCTTATCTGTGCCGCCGAACCACGCGCACCAGAATCTGCCATCATATATATTGAATTTCCGGAGGCTTCTTTCTTTTCCACACCCTGATCATCAAGATATGTCTCCTCGCCTATTTTATCCATCATTGCTTTAGCAACTGTATCATTTGTTTGAGACCAAATATCGACAACTTTGTTGTAACGCTCGCCATCTGTGATCAAGCCAGATGAATATTGTTCTTGAAAGTTCTTAACTTCCTCTTCAGCCTTAGAAATAATTTCACTTTTGTTTCCCGGTACTACCATATCTTCAACACCAATTGAGACTCCGGCATAAGATGAATATTTAAAACCGGTATACATCAATTTATCAGAAAAAATTACTGCTTCTTTTAACCCAAGTTTTCTATAACAAGTATTAACTAATTGTGAAATTGATTTTTTATCTAGCGGTTTAAATTTTCCACTATCATTTTTTTCGTTAATACACTCGAAGGATAAACCTTTAGGTAAAATACGAGATAAAAGTGCACGTCCAGCGGTAGTCTCGTAACGCTTGCATAGAATTTGCTTTTCATCGTTATCATCTATTTCTTCTTCGTGAATTCGAACCTGAATCTTTGCGTGTAACTCAAGTACTGGTGGATGAGATTGATATGCTCGCTCTACTTCACTTATATCAGAAAATATCATCCCCGTTCCTTTAGCTCTATTTGATTCACGTGTTAAGTAATACAATCCAAGAACAACATCTTGAGTTGGAGTAATAATAGGTTCACCATTAGCTGGAGATAAAATATTATTTGTTGACATCATAAGTGTTCTGGCTTCAAGTTGAGCTTCAATAGATAGCGGGACATGAACAGCCATTTGGTCGCCATCAAAGTCAGCATTAAAAGCTGTGCATACTAATGGGTGTAGCTGTATCGCTTTTCCTTCAATTAAGACCGGTTCAAAAGCTTGAATTCCTAGTCTGTGAAGGGTTGGAGCACGATTTAACATTACTGGGTGTTCGCGAATTACGTCTTCTAAAACATCCCAAACTTCGGGACCTTCCCTTTCAACTAGTTTTTTTGCAGCTTTGATTGTTGTAGCTAGCCCACGTCTTTCCAATTTGCTAAAAATAAATGGCTTAAACAATTCCAGCGCCATTTTTTTAGGAATACCACATTGGTGTAAACGTAGCGTAGGGCCAACAACGATAACTGAACGTCCTGAATAATCGACTCGCTTACCTAATAAATTTTGGCGAAAACGACCCTGCTTTCCTTTAATCATGTCAGCAAGAGACTTTAAAGGAAGTTTGTTTGTGCCCGTAATAGCTCGACCTCGTCTTCCGTTATCAAGTAATGCGTCGACAGATTCCTGTAACATACGTTTTTCATTTCGGACAATGATATCTGGGGCATTCAAATCTAGTAAACGTTTTAAACGGTTATTTCTATTAATAACACGTCGATATAAATCATTTAGATCTGATGTAGCGAAACGGCCACCATCAAGTGGTACTAAAGGTCGCAATTCGGGTGGGAGCACTGGTAGTACTTTCATAACCATCCATTCTGGTTTGTTGCCAGAATTCATAAATGCTTCTAGTAATTTTAGTCTCTTGGTTAATTTTCGTAATTTTGTTTCTGAATTCGTATTTGGTATTAGTTCCCGTAATTCTTTTACTTCATCCTCTATATCAATAGACAAAAGTAATTCGCGAATGGCCTCCGCTCCCATCTTAGCTTCAAAATCATCACCATAGTTTTCTAGAGCTTCAAGATAATTTTCTTCTGTTAGCATTTGGCCGCGTTCAAGTTCAGTCATGCCTGGCTCAACAACCACATAAGCTTCAAAGTATAAGATCCTTTCTATTTCTCGAAGGGTCATATCAAGCATTAAACCCATTCTTGATGGTAAAGATTTTAAATACCAAATATGAGCTATTGGGGTAGCTAATTCAATGTGTCCCATGCGCTCACGCCTAACTTTTGATAGTGTTACTTCAACACCACATTTTTCACAAACTACGCCTCTATGCTTCAATCGCTTATACTTGCCACAAAGACATTCATAATCCTTGATTGGACCAAAAGTTTTTGCACAGAAAAGACCATCTCGTTCTGGCTTAAAGGTCCTATAATTAATTGTTTCAGGTTTTTTAACTTCCCCAAAAGACCATGAACGAATTTTTTCAGGAGAAGCTAACCCGATAGTGATTGCATCGAATTCTTCAATTTGCCCCTGTTGCTTTAAAAGCTTAAGTAAATCTTTCAAGGTTTACCTCCTTGGTGATTTTTTGATTTTTAATCAAAAATCAAATCAATAAATTATTAAATTCTTTAAATACTAATTGTTCAAATTAATCATGTATCAAGTTCAATATCAATTCCGAGAGACCTGATTTCTTTTACAAGTACATTAAATGACTCTGGCATACCGGCCTCCATATGATGATTTCCATCAACAATATTTTTATACATTTTTGTTCGGCCACTTACGTCATCTGATTTAACAGTTAACATCTCTTGTAATGTATATGAAGCACCATAAGCCTCAAGAGCCCAAACTTCCATTTCACCAAAACGTTGGCCACCAAATTGTGCTTTGCCGCCCAGAGGTTGTTGTGTTACTAAACTATATGGCCCTGTTGAACGTGCATGCATTTTGTCATCTATCAAGTGGTTCAATTTCAGCATGTACATATACCCAACCGTGATTTTTCGATCGAAGCGATCACCGGTCCTACCATCCCATAACCATGATTGTCCATCTTCCGGTAAGTCTGCGAGCTTTAACATTTTTTTAATTTCGTCCTCACTTGCGCCATCAAAAACTGGAGTTGCAAAAGGTACGCCACCTTTTAGATTTGCAGCTAGCTCTCTAATCTCATCATCTGAAAATGACTCTAATTCTTCGATTTTGCCACTCATATTGTAAACTTTGTCTAGATACTCTCTTATTTCTTCGGTTTGAGTATGTTGTTCAAGCATTTTCCCAATTTTGAGACCAACACCTTTTGCTGCCCACCCTAAATGAGTTTCTAAGACTTGGCCCACATTCATTCTTGATGGAACGCCAAGTGGATTCAATACAACATCAACGGGCGTACCATCTTCCATGTGCGGCATATCTTCAACCGGAACAATTGTAGAAATTACGCCTTTGTTACCATGACGTCCTGCAATTTTGTCACCGGGTTGGATTCTACGCTTAACAGCAAGATAAACTTTAACCATCTTCTGAACACCTGGAGCTAGATCATCTCCAGAGGTTAACTTCTTTTCTTTCTCTACAAATTTTTCATCAAAATCTTTTTTTAGAATTTCAAGTTGTTCTGATGCAAGCTCAAGTTGTTTGCTTACTGAGTCATTTTTTATATTAATTTCAAACCATTTTTCACGAGGTATTTCGGCTAAGTGATCTCGGGTAATTTTATCGCCTGCATTTAATGTTAGTAATTCTTTTTCTGCAACTTTACCTATCAATAATTTCTCAATACGCTGATACACTCCGTCTGACATTATTCTCAATTGATCATTCAAGTCTTTTCTAACGCTATTTAACTCCGACTCTTCAATTTCAAGAGCACGTGTGTCTTTTTCTACTCCATCACGAGTGAAAACCTGAACATCAATTACGGTCCCATTCATACCCGACGGAACACGAAGAGATGTATCTTTCACATCCGATGCCTTTTCCCCAAAAATAGCTCTTAATAGTTTTTCTTCGGGAGTAAGTTGCGTTTCGCCTTTTGGTGTTACTTTACCAACCAGTATGTCTCCAACATTTACCTCAGCGCCAATAAATACAATACCCGATTCATCAAGCTTGTTTAAAGCGCTCTCACTAACATTAGGTATATCTGATGAAATTTCTTCTGTGCCTAGTTTCGTATCACGAGCTACACATTGCAATTCCTCAATATGAATAGTTGTGAAGCGATCTTCTGTGACTAATCTCTCGGATAATAGAATGGAATCTTCAAAGTTATAACCATTCCATGGCATAAAGGCTACAAGCATATTTTGACCTAATGCTAGTTCACCCATGTCTGTTGATGGGCCATCTGCCAAGACATCGCCTTTTTCAATTTTATCTCCGGGCTTAACCAAAGGTTTTTGATTGATGCATGTGTTTTGATTAGAGCGCGTATATTTAGTTAAGTTATATATATCAACACCAGGCTCCCCTTCATGCGTTTCATTATCATTTACACGTACGACAATTCTACTAGCATCGACTGAATCCACATTACCCCCTCTAACAGAAACCACGGTTACACCTGAATCAATAGCAACCCTTCTCTCCATCCCTGTCCCGACTAATGGTTTATCTGCACGTAATGTTGGTACAGCTTGTCTCTGCATGTTGGAACCCATCAATGCTCGGTTTGCATCGTCATGTTCTAAAAACGGTATTAAGGATGCAGCAACTGACACTATCTGTCGTGGAGACACATCCATATAATTGATTCTATCGGGTGTTGACATCGTAAATTCATTCTTATGACGACAAGACACGAGCTCATCGATCAATTTACCTTTTTGATCTGTATTTGCACTCGCTTGAGCTATCACAAAATCTCCTTCTTCGATAGCTGATAAAAATTCAATCTGATCGGTTACTTTTTCGTTAACAACTTTTCGATATGGAGTTTCTAGAAATCCATATTCATTTGTTCTTGCAAAAACAGCTAAAGAGTTAATTAATCCTATATTTGGTCCTTCTGGTGTTTCAATTGGACATACGCGGCCATAATGTGTTGGATGCACATCCCTAACTTCAAAACCAGCACGTTCTCTTGTTAACCCTCCTGGGCCAAGAGCTGAAATTCTTCTTTTATGTGTAATTTCTGATAGGGGATTATTTTGATCCATAAATTGAGACAATTGACTCGAACCGAAAAATTCCTTAATAACTGCAGCAACTGGCTTAGCATTAATTATTTCTTGTGGAAGTAAACCTTCTGATTCAGCTAAACTTAACCTATCCTTGACAGCGCGCTCAACCCGAACAAGGCCAACTCGAAACTGGTTTTCCGCCATTTCACCAACGCTTCTAATACGGCGATTACCAAGATGGTCAATATCATCGATAGTTCCCTTGCCGTTCCTTATATCAATTAAAACCCCTAGTACATCAATAATATCTTGATTAGATAAGATGCCTTCGCCTGTAAGCTCTTTAGACCCAACTCTGCGATTAAATTTCATTCTGCCTACTGCTGATAAATCATACCGATCGGGATTAAAAAATAGATTTTTGAATAAATTTTCTGCTGCTTCCTTTGTTGGCGGTTCGCCGGGACGCATCATTCGGTAAATTTCAATCTGTGCTTCCAGTTGATTAGTAGTAGAATCGTCTCTTAAAGTATCTGCAATGTATGGTCCATGATCCAGATCATTCGTATAAAGCGTTTCAATTTTCTGGCCTGAGTGACTAAGTATGCCTCCCAAAGATTCTTCGGTAATTTCATGATTTGCGTGATATTCGATTTCACCAGTTTCTTCATTAACAATATCTTTAGCTATGACTTTTCCAATCAAGAAATCTGCGGGGATAGGTAACGAGGTTAATCCTGCTTTCTCAATCTCTTTAATGTGACGAGCTGTAATACGTCTGTCTCTTTCAACGATAACAGTTCTCTTATTTTTTATTTCGAACGCAGCAGTTTGGCCACGTAGACGTTCTGGAATTATATGAAAAGTTATATCACCAAATTCAACCTCATCAGCTTCCTCATCAATAATAACTTTTACACCTTTGCTTGGTATTTCAAAAGTATCGGTATCAAAGAAGAAATTTAGTACCTCTTCTGTTGTATAACCCAAGGCACGTAATAAAATAGTTGCGTGAATTTTTCGTCTTCTATCAATTCTGCAATAGACAAGATCTTTTGCGTCGAATTCAAAATCCAACCATGAGCCACGGTAAGGAATAACTCGTGCAGAATAGAGTAATTTGCCTGATGAATGTGTTTTACCTTTATCATGCTCAAAGAACACGCCTGGTGAACGATGCATCTGGGAGACTATAACTCTCTCTGTGCCATTGATAACAAAAGTTCCTGTTTCTGTCATGAGCGGCATTTCACCCATATAAACTTCTTGCTCTTTTATGTCCTTTACAACTTCATTATTAAGTCCCGCTTCCTTATCATAAATTATCAAGCGCACACTAACCCTTAATGGCGCCGCATAAGTTAACCCTCTAAGTTGACATTCTTTAACATCGAAACCAGGGGAACCTAATTTGTAACTAACATACTCCAAAGCAGCATTTCCCGAGAAACTTTTAATTGGGAAAACCGATTTAAAAGCGGCTTGAAGTCCTGCATCTTTTCTTTCTTCTGGAGATGTATCGGCTTGTAAAAAATGTCCAAAAGATGTGAGCTGTGTCTCTACCAAATAAGGTACTTCAAGTATGCTAGGACGCTTGCCAAAATCTTTTCTAATACGTTTTTTTTCAGTATATGAATAGACCATTAGATTTCCTCATTAATGTTTCTTTGATACCAACAGGCAGAAAAAACCATTAGACGCAAAAAAAGCATCCTTATGATTTTAAATTTATTGTGCTTTAACAACTAAAACTATTTTAGTTCTGCCGATGCACCAGCCTCTTCGAGCTGTTTTTTAATATCTTCTGCTTCTTCCTTGCTCGCTGCTTCTTTAACAGTTGAAGGTGCTCCTTCAACGAGTTCTTTTGCTTCTTTAAGCCCAAGACCTGTCACAGCTCTTACAGCCTTAATAACTCCAACTTTGTTATCACCCATACTTGACAATATGACATCAAATTCTGTCTGTGCTTCTTCTGAACCAGCAGCTTCGCCAGCAGCAGGTGCGGCGGCGGCGACAACTGGTGCAGCAGCCGATACTCCCCAATCTTCCTCAAGTTCTTTGATTAGTTCTACTAGATCAAGAACTTGCATCTTACCTAGTGCTTCTTTTATTTCTTCGCGTGAAACTGTCATTTTAAAAATCCTCCAAATAAATCTTTTTTGTGTTTTTAATTCCTACAATGCGTACTATTTGTCTCGCTGCGTGCCAAGAACCCTTGCTAATTTAGCAGGAGGCTCTGAGATGGTGCGAACGAGTTTAGTAAGCGGAGAGGAAAGTAATCCAAGTAACATGGCTCGTGCTTCTTCGAGGGAAGGTAAATCAGCAAGCTTAGAAATTTCTGATGCTTCTAAAAGATTTCCATTTAAAGAAACAAGCTTAACAGCTAATTTATCATTGCTTTTTGCAAAATCGCGTATAACTTTTGCAGCACTTCCTGGTTGATCATTTGAAAACACTAATAATAATGGCCCAACTAGGCTCTCGCGCATACATTCAAATTGAGTATTTTCAAGCGCGCGTCGTGCAAGAGTATTGCGCACAACCTTAATGTATACTCCTGCTTGTCGAGCTGCGTTACGTAGTTCGGTCATTTCTGTCACAGTTAAACCAATATACTCAGCCGCTATTGCAGAAGGAGCCTCGGCAGCAATATTATTAACCTCTTCAACTATTGCCTTTTTTGCTTCAAGAGTAAGACTCACTCTTAGCCTCCTTTATCACATTTATACACAAATAAACTAAAATATGCGTACATTTAAAGTAATCTATTTGAAAAAGTAACCTTCAAATAGACGGTTTACGGTGACAAATAAAAAATTATTAATTATTTTAATACACCGTCTGCGTAGGCATAAATTATATTAAGGCGTCATTAACGCCACCCACGGTCTTTGACGTTTGGTAGCAGACTACCAACACAAAGTTCCTAACAAATTTATTCGCTTAAATATAAAATCAACGAATAACATTAAATTTCTTATTTCATAATTCTTCGTATTTAAACTGACAAACTTCCTTGATCGACTAAAAGACCAGGACCCATTGTAGTAGATAAACTTAATTTCTTTAAATAAGCGCCTTTAGCACCGCTTGGTTTTATTTTCACTAAGTCTTTTAATAATGTATCTAAATTTTCTATTAATGAATCTGAATCAAACGAAACCTTACCTATAACACAGTGAATGATGCCATTTTTATCAGTTTTGTATCTAACCTGTCCGCCCTTTGCATTTTTGACTGCTTGTTCAATGTCTTTTGTTACAGTGCCATCTTTTGGGTTTGGCATTAAGCCGCGTGGCCCAAGAGACTTACCAAGTTTACCTACAATTGGCATAGCATCTGGTGTTGCGATGACAACACCGTAGTTAATATCTCCTTTTTGCATTGTTTCAGCTAAATCCTCAAAACCTACTGAATCTGCTCCGGCTTCTTCTGCTTTTTTTGCATTATCACCCTCAGCGAATACCGCTACCCTAACAGTTTTACCTGTTCCTTTTGGTAAAACAGATGAACCCCGAACTTGTTGATCTGATTTACGAGCATCGACACCTAAATTAATTGCAACCTCTACCGATTCATCAAATTTAACTGACGAAATTTCTTTTAATAAATTCAATGCGTCTTGAATAGAATAGAGTTTGCCTAATTCAATCTTTTCATTAAATTTACTTACACGTTTTGATAATTTTTTCATTATGATTCAGCCTCGATGTCAGTATCTATACCCATGCTCCGAGCAGTTCCAGCAATTGTTCGAACTGCTGCATCCATATCTGAGGCTGTTAAATCTGGATCTTTTGTTTTTGCAATATCTTCGAGTTGAGCCCTGTTCACTTTACCGACTTTTTCACTATTGGGTGTTCCGCTTCCACTTTTGATACCTGCAGCTTTTTTCAAAAGAATAGATGCAGGTGTAGTTTTACTAACAAAAGTAAAACTTTTATCACTGAATACCGTAATGATAACGGGAACAGGTAAACCGGGTTCCAGGTTTTGAGTTTGAGCATTGAATGCTTTACAAAAATCCATGATATTCAGTCCGTGTTGGCCTAAAGCTGGACCAACAGGTGGACTTGGATTTGCTTGGCCTGCTGGCACCTGCAATTTTATATAAGTTTCAATCTTTTTAGCCATCACTTAATCCTCTATGGGTGCAAACGCTCTTCAGCTCCCCAATTATTTTATGCTCCGAACAAATAATTACTCTGATGAAACATAGTCAATTTAAAATTATTCTTTTTCAACTTGTCCAAATTCTAGTTCGACTGGAGTAGAACGCCCAAATATCAAAACCGATACTCTAAGACGACTCTTTTCGTAATTTACTTCTTCAACAACGCCATTAAAGTCTGTAAAAGGACCTTCTTTTACCCTAACAACTTCACCTGGTTCAAATAATATTTTAGGCCTTGGTTTATCAACTCCTTCCTCTACACGCTGAAGAATAGCATCAGCTTCTTTATCAGTTATTGCAGCAGGCTTATCGCTCGTGCCTCCTATAAAACCTAACACTTTTGGAGCTTCTTTAACTAAATGCCATGTGTCTTCATTCATTTCCATTTTTACTAAAACATAGCCTGGGAAAAATTTTCGATCGCTCTTTCGTTTTTTACCATCACGCATCTCAACAACTTCTTCAGTTGGCACAAGAATCTCTGAAAACATATCGTCAAGACCTTTGTCTTGAATTCTCTCTTGCAACGTCCGCCTTACCTGATTTTCAAAACCAGAATATGCATGAACTACATACCATTTTTGTGTCATTAGTTAGCCGCTATGTCCCATTAATAAACCAATCGACCAACCAAGAAACATATCTAATAACCAAAGTATTATGGCAACTATAATAACCATCACAATAACTATTAATGTTGTTTGTATTGTTTCTTGTTTAGTAGGCCAAACAACCTTGCGTACTTCAATTTGTGCATCATGAAAATAACCCCATATCTCCCTTCCTTTTGCTGTTTGCAATGCTATCGCAATACTCAATCCAGCACCTACTACCAATGCGATTACTCTGTACAGCAACGAATAATCAGCATATATATAGAAAGCTACTAAATCGGCAAGTATTATTAACAGTGCCAAGCCGAGCTTGAATGTATCCATTTTCCCTGAGTTAGTTTCTATATCCGAATTCATAAGCTAATTTCTTCAATCCTTTATTATATTGAAATGACTGGCAGGCCAGGAGGGAATCGAACCCCCAACCTGCGGTTTTGGAGACCGCCGCTCTGCCAATTGAGCTACTGGCCTATTTCATAATCAAAATAAGCTACCTTTTTTACTCAATAATTTTAGAGACAACTCCTGCACCTACAGTTCTGCCGCCTTCTCTTATTGCAAAACGCAAATTATCTTCCATTGCAATTGGAGCTATTAGCTTTACTTTTATTTTAATGTTGTCGCCAGGCATAACCATTTCTGTTCCAGATGGAAGCTCAACAGCGCCCGTTACATCTGTAGTTCTAAAATAAAATTGTGGTCTATAGTTAGCAAAAAATGGAGTATGTCTGCCACCCTCATCTTTGCTTAAAACATAGACTTCTGCTTCAAAGTGAGTATGTGGAGTAATTGAGGATGGTTTACATAAAACTTGCCCACGCTCAACTTCCTCACGTTTAGTTCCACGTAATAGTACGCCGACATTGTCGCCTGCTTGGCCTTCATCGAGTAATTTACGAAACATTTCTACACCTGTGCACGTTGTTTTTTGCGTATCTTTGATACCAACGATCTCAATTTCTTCATTTACTTTTACAATGCCACGTTCAACTCTTCCGGTAACAACAGTACCGCGACCAGATATTGAAAATACATCCTCAATAGGCATTAAAAAGGGTTGATCAACTGGACGTTCTGGAACTGGAAAATAACTATCCATTTCAGCTACTAATTTTTCAATAGAAGGAATACCAATGTCAGAAGTATCGCCCTCTATTGCTTTCAATGCCGAGCCAGTAACAATTGGGGTAGCATCGCCCGGGAATTCATAAGAATCTAAAAGCTCTCTAACTTCCATTTCAACTAATTCTAATAATTCCGCATCATCAACTTGATCAGCTTTGTTTAAATAAACAACAATATATGGAACTCCGACTTGTTTAGACAGCAGGATATGTTCACGTGTTTGGGGCATTGGGCCATCTGCAGCACTACAAACCAGTATTGCTCCATCCATTTGCGCAGCACCCGTGATCATATTTTTTACATAATCAGCGTGTCCCGGGCAATCGACATGTGCATAGTGACGATTTTCGCTTTCATATTCCACATGGGCCGTTGCTATCGTAATACCGCGTTCCCGTTCTTCGGGTGCGTTATCAATTTGATCATAGGCCTTAAATTCCCCACCATGTTTATCAGACATGGTCTTTGTAATCGCAGCTGTTAATGTTGTTTTGCCATGATCTACATGACCAATTGTTCCTACATTGACATGCGGCTTCGTGCGTTCAAATTTTTCCTTAGACATTAGAGTTACACCTCATTTTCATTTAACTTAATATTATTTAATTCAATATAACAATCTTAATAAAACCAAAAAGTGGAGCTCATAACCGGATTTGAACCGGTGACCTCTTCCTTACCAAGGAAGTGCTCTACCGACTGAGCTATATGAGCAA
>NZJM01000073.1 GCA_002692205.1 Legionellales bacterium | reverse complement strand
ATTTTTATAGCGCCCGCAAGCTGATTTCAAATCGGCGCATTCGTCAAAAATAGTCAATATTGACCCTATTGTCAATAATTTGGTTGGTTTAAGATTAATAATAATTATACGAATAATCGCGGATATGCCTTCAAATACCCTATAATAGTGTGATTTATTAAGTTACAAAGGGAGATCTCCATTGAATCTGCAAGAAAGAATGCCTTCAAACGGTGAAATTATATCTATGGAAAGCGGGAAATTAGTTGTCCCCAATAAACCAATAATTCCTTTTATTGAAGGGGACGGTATAGGTCCTGATGTGTGGCATGCATCTAAAAAAATTATTGATGCGGCTATAAAAAAGTCTTACGAAGGTGAAAAAGAAATAAAATGGCTGGAGGTTTATGCGGGTGAAAAAGCAAATGTTTTAACAGGAAGTTGGTTGCCAGATGAGACAGTGGAGATGTGTAACAAATTTCTTGTGGCTATCAAAGGGCCACTAACCACCCCAATTGGCGGTGGTATTCGCTCTCTTAACGTAGCACTTAGGCAAGTTCTAGATTTGTACGTCTGCTTGAGACCAGTGCGATGGTTTAAAGGTGTACCATCTCCTGTAAAAAAACCTGAATCAATTAATATGGTTATTTTTAGAGAGAATACTGAAGATATTTATGCTGGTATTGAATTCGAACAGGGTAGCGAAAATAATAAAAAATTTCTTGCTTTATTTAAGGAATCATTTCCAAATTATTATAAAAAAATTAGATTCCCTAAAACATCAGGCATTGGAATCAAACCAATATCTTCTGAAGGAACAGATAGGCTTACTCGTGCTGCAATTACTTATGCTATACAGAATAAACGAAAGAGTGTTACCTTTGTTCATAAAGGCAACATAATGAAATTCACAGAAGGAGCTTTTCGAAACTGGGGTTACAAACTCGCTGAAACTGAATTTAAAGATAAAATATATAGCTGGGATATATGGGAAAAAACATGCGCGAAAAAAGGACAAGAAAAAGCTAATACTGAAATGGCACAAGCCAAAGAAGACGGTAAAATTTTAATAAAAGATTCAATAGCAGATATAACGCTGCAACAAGTTCTAACACGTCCAGAAGAGTTTGATGTTATTGCAACAATGAATTTAAATGGAGATTATCTTTCAGATGCATTAGCTGCACAAGTAGGGGGCATAGGAATTGCACCGGGTGGAAACATAAACTACGAAACGGGACATGCAATTTTTGAAGCAACTCATGGAACAGCACCAAAATATGCAAATCAAGATAAAGTAAACCCTGGATCATTATTGTTATCAGGGGAGATGATGCTGAGATATTTAGGTTGGACAGAGGCAGCAGATATGATAATTAACGCGATGGATAAAACTATAGCTGATAAAACAGTAACATATGACTTTGCTCGCTTAATGGATAATGCGCGAGAAGTAAAATGTAGTGCATTTGCAGATAAAATTATTTCTAATCTTTAAAATCTCGACGTATCAATATCAATAATGTCAGAAAAAGAACTTATTGCAGAATGCTCGCAGACCATTTATGACGGTTTCATTCGTTATAATAACTATTTTCATCGTATAACCCGTAGAGCTAGGACTCGTTTTGAACAAAGAGACTGGAAAGGACATCAGCATGATATTGTCGATCGTGTTGATTTATATGAAAAATCGGTTCGTCGAATTGCGTTAGCGCTACGTAGAATATTAGGAAAACGCTTAACTAACAAAATTCTATGGCGAGAAATAAAACGCTATTTTGAAGTTCGTCTCAATCAGGTTCCAGATAATGATTTTATAAAAACGTTTTTTAATTCTACGACGCGGCGGATTTTTGGAACCGAGGGTCTCGATCCTGAATTGGAGTTCATTCCATCAGGTGCATCAAATGACACTCAACTAATCATGACTCTTAATATTAGGCGTTATCCATATTGGGTATCACTGCAGCGCATATTTGAGACAATACTTGATGATTTCTCATTCAGAGTTCCATATGATGATATTAATCTTAATGCAACGCGAATATCAAGAAAGATAAAATTATTTACAAATGAAAATTTTTCAAAAAATGTTGAATACCTAAGATTCGAATTTATTGATTCGTTTTTCTATCAAGCTGCACGTGCCTATTTAGTAGGTAAACTGATACTAAGTGAAGGAGAAGCGCCAATAATAATCGCTTTCAAAAATGAGAGTCGCGGAATATCGGTAGATGCTATCTTTCTAGAGGAACAAGAAATAAGCTTAATATTTGGATATACGCGCTCGTATTATTTTGCTGATCCAAATTCGGTAATTGGTACCGTCCATTTTCTAAAATCAATGCTTCCCAAAAAACCAATTGATGAATTGTATACAGTGCTTGGAAGATTGCGGCAAGGCAAAACAGAACGACATAGAATATTTTCAGAACATCTAAGTAAGACTAAAGATAAATTTGTCCATGCTGAGGGAGAAACAGGATTAGTAATGATAGTCTTCACATTACCATCCTATAATCTTGTGTTCAAAATAATTAGGGACGTATTTGGTTATCCAAAAACGGTCTCTCGTGAGGATGTCATTGATAAATATAAACTAGTCTCAAAACATGATCGTGCTGGGAGACTAATTGATACTCAAGAATTTCTAAATCTAAAATTTCCTATTAATAGATTTTCAAAAGAGTTAGTCAAAGAACTAGTAGAAAATGCCTCCAATAGCGTAAGAAAAGAAGGTAATAATCTCATTTTGAAACAAGTGTACGTCGAGAGACGTGTAAGACCTTTAAATCTGTTTATTAATGAATGCTCTTTCGATGAGGCGACTCGTTCTATTATTGATTATGGAGAAGCTATAAAAGATTTAGCAAAAACTAATATATTTCCTGGAGATTTACTCCTCAAAAATTTTGGTGTAACACAACATAATAGAGTTATATTCTATGATTATGATGAGGTATCTTTAGTATCAGATTGTAACTTTCGAAAAATTCCTCAGGCAAACTCAATTGAAGATGAGATGCAAGCAGATGCCTGGTACTTTGTTGGAGAAAACGATATTTTTCCAGAGGAATTTATAAAGTTTCTTGCAATGAGTGACGAATTAAAAAATGAATTTATGAAATATCATAAAGATTTACTCACTGCTAAATACTGGCAACGAATAAAAAATCAACATTTGAAGGGAGAGGCTTTACTGGTGATACCATACACATCGCACTTATCACAAAAAAAAGTATCTAGAAAATTATAAAAAATAAGTGCTATTTAAGATTCAACACATCTTGCATATCAAATAAACCTGTCTCTTTTTCTGACAACCATAAAGCTGCTCTTACGGCACCACTTGCAAAATTCTTCCTCGATGTCGCTTTATGGCTAATTTCAACCCGCTCTCCAGCCGTTGCAAATATTACGGTATGATCGCCAATAATATCTCCTGCGCGTATTGTTTCAAACCCTATAGTATTTTTATCTCTTGTGCTTGATATTCCTTCTCTACCGTAAATTGCACAATCTTTAAGATCTCTTTCAGTTTTTTCAGCCACAATTTCACCCATACGAATTGCTGTTCCTGAAGGAGCATCTTTTTTGTCGCGATGATGTGCTTCTACAATTTCCGTATCAGCTTCTTTTCCAATTACACTGGCAGCTGTTTCAAGTAATTTAAAACAAAGATTCACTCCGACACTCATATTAGGAGCAAAAACGATTGCAATATTTTTTGCAGCTGACTGTATATTTTTCTGCGCCTCATCATTCAAACCAGTAGTCCCAATAACCATTCTACAATTCGATGATTCGCATTCTTTAATATTTTTAACGATAGAAGTTGCTAAGGTAAAATCAATCATAACATCTACTTCATTTGCGATATTTTTAATGCTATCTGTTATTTTTACATTTAAATTATTAATTCCCGCAACCGCGCCAGCATCAAGCCCAACATAGGGAGAATCTGGATGTTCAATGGCTGCAGTTATCTCCACCCCTTCTGTCTCTTTACAAACCTCGAGAATTACTTTGCCCATTCTTCCGGCTGCTCCGCATACACCAATTCTGACAGTCATGATTAGTTACTCTATATTATTGTACTAAACCTAAAATTATACATTCTACTGAGATGAAAACGAGGTAAAAATTAACCTGCCATCGAATCAAAAAATCTTTTTACTCCATTCAGCCAAGAGCGTGCCTGTGGGCTGTTTTTACTTCCTTGACTATTTATAGATTTCTCAAATTCATTCAGAATTTCTTTTTGTTTACTATTAAGTTTAACTGGTGTTTCGACGACAACGCGACAAAGCAAATCACCTTTTGATGAACTCCTTACAGATCTAACGCCTTTTGACCTAAGCCTAAAGAGTTTTCCGCTTTGAGTTTCGAATGGAATTTTTAATTTAACTTTACCATCTAAAGTAGGTACTTCAAGTTCTCCGCCGAGAGCGGCGGTCGTAAAACTAATGGGTACTTCACAATAAAGATCTGTATCTTCACGTACAAATATTGGGTGCTCTTTAACGCTGATATGAACATAAAGATCGCCGTCAGGACCATTAAATTCTGAAGCTTCACCTTCACCCGTTAGTCTGATACGATCTCCATTATCAACACCCTCAGGAACTTTTACTGAAATTGTTTTTGTATCTTTAACTCGCCCCTGGCCACGACATGGCGCACACGGGTTTGTAATTATTTTTCCAACACCTCTGCATTGTGGGCATGCTTGTTGAACTGAAAAAAAACCTTGTTGCATTCTAACCTGACCAACACCGCCACAAGTTGAACAATCTGTCGGGGTGCTTCCTTGTTTCGCACCCGAGCCATCGCAAACTTTACACGTAATCATTTTTGGCACGCGTATTTTAACAGTTGTGCCAGCTACGGCTTGCTCAAGTGATAATTCTAGGTTGTAACGTAAATCTGTGCCTCGTTGTGTCCGGGCACCCTGTCCGCCTCCAAAAATATCACCAAAAACATCACCAAAAATATCTCCAAAGCCCGCACCAGCTCCAGAAAACCCTCCGGCACCTCCAGCGCTTGTATCAACACCGGCATGACCGAACTGGTCATAAGCAGCACGTTTCTGGCTATCAGACAAAACATCATATGCCTCTTTTACTTCTTTAAATTTTTCTTCTGACTTGGTATCTCCTTGATTACGATCAGGGTGATATTTCATTGCATAACGACGATAAGCTTTTTTTAGTTCAGCTTCATCAGCATTCTTAGAAACACCCAATGTATCGTAATAATCTGATTTATTTGCCATACTAACTATACTCTTATCGAAGCTTATTTTTATTTAACTAAAATATAAAAAAACAAACGATTAAACATGAGTTGTTTTCATATCTAATCGCATAGCTAAATAACTATTTTTTTGAAAAAAAACTTTATGATTGATTCTTGTCGTCTTTAACTTCTTCGAACTCAGCATCAACAACATCATTATCTGGTGTGCCACTTTTATCCGTAGGATCAGGATTTGTTGCTGATGTGTCTGCAGAATTTTGCTGCTCAGCATATGCGCGCTCGGCAAGTTTACCAGCAACCTCTGTTAACTTATTTGTTTTTTCTGAAATAACTTCTTTATCATTGCTTTTAAGTGCTTCTTCCAAATCACTAATTGCAGATTCTATATCAGATTTTTCTTTATCTTCAACTTTATCAGCTAAATCATTTAAAGATTTTTTAGTTGCATGAATCATATTTTCTGCCATATTTTTTGTTTCAATCAACTCTTTAGCTTTTCTATCTTCTTCTGCATGAACTTCTGCATCTTTAACCATGTCCTCAATCTCATCATCAGAAAGACCGCTAGACGCTTTAATGACAATCGACTGCTCTTTTCCAGTTGCCTTGTCTTTTGCTGAAACATTAAGAATACCATTAGCATCAATATCAAAATTAACTTCGATTTGAGGAACACCACGTGGGGCAGAAGGAATATCGGTTAGGTCAAAACGTCCCAATGATTTATTCCCAGTAGCCATCTCACGTTCTCCTTGCATTACATGTACAGTAACTGCAGTTTGATTATCTTCTGCAGTCGAGAAAGTCTGATTTGCTTTAGTTGGTATTGTTGTATTTTTATCAATCAACTTAGTCATAACCCCGCCCAGAGTTTCAATACCAAGAGAGAGAGGTGTGACATCAAGAAGTAGTATATCTTTTACATCGCCACCTAAAACACCTGCTTGTAATGCAGCACCGACTGCTACAGCTTCATCGGGATTAACATCCTTTCTTGGTTCTTTATTAAAAAGAGATTGGACTTTTGTTTGAACCATAGGCATACGTGTCTGCCCGCCAACCAGAATTACATCAGTGATATCAGAGTTTGAAAGTCCTGCGTCTTTTAATGCAATTTCGCAGGGGCCGATAGTGCGATCGACAAGATCTTCCACTAATGATTCTAGCTTTGCTCTAGTTAATTTTAAATTTAGATGTTTAGGCCCACTAGAATCAGCGGTTATATAAGGTAAATTGATATCTGTTTGCTGACTTGAAGATAACTCAATTTTTGCTTTTTCAGCAGCCTCCTTCAAACGTTGTAATGCTAAAGGGTCATTATGTAAATCTACACCTTGTTCTTTTTTAAATTCATCACATAAAAAATCAATAATTCTTAGATCGAAATCTTCCCCGCCGAGAAAAGTATCTCCATTCGTTGATAAAACTTCAAACTGATGCTCACCATCAACCTCAGCAATTTCAATAATTGAAACATCGAAAGTACCGCCACCTAAATCATAAACAGCAATTTTTGCATCACCCTGTTTTTTATCTATCCCATAAGCCAGTGCTGCTGCTGTTGGTTCATTAATAATTCGTTTTACTTCGAGTCCTGCAATACGTCCAGCATCCTTCGTAGCTTGCCGTTGCGAATCATTAAAGTATGCGGGAACTGTTATAACTGCTTCTTTAATTTCTTCACCTAAATAATCTTCAGCTGTTTTTTTCATTTTCATAAGAACTCTTGCTGAAATTTCAGGTGCAGCCATTTTTTTATCTTTCACCTCGACCCACGCGTCGCCGTTATCAGCTTTTACGATCTTAAATGGAACAAGCTTAATATCTTTTTGAACTTCATCTTCTTCAAAACGACGGCCAATTAAACGTTTAACCGCATATAGCGTATTATTTGGATTTGTAACTGATTGCCGCTTAGCCGATTGCCCAACAAGAATTTCCTCATCATCTGCATACGCTACTATAGAAGGAGTCGTTCTTCCGCCTTCGCTGTTTTCTATAACTTTCGCTTTTCCACCCTCGAGTATTGCAACACAAGAGTTAGTTGTTCCAAGATCAATTCCAATCATCTTTGCCATTCTTTAATTCTCCAAAAAAAACTTAACTGATTGATTTCTATATATCAAAATATTTTCATTGTGTATTACATATGGGTCTAATTATCATTTTTCAAGCCCTTAATGAAAATTATTTAGCCACAATAACCATAGCAGGCCTAATTAAACGACCATTCAAGCTATATCCTTTCTGCATAACAGCAACTATTTCTCCAGATTTNNCGTTTTTTGTCTCTTGCATAGAAATNGCCTCNTGNAATTCTGGATCAAATTTTTCGNTTTCAGGNTTGACAATTACCACACCAAATTTTTCTATTACTNTTTTGAACATTTCTANAGTCAAATCCATACCCTTACGAAGATCTTCCGCATTTTCAATATCAACAGAGGTTGATAAACCTAGCTCTAAGCTATCAATAACCGGTAATAATTCTTGGACAAATTTTTCTAATGCATATTTATGCGCATTCTCAACATCGCGCGCTGTACGTTTTCTTAAATTTTCCATCTCCGCTTGCGCTCTAACAGCCTTATCTAAAGCTGCAGTGGATTCATCTTGTAATTTCGCTAGTTGTATATGCAAAACATCGATATCTTCTTCCTTGTTTTTCTCTTTTTCTCTGTCTTCTTCAATATTCTCTTTGATAAGTTCTCCATCTATAATCTCATCATTGTCGACTACCTGCTCTTCCTGGCCTTCAATTTTCTTTCTTGAGTTATGATTTTTTTGATCTGACATGTCTGTCCTCGTTTTTTAAAAACAATAGATATTTTACATCCTTCATTAAGAAGGTATCAGACTAATATGGAGATTAATTATTTGGATTCAAGGCCAGACCAAGCATTTTAGCTGTAACATCCACAATTGGGATAACACGCTCATAATGCATTCTTGTTGGTCCAATAACCCCAAGCACACCTAGTATTTTCCCGTCGACTTCATATGGAGATGTGACAACACTACAATTACCAAGAACTTCATGTCCGGATTCTTCGCCTATAAAAATTTGGATTCCATTTGCATTAATTGCTTGCTCTAGTAAGTGTAAAATGTCTCTTTTTTGATTAAAAGTATTAAATAATCTTTTTAATTTATCTAATTCGCAGAGTTCAGCAACGTCCATTAAATTAGTTTCACCAGAAAAAAACAGTTCATCGCTATTAATTTTAGATTTTTCATAATCAAATGCTAATTGCGCCATTTCCATGGCTGTCTGCATCGACATATCGAGTTGCTCTTTTGTCTTCTCTAACTCATCTAAAATATTAGTTCTGACGTATGTAAGATCTTTACCCACAAAAATTTCATTCAAATAATTAGATGCCTCTTGCAGTTCAGATGCTGAATATGCTCTACTTGTATTTATAATTCTATTTTGAACCTCTCTGCCATTAACAACCAAAATAACTAAAACTCTGTTGCCTGATAGAGCAACAAACTCAATATGCTGAAGTTTAGATTGGTCGGTTCTTGGCAGCATAACAACACCAGCTAGTTGAGTAATATCAGACAACATGGAAGAAGTGCGTTGCATAAGAGACTTAAAATCGTTTTCAGGGTCAAGCTCTCTTGCAATTTTTTCCACTTCAATTGAATTTAGATCATTGACTCTGAGTAAACTATCGACAAATAATCTATAACCTTTAGCTGTCGGAATACGACCAGCAGACGTATGCGGCGAATCTAATAGGCCGAAATCCTCCAGATCAGCCATAACATTGCGAATTGTCGCGGGACTTAAATTAAGCGATGAAT
This sequence comes from Legionellales bacterium, assembly GCA_002692205.1. GTDB lineage: Bacteria > Pseudomonadota > Gammaproteobacteria > Eutrophobiales > Eutrophobiaceae > UBA11869. Next base: position 11,280 of record NZJM01000073.1, on the reverse strand, counting down.
CTTTAGATAGTGTGCGAGAACCGACTGGAGCACCATCTTGAATAAAATGCTCGACTAAAGCCTTAAATAAATAAAGGCTTCTTTCGGATAATTGTGCGGAATTGTTCTCGGAGCTCATAATACTCTCGAACTATGCCAGATAATCACACAAAATTCAGCAATGGCTGCTGAATTAAGTAAAATATTATAACTACTTGTAATTTATGATAAAAAGAAATCTTATTATTAAAGAAATATTGGTTGGAACTGTTTTGCATGCTATGTTTAACAAAAAACTTAGTTAGGAAAAATGTATAAAAATCATGTTTAAGAAAATTGGACTCGTTGCAACGTCAAATGTAGATGCTATTAAGGCGACTTTGAATGAATTAATTGATTATCTCCACTCACGTGGTCATCAGATTATATTAGATGAATTTTGTGCTGGGCTAACAAATATTGACGGACTTGAAGTAATTGATGCAGTCGAGCTAGGTAATCATTGCGATCTTGTTATAGCTATAGGTGGTGATGGTACAATGCTAAAAGCCTCGCATGCTCTATGTGATTTTAATGTGCCACTGCTTGGAGTCAATCTTGGTCATTTAGGTTTTCTAGCCGATATACCTACCGAAAATATCTCAAAAAATATGGATGATATACTAAGTGGAGATTATGTAGAGGACGTTCGCTTTCTTCTAGACGGGCAAGTAATAAGAGATAATGAATGCATTTTTGAAGACTATGCGTTGAATGATATTGTAATTCAGAAATGGAATATAGCTCATCTTTTAGAATTGAAAACATACATTGATGGGACTTTCGTGCATAAACATCGTTCCGATGGAATGATTGTTTCATCTCCAACAGGTTCAACTGCTTATGCTCTTGCAGGCGGCGGCCCTATTCTTCAGCCGTCTTTGGATGCATTATTACTCGTCCCGATTTGTCCACATTCACTTACGAATCGCCCTATTGTAATAGATGGAAAGAGTTCTATAGAAGTAGTTGTCTCAACAAGAGAAATTGATAATTCTAGACTTGCGATTGATGGAGAAGTCAAATTGGAATTAGCTCCAAATGACCGAATTAGAATAACTAAAAAAGATAAAAGTATTAAATTAATACATCCACCTGAACACGACCAATTCCACATACTTCGTGAAAAATTAAATTGGAGTACATAAGAATTGTTAAGCCAACTCTTTATTGCTGACTTTGCAATTATCGATAAACTAAATCTCGATTTTAAACGTGGGATGACCGTCTTAACTGGGGAAACTGGCGCAGGTAAATCAATACTTCTAGATGCTTTGGGTTTGATACTTGGTGATAGAGCTGACACAAATGTAATAAGAGGAAACTCCGATAAAACAGATATCACAGCGATTTTCTTCATAAAAAATAATGATGATGTAAATCAAAAATTAAAGACTCTTGAAATCGAGTCTAACAATGATGAATTATTCATAAGAAGAACAATAAAAAAAGATGGACGGTCGCGCGCTTACATAAATGATACGCCCGTGCCAATTCAAACATTACGAAACATTGGTGAAAGTCTAATAGAAATTCATGGGCAACATGCACATCAGTCACTATCTCAACCAAAGAAACAACGTCAACTTCTCGACCAATATGGAAAATATGATAAGATTTTAACAAAACTAACTGAAACCTATAATGATTTAGCTTCTATTGATAAAAAAATAAATGAGTTAGAAATAAGCGAAGTAGATTTAGAGTCAACATTAACACTACTTAAATATCAGATTGAAGAACTAAACAAATTAGCTATTGAGAAATCAGAGTATGCAAAGCTATCAGAAGAATATAAAAGACAATCCAATTCGCAGCATATTATTGAAACTTGCCAAGAAATAATAACTGAATTATCAGAGACTGATAATTCAATCGGGACACGACTATCAAAATGTCGCGGTAAAATTGATGAACTATGTCAAATTGATAGTGCATTCAAAAATATATCAAATTTAGTTGAAATAGCAATGATTCAACTGAATGAAGCAACTTTAGAAATTAGAAGTTACCTTGATGGATTTAATATGGATATAAGCCAACTAAGCGAATTAGAAAACAAATTAGATAAATTAAATGAACTTGCAAGGAAGTATAAGACTAGACCAGAGGAATTATCTAATCATCTAAATCAATTAATTATTAAGCTAAATGAACTGGAAGGCGGCATTGAAAAACAAGAAGAACTAAAACAGGAGAAAGAGAAATTAGTAACTGAGTATCATAATATTTCAGAGAGATTGACAAAAGAGAGAATACAAACAGCAATTGTTTTTTCAAATGAAATAACAAATAAGTTGCACCAACTTGGTATGTCAGGAAAACTAGAGATAAAAATTGAAACAATGCCCAATAATGAGCCACGCCCACAAGGAATGGACAATGTCATATTCATGGTTTCAACAAATCCAGGCCAACCACTAAGGCCAATTACAAAAGTTGCATCAGGGGGAGAACTATCGCGCATTGGGCTTGCAATTCAAATTATATGCTCAAAAGAAAATAACTCATCCGCAATGATTTTTGACGAAGTTGATGCCGGAATAGGAGGCAGCATCGCTGAAATTGTTGGCAAACTACTAAATGCTCTTGCGAAAAATAACCAAATACTTTGTGTTACTCACTTACCACAGGTTGCCTCTTGTGGTCATCACCACTTTAAAGTAACAAAAAAAGCAGTGGCTGGTGAAACATGCACGAAAGTTATTGAACTAAATCAAAAAGAGAGGGTTAATGAAATTGCGAGAATGCTGGCTGGCATGGAAGTAACTGATGAAAGCTTAGCTAATGCTGAAAAAATGCTCGCACTTAAATAAGAATAAATTAAAAATCAATGATTTTATTTCTTTGATTTAACATAGAGTACTAAGCTATGTTCAACTAATTCGTAACCGTGTTTCTTCGCTATCTTTTTTTGTATATCTTCGATTTCCTCATTTTGAAATTCAATAATTTCGCCGTTATCTAAATTAACCATGTGATCATGATGAGTGCCGCTATCTAATTCAAAAACAGAGTGCCCAGAATCAAAATTATGCCTTATAACTAATCCTGCTGCTTCAAATTGAGTCAATACTCTGTATACCGTGGCAAGACCAACTTCTTCTCCATGGTCCAATAATACTTTATAAACATCTTCTGCACTTAGGTGCTGACCTGTTGATTCTTCGAGAATATGAAGAATCCTAATTCTCGGAAGTGTGGCTTTGAGACCGGCTTTTTTCAAGTCTGTTGCTTGCATAATTTTCTCCTGATTAATCCACTAAAGCACAGTAAAGGCTTATTTCAAAAAATATTACAGTAATATGTAGGAAATTATAATAAATATCATTGAGGAATTCGATAGTAACCGCTATTCTCGATATATTAAATATATATTATTAAGTAAAAAATTTTTATGATAAAGCCCATCTTTATATGTTTTTTCCTTTTTTTTCTAATTGGCTGTAGTCGCGGCCATGATGGGAGTTTTAACGTACCCCTATTACATAAAATCGATATTCAGCAAGGAAACGTTATCGATCAAGAAATGCTCGATCGCCTGAAACATGGAATGAGTAAAGACCAGGTAAAATTTATAATGGGAACACCTGTGTTAATTGATCCTTTTCATAGCGAACGATGGGAATATCTCTATAGTTTTCAAAAAGGTAATGATACTCGAGAACAGCGTCATATCACGCTACATTTTGAAAATGACATGTTGGCATACATAACAGGTGATATTAAAGCCTCAAGCTCGCTAACGAGAAAAAACGATAAGGAAAATGAAAAAAGTACAATAACCCTTCCGGAATCTGGAGATGATGGTGAAGGATTTTTTAGTCGTTTTCTAGATAAAATCAATCCGCTTGATGATAAATAAAACCTAACCTAATCATAGATATCATTTGCTCTGGATATAAAAGCGTCGACTAAAGAATCTGTTATTTTCTTAAAAGCGCCGCCTAACGTATATTTTAAAAGTTTATTTTTAAACTCAAATTCCATTACTAATGATACGGTTGATCCGCCATTATTATTATTTTTAAATTCCCATGACCCATTTAGTTTTTTGAAAGGGCCTTTAATAAGTTTCATATCGATTGATATATCTTGCTGCATAGTATTAAGCGTGGTGAAAATTTTTTTTATTCTCCCAATAGAAATTGAAACAGATGCTGTCAATGAATCTTTACTATCATTAATAATATTTGCATCCGTGCACCAAGGAAGAAAGCTTGGGTAGGCCTCTATATCGTTTACTAACTTATACATTTGATTGGCGCTAAACTTAACTACAGCTTTTTTATTTATTCTGGTCACAAATATCTAGTTACCTATCGAAAATATTTTGAAAAACCCTATTGCGTTCAAAAATATTATAATCACTCCTAGTGGTGCAATATAGCGAACAACAAAACGCCATATCTTATAAGAAAGACTATCACCTAAACCTAATTCGTCAACAGTAGATTTTCTTGACATCAACCAAGATGTAAAAAAAGCGACTAATATACCTCCTAAAGGCAACATAATATTAGAAGTAAGAATATCGAAAATATCAAATAAACCATTTTCTTTAATTGCGCCAGCAAAACTAAACTCAAATGACCAGTGATTGAAAGATAAAACTGTAAATACACCTAGAAGCCAAGCGATAAAACCTGCTACATAAGAAGCCTTAACACGACTCATATTTTTGGCTTCAATTAGCCATGTTACCGCAGGCTCAAGTAATGAAATAGATGAAGTCCAAGCAGCAAACATTAATAAAATAAAGAATAGACAGCCAAAAAAAGTGCCAAAAGGCATTTGACCAAAAGCAATTGGTAATGAAACAAAAATTAGTCCTGGCCCACCAGCAGCTTCAAGACCATATGTAAACACAATTGGAAAAATTGCAATCCCAGCAAGAATAGCAACAGACGTATCTGCTAGAGCAATAATAAAACAGTTAAAAGTAATTGATGAATCTTTTGATAAGTAAGAACCATAAATCATGATTGCTCCCATGCCAATACTCAAACTAAAAAACGCCTGACCTAATGCTGGAAGGAAGACATCAGAAAATAAATTTTTTTCAGCTAAAGAATTAAAATCTGGAATAAAGAGGTATCTGAGTCCATCAATGAATTTTTCGGTACTCATTGCATAACCAACCATGACTAATAATAGAACAAACAAAGCGGGCATTAAAAACTTAACTGCTTTTTCTAATCCTCCGCTGACTCCTTGAGATACAACTCTGATTGTTATGCACATAAAAATGCTATGCCAAAATAATAAAATACCAGGGCTTGATACTAAATTGCCGAATATTTCCGTTGTCTGCTTGGCATTAGTGCCTAGAAAATCACCCATTCCTGTCTTAAAAATAAATGCAATTGTCCAGCCCGCGATTACACTGTAATAAGATAAAATTATGAACCCTGCTAATACTCCAAGCCAGCCGAGTAAGCGCCAGTTTCTATTTAATCCTTCCTCATATGCCAAAGCCTCCATTGTGTATATCGGACTCTTTCTTCCGCGACGGCCCAATAATATTTCAGCCATCATAATAGGAATACCCATTATAATTACACAGAATAAATAGACTAAAACAAAAGCACCACCGCCGTTCTCGCCAGTCAAATATGGAAAACGCCAGATATTACCAAGACCCACAGCCGAACCAGTGGCAGCAAGAATAAAAATCCAGCGCGAAGACCATTGGCCATGAATTGATGTGCGTAATGAAGACATAATATCTGGCTATTTTAGATTACTTACCCCCTCATGGATAGAACACCTGTTATAATTGAAGAATATAAATCTGGATAATTGTAAATGGGTGAAAAAAAGAAGCCTCTAGCTGGAAAAACAATAGTGCTGAATAAAAAAGTGCGGCGGGACTATTTCATAGATGAACGTTTTGAAGCTGGGATTTCATTGCAAGGGTGGGAAGTTAAAAGCCTACGAGCTGGAAAAATAGAAATTGTTGAAAGCTACATATTACTAAAAGACAACGAGGCTTATTTATTTGGAGCGCTTATTACCCCCCTACCAACATCATCGTCGTTCATAAATGAAACACAAAGAAACCGGAAACTTTTACTACATCGCTTAGAACTAAATAAACTAATCGGCGCCGTTGAACGTAAGGGTTTTACGCTAGTCCCAACAGCCTTATATTGGAAAAATGGAAAAGTTAAATTAGAGATTGGGGTAGGTCGTGGTAAAAAGATGCATGATAAACGACAAACCGAGAAAAAACGTGATTGGGAAAGACAAAAAGCGAGGCTAATCAGACGATAGTTAATGCATCTTCTCGAGAATCTGGAACTTTTCATATAAAAGCCCTGTCAGATGTTCTCTAAATAAAAAATCTACGAACACCGATGTTTAATTAATACTCATTCGGATATAATCTCTAGCATTCAAGAAAGAAATACTCTTTGGGGGCGTACTGGTTTCGACGTGGATATGAAGCCCGAGGGGCATGCCGAGGCGCAGATTACCTCGTAAATACAACTGCAAATTTTATAGTTGCCAACGAAGACAACTACGCACTAGCTGCTTAATAACCAGTCATAGTGCCGTCTGACTGATGTTGTGCTTGTGCACTCAGACTCAGGCGTCGACTCACACAGGATCGCGATGAAGTTTGTTCGAGACGGATTCGTTAAATTGATTCGAAATCGCTCTCTGTTTTTCCTGCCATTCGGGTAGCAGAAAGCTAAATTAATAGAATAGGCTAAGCATGTAGAACCGACGGTAGAGGGTTTGCGGACGCGGGTTCGATTCCCGCCGCCTCCACCATTAAAGCAGTAAATTGGATCTTTTTTATTGTTTAAGAACTGAGTTAAAATGTGTTATTGATGTATTTCGATAATAGAAACTGCATGAAAAAATAGATATGAAATCAGCAACATGAAAAATTACTTGATAATGTTTGTCTGCTTGCTCTCTGTCGCCGGTATATTCACAAGTTCCGCTGTTCGCGCATTAGATGTCGCTGGTGCTAAGGGAGATGTCAAAACAATGGAGGAGATTGAAGTTGAGGGCACGATAGAAAAAGGAGATCGCGCTTATACTCAGCAAGATGGAAAACGTTTCATCACTAATCCTTATGGCGAAAAAAAATCAATCTTAGCGGTAGCTAAAGAGACGAAAACTAAAGGTGAACGAAAACGAATTAGTACAAGGGGAATGAAAATGCCTCCCGATTATGTTGGGCGCTCCATCTACAGGTATCAGTATACTTTCCCTAGTGGAGGTAAATTTAGTTATTACGAAGGCAAGGATGGTTTTGTAGGTCTTGGTTATCATTCGGATGATGGTATTGTCGTTTTGGATGTCCTAGATGGCGCAGGACCATTCGCATCTCCAATGTTATGGGGGCCTTATGATCAAATAGTTGGCGATAAAAAAAGATCGACAATGGAGATGATGATGGGTGATGGAAGTCAAGATGGAATGGGTTTATTAAAATCAGGTTACGCGATAGGTTATATGGCAATCATGGATGATGAAGATTATTCTGATTTAGGAACTGCTTATGGAAATGCAATAAATGATGCAGCGAAGGGTCTTGCCTCTGACACTACGGCAGCAAATTAAGGCCTATTAATATTTCCACTCACGCCAACCATTTAACAATGGAAAATATAATCCAAGTTTAATTTCATTATCTTCAAAACCTTTCATTAAAGCTGCGTATTCTTCAAGCTTTGGCTGATAACGTTTCTTTTGTTCATCGAGAAACCAATCAATGTCGCCACCCTCATGTCGACTTACTTTATAATCAATCACCCAACGGATTTTATTCTCATCTAAAAAAGTTCTATCCAAAATTCCATTAACTAATTTATCATTGATAACTCCGGTTACAGCATATTCATTATGTTGATCAAAATGCTTATCAGACAAAATCCATCTACCACGTTCATCATTCAAAAAATTTGTAAGCGCATCGTTAATGTATTGCATAGCTTTTTCTCTATCTTCGAGTGGAACCCCATATTGTTTCAGCATTCTTTTGAAATTTGCCTCCTCAGATATGAGACGTTCTTTATCCCAACTATTCAATCCATTCTCAGCAATTTCTTGAATTATCCGATGCACGATGATGCCAACATTTTTAATAGTTTCTCCTGCCCATTCAAATTCTATGAATTTTGAATTATCTTCAATTTGGTTTTCGATTGGTGGGTGCCAATTAAAATTTGTTTTAATATTTTCTGGTAGTTTCCAATTGTCTTTTAAGCGTCTTATTTTTTGCTCTGGTATATCGGAATTTACTGTAATATCTTGTTCGTTTTTTTCTAAATTTTCTATAAAACGATCACCACAAGCAGGAAAAAGATATGAAAATGATGACCCTGCAATACTCTTATTTGCATTACTGGAAACTAAATGTAATTCCTTCATTGCACGAGTAACAGCAACATATAATATTCTTTTTTGTTCATTATATTCCTCTCTTTTTTTTATACTGCTTATAAAATGATATATTGTTTTTTCTTCTTTTAGATTGGGCTTAACGGCTACTAATGATGAACCAGAGTAAGTAGTTAATAGAGGAGATTCGGAACTACCAGATTTACGATTCAGCCCTGGCAAAATAACATAATCAAACTCTAGACCTTTTGCTTTATGCATTGTCATTACCTTTACTGAATCCGTATTTTCCTCCAAGCTACTTTTAAATTCAGCATGAAGTGCTTTGAGTCGCCTTTTTAATACCTGACAATCAACTACCGTGCCTCCCATGCTAACCTCATCAAGTAATGAAAAATAATCTTTTGCATAATGAAGTTCATTTTTATTCTTTAATGTAGATGGGCCGCCTAATCTATACCAAAATGCCTCTACAATATCTCTTATTGGTTTACCGTATTGACCAATTGCTATTTTCATGTTCAACTTGAATCTTTCCAAACGCTGAAGCTCATTTTTTTCTAATTCATTGATAATTTGATCATTATTAATACAATCCCAAATTGTTTTCTTTTTGTTCTTTTCAAACAAAATACACATTGATTTCATTGTCAATCCGCACCATGGAGCACGAAGACATGCTAGCCAACTAGAACGATCGGCATGGAAAAGAAAAGCTCTTGTTAAAGAAAATAAATCTTCAATAATAGGTTCATTGCTTAGTTCATCAATATCAATCGCATCAAAGGTTATTTTTTCAAATTGCAACGCTGGTAATATATCAACTAGATGAGAACGATTTCTTGCAAGAACAGCTATAGTTTCTTTTTCTGATTTAATCTTTTTTATTTTTTTTATGATTTCAATAATCTTCTTTGCTTCATCTCTATGATTATTTACTGAATAATAATTTACACTATTTTGAAGTTGGGGTTTAATTGGTTTGGATTGAATAAATGAAACAGAGCCCTCTATAATATTCTCTTCAGAAAAAATTATTGAGAATATTTCATTAACCCAATTTACAAGACCTGAACTTGCTCTGAAGTTTTTATTAATTTCTAAAGGCTCAAGAGGAATATTGCCTAAACGCTCATCTTTAAATATTTCTAGAAAAAATCTAACCTCTGCACCTCGAAAACGGTAAATGGCCTGTTGCGGATCACCAACTAAAAAAAGTGTCCGAGAATCATCTGCTGACCATTCACATGTTAACCGACGAAGTAGTTCATACTGAGATTCTGATACATCCTGAACCTCGTCAACTAGTAGATGTTTAATTTGATAGTCCAATGATAATGCAAGATTTGTCGGATTATCATCCTCACCAAGCGTGCTTACTGCATGTTGTGACACACCAGTAAAATCAATTAAATTATGCTCGGAAAAAATTATTTCTAATTGAGCAGCTGCTATCTTAAGTAATTTTTTAGCAAGATCAATGAGTCCCCAACCAGCATCCAAAGAGTTATTTGTTGGTAAATCATTAATTTTTCCAAGTCTCTTTTCCAATAATTCTATTTGCTGTAATTTTTTAACTAAATTTTTTATTTCCTCTTTTTCTTTCTTGCCATTTGCTGGAAAACCGTTTCTTTTATCAAACTTTTTACGCCAAGCTCCTTGATCGGTCAGTAATAGTTTACTAATGGCATGCCAATGAATTAAATCGTTCACACTGCAGTCTGAGAAAACTGATTTAGAGAGGTTTTTTGTATCTGTGCTATTCATATTTTTAGTAGCATATCGTAATAACTCAATTAATTTCTCTTGATATTCCAATGGAAATATTTCTACAACCATTTTCAAATAATTTTCTATTAATTTTATTAAATCTTTCTTCATCTCAACAGTAGAATACTTTGCAGTTACTTGATGAAGCCAAAGATCGCGTGTTTGCATCATATTACTAATAGAATTTTTAATTTTTTTAATGTCATTACCAAAATGTAAAACGATTTCTTTAATAGAATTGATAAATTTTTCATCATTATTAAATAAATTCAATGTTTCTTCTGCTGCTAACATATATAAGTGTTGAGCATCATCTGTAACTTCAGGCTGTGCACCAAATTTAGCTAAGAGTGGCATACGTTTAGTTAAAAAAGCAGATAATCCATCGATGGTCTGGATACGTAGTCGATCTGGTGAATCCATAAGAGACCATTGATGTTCTTTATCTCGCTTTAAAACATCTTTAGCTAATTTAATTAGGTCCTCATCAAATTTATTTTCTGGAACCTTGTCTGCATGTGCACTTTTCAATACATCTTTAATTTGATTTCGCATCTCTGTACTCGACTTACGTGTAAAGGTAATAGCAACAATCTCTTCTGGAAAATCTGCTAGTGAAAGTAGTTTTAGATAACGCATAACTAATAATCCAGTTTTACCCGAACCGGCAGGAGCTTTAACTATGAATGATTTATCAGGGTTAATCGCTTTTAATCTTGCCTTTTGATCGCTATCAATCTTACTGTTCATATTCTTTCTCTTATACGACATAAATTGGCTAAATCACAATAAGTACAGGCATCAGGACGAGGATCAACCGCGGCATGGCCTCTCATAAATTCTTTTGTTAGATTTTCTAAAACTTTTTCCCAATTAACTAATAACTTACTAATATCAAGAACTTTTACTCTCGTTTCTCGAGAAAAAATTTCATCAGAATCAGCATACCCATCAAATCCATATTCATTAGTTTTTAAACATGCATATGCAAGTCCGCTTATTCGATGCTCAGAGGTAATTGCATATAAAGGTAACTGAGGTTCTTTTAGGCGGTCCTTTGTCCAATTAGCTTTGGTCACTTTCCCAGTCTTGTAGTCAATAATTAAATGTCGATTTGCATCTAATTTATCA
>NZJM01000072.1 GCA_002692205.1 Legionellales bacterium | reverse complement strand
CAGCTGGTTTAAAATGGCAAGGAGTTCTTATAAAAGCCAATAGTGGTTCAGAAGTGCACGCTATTAGTGATGGGAAAATCGTATTTGCTGATTGGTTTCGTAACTATGGTTTATTAATTATTATTGAACATGATAATGGCTATCTAAGTTTATATGGCCACAATCAAAAGATACTCAAGTCCACTGGTGAGTTAGTTAAAACAAGAGAAATAATTGCTGCTGTCGGAGATAGCGGAGGACAAAATAATCCTGCACTCTACTTTGAAATTAGAAAAGGTAAGAAAACATTAAATCCATCTCGCTGGTGTAAAAATTAGATTTTATATACTTTATATTTAATATACTAATAATGGTTATGCAAAAAAAAGATAAATTTATACAAAAAGAATGGAGCAGAAAATGAATATGTTAAAAAAATTATCAATAATTACATTTTTTGTATTATTTATAGCTCAATCCCCAATGGCTGGTAATAATGAAAATGAATCTAAATCACTCCCTTTAGATGACATAAGGATATTTACTGAAATTTTTTCAAAAATTAAAGATGACTATGTTGAAGATATTGATGATAAAAAACTTCTTGAGAATGCTATACGCGGTATGCTTCAAGGACTCGACCCACATTCTGCATACCTAGATGAAGTCGCATACAAACAATTACAAGAAGGAACATCTGGAGAATTTGGCGGCCTTGGGATTGAGGTTGGTTCTGAAGATGGTTTTGTAAAAGTTATTTCTCCAATTGATGGAACTCCCGCAGAACGTGCTGGCATTAAAGCTGGGGATCTAATAATTCGTTTGGATGAAAAATCTGTAAAAGGAATATCATTGATGGAGGCTGTAAAAATGATGCGGGGTAAACCTGGTAGCGAGATTACACTCACCATAGTTCGAGAAGGTGAAGAGAAGCCATTTGATATTATTATAGTACGTGATGTTATAACTGTTCAGAATATTAAGGCTGAGACTTTAGAGTCGGGATTTGCTTATGTACGTATTGCCAATTTTCAAACACATACTGTCGACGATTTAAAAAAGGCGCTAATAAAACTAAAAGATCAAAATACTGATGAACTAAAAGGTTTAGTCATGGACTTAAGAAATAATCCTGGTGGTCTGTTAAATGCTGCTGTTGGTGTCTCAGATCTATTTCTTAATAATGGCTTAATCGTATACACGGAGGGGAGGATCAAAGATTCGAAGCTAAAATTCAATGCTAAACCAACTGAGATGTTTAAAAATGTCCCGATGGTTATTCTCGTTAATGGTGGATCTGCATCAGCATCAGAAATTGTTGCGGGAGCATTACAAGACCATAGTAGAGCAATTATTATGGGTGAACGAACATTTGGTAAAGGCTCTGTACAAACTATTCTCCCTATGAATAATCAAACAGCATTAAAATTAACAACTGCGCGCTATTTTACACCTTCTGGACGCTCTATTCAGGCGTCCGGTATTGAGCCTGATATGATTGTAAAGAATGTGACATTCGATACTAATAGAGAAAATAAAAGTAACGGATTGATAAAAGAGTCAGATTTAAGTGGTCATCTGGATGAAAAAAACTCTGAGAATGACAATGTAGAAAAAGAAATGAAAAATAATAACTTATTTATTGAAAATGACTATCAACTTTATGAAGCGCTTAATTTATTAAAGGGATTGTGGATACATCTAAAAAAAACCGGATGAAATAATGAATATTCACAATATCCCAACTAAATATAAGTATTTATTATTAATCTTTCTTTCATATTTTTCATCAGGATATGTCTACTCTGAAATAGTGGACCAATCCTATATATCAATAATAATTGATGATCTTGGTTATAAACCAAAGGAAGATATGCTGGCATTATCTTTGCCTGGACCAATAGCTTATGCAATTTTACCGCATTCACCACATGCGCTGAAAATATCTACAATCGCATCTAAAAACAAAAAAGAAATTCTTTTGCATCAGCCAATGCAAGCATTAAAAAATAATAACCATCTAGGTCCGGGTGCACTTACCCTCAATATGACTAAGCAAGAGTTTTCTAAAACGCTGGAGGTGAATATAAATTCTTTACCCAATATAATAGGCATTAATAATCATATGGGAAGTTTATTAACACGTCATCCGGGACACATGAAATGGTTAATGGATATAATAAGCAAACATAAATATATTTATGTTGATAGCCTAACAAGTCCCTATAGCGTAGCTGGTAAAATAGCTAAGCAAAATGATGTACCATTTACATCAAGAGATATTTTTCTTGATAATAAAAAAGATATGGACTACATAAATAATAAAATATTTGAACTAGTTAACATCGCGAAAAAACAAGGGACAGCGCTAGCAATTTGTCACTCACACTCTAATACGATAAAAGCTTTATCAAATTTTCTAAAAAATATTGATGAATATGATGTAAAAATTATAGGGATTAAATCACTTATTAAGAAAAGAGAAAATAATTCAGTAAGTATGAATTCTGCCTTAGTCTTTCCATGAAAAATATATAAAAATTAATCCAAAAAAACCTAATACCCATGAAATAACGGGGACAGTAAAAAAAATACCATGCGTTGTGTTATTCAATGCATAGATAATAGCCGAAGATAAAACAAATCCCGAACCAATGACTGCCATTATTGTTCTACGGTTATGTTTACTTATATCTAGTCTCAATCTATCTATTTCCTCGGATTTGTTTCTAATTTCAACTTCTCCATTATGAAATTTATCAATTAGATCGATTCCCCTATTTGGCAAATCGGGAAGGCGCTCTATAACTGATGGCAAGTTAAGTGTTAGATTCTTTATGAAGGCTTTAATGCTTACTCTTTCATTCATCCATCGCTCCATTTCTGGTCGTGCAGTATCCCATAAATTAAGTTCCGGATAGAGCTGGCGACCAATACCTTCAATATTTATAATAGTCTTTTGTAATAAAATTAATTGTGGCATTATTTTGACATCAAAAGAACGCGCTATCTGAAGTAACCTTTGTAATAGTTCCCCTAACGATATTTCATGAATTGGTCTATCTAATAATGGCTCACAAACCGTCCTAATAGCCGCCTCTAATTCATCAACACGTGTTTCTTTGGGAACCCAACCTGATTTTATATGTAAAACAGCAACTTTATGGTAATCATAATTTAGAAAAGCCATTAAATTATTAGCGAGATAATGACGATCATAGTCTGTTAATGAGCACATAATACCAAAATCAATAACTTTTAAGATGGGCTGTTCCGATGTTTTCCCTGGTGAAACGAATATATTTCCAGGATGCATGTCTGCATGAAAAAAATTATCTCTAAAGACTTGCTTAAAAAATATTTCAACACCGAACTCAGCTAGAGATTTCAAATCAATGTTTGCTGTCTTTAAAGCACTTATACTACGAATTGATATTCCCTCAATTCGTTCGATTGCTAAAACATTTCTCCTCGTAAGGCTCCAGTCAATTTTTGGAACGTAATATCGATCCTCGTTTTCAAAATTACGATATAATTGAGAAGCATTTGATGCTTCCCTTTGTAAATCTAATTCATTAAATATTGTCTTTTCGAATTCTTCTATTACTCCCGTAAATTTGAGAGATTTTGCATGCTTATTATATATCTCCGCCTTTGTTGCTAATAACTTTAATAAATCCAAATCTTTTTTTATTATAATATCGATTCCAGGTCTAATGACTTTGATAATAAAATCTCGTCCATCTTTTAGTTTTGCGCCATGCACTTGAGCAACAGATGCTGAAGCTAATGGTATTTCGTCAAATTCTAAAAAGACTTCATCGATATTGCATCCGTATGCATCCTCAATAATCTTTCGTGCTATTTTTCCTGGAAAAGGAGTAACATTATCCTGTAACTCAGCAAATTCATCGGCAATATCTTCTGGAATAAAATCACGCCGGGTTGAAAGTATTTGACCAAACTTTACATAAATTGGGCCTAATTCTTCAAGCATATTACGCATTCTTTTTGCACGGGGTTTAGTATTCTTACGAAACCAGTTCCATGGTAAAATATAAAACAGCAATCGGACGGGTCTAAATAAATGCGTTGCAAATATAATTTCATCAAGACCATGAGAAATTAATACTTTTTGTATTGCTAATAAGCGTAAAAACTGTGACATAGTTATTTTTTTTCTTTGTTTGTTATAAGCAAACTACAATTATCAATTCTTTGTGAAACCCTTTCCACATCATTTCTTATGCTATCAACTTCTTTTAGAAATTCATCTANAAGTAACTCGTCTGGGAGCATTTCTACTTCGAATTTCAANTATTCACTAAGNTNTTTTATCATTATCTCACTNGATTTCAATGATNCCTCTCCAATCCNACGAGTAAATCTTACGATTTGATAAGAAAGAGTATCGCCAANTAAATTCGACATTGGATCTTCGATATCTATTTCTAAATCCCTCATTATTTTTTCAAAATCATGCGCGATGCTTATATCACCCTCTACTTGCATATCAACCGGTGTACCAGAAACATTATATCTTGAGGATAGTAACATCTTTATAAAATTGGATGGGGTGGTATTTATAAGAACATCAGCTTTTCTCTTTGAAGTCATACTAATGCTGAGACCATTAATTACTGGAATAACATATAATTTAATTTTTGTATTTAAAAACTTAAAAACAATAACTTTATTATTTATTTTTTTTAATTTATGTAATGTATGCTCATCCTTAGATAATATTTTATTAACATAGTTCTCTAATTTTTTTATAACGAAATTCATTTTAATATTTTAAATTAAATCTTATATCCTATATGTACAGCTACTATACCAAATGAAAGATTGTTATATCTTATTTTCTTAAAACCCACTTCTCTCATCATTAATGTTAATTCTTTCTGATTAGGATGCATCTCGATTGATTCAACTAAATATTTATAACTATTCTCATCTTTGGCTATATTTTTACCAATAACTGGAATATATTCAAAAGAGTATTTTTTATAGAGTTTCTTTAAAATCGGAAGCGTCACTTTTGAAAACTCTAAAATAACTAATCGAGAACCATATTTTAGTTTTTTATACATTGAATTTAATGCGGCTGCTTTATCGGTAATGTTTCTAAGACCAAATGCAATAATTATTGAATCGAAACTATTATCTTTAAATGGAAGATTCTCCGCATTGGATATAACATAATCTACATTATTAATTATCCCATTATCAATTAATGAATTCCTCCCTTGATATAACATGCGCTCGTTTATGTCGCATAATGTAACATGGCCATTTTTACCTAGCTTACTATGAACAAGTTTCGTGATGTCACCAGTTCCACCGGCTAAATCTAATACATGGTGATCACTTCTGATTCCACAAGTATTTACTGCAAACCTTTTCCATAGTCTATGAATGCCAAGCGACATAATATCATTCATCAAATCATACTCATGAGCAACTGAACTAAATACTTCCGATACACGACTAGTTTTTTCTTCAGAAAATATTTTTTCATAACCAAAATCTGTTTTTTTTCTAATCATCTTCTTTTCTTTGATATCCTGCATTTTTTATTGCTGTTATATAATTTTTCCAATTAATAGCTTGGTTTTTACCTAGCTCATATAAATAATTCCATGAGTATAAACCTGTTTCATGTCCATCATCGAATATAAGACGGACAGCGTAATTACCAATAGGCTCAATTTTATTTATATTTACTTTTTCTTTCCCAAGTTGCAATACTTCTTGACCTGGACCATGTCCCTTAACATCGGCTGATGGTGAATAAACCCGTAAATACTCACATGCTAATTTGAAAGATTCACCGTTATTGAACGTTATTTCTAAAATCTTAGATTTTTTATGTAGTAATATATTTTGAGGATGAAAATTATTTTCGATCATATTATTAAATAATTAATACTTTCATTAAATGAGAATATTCCCTTACAGTGTATAAAAGCCCTTAATAAACAATGATTGTACACGAGACCGATTTAGACTTAAGCCCAAACTAGCCTATTTTTATTATTTCTTACTTTGTATCCGGTTTCTTACGATGAATGCGTTGTGCTCTGGGATGAGTTTTATCATAAACCTGAGCTAAATGCTGAAAATCTAGATGTGTGTAAATCTGAGTTGTGCTGATATCCGCATGTCCTAGCAGCTCCTGCACAGCTTTTAAATCTCCGCTAGATTCCAAGACATGACTTGCAAAAGAATGCCTCAACATATGAGGGTGCACATGATTTGATAAACCCTGTTTTTTCGCCCATTTCTTAATGCGCTCTTGAATAGACCTTGGGCTAATTCGATTTCCTCTATTGCTAAGAAAAAGAGCTCTCTCATTACCATTTAAAAAAATTTTTCTATTTTTTAACCAATGTTTCACAGCCTCAATTGCATATTTACCTACTGGAATATTACGTGTCTTATTTCCCTTGCCAGTTACAGTCAATACTCTATCGGAAAAATCTATATCATCTGTGTTTAAACTTATAATTTCTGATAAACGTAACCCAGATGAGTAAATCAGCTCTATAATTGCTATATCGCGTATAGAGAAAATATCATTCTTTTCTATATTTAATAATTGGTATGTTTGATCGACATCCAATAATTTCGGTAATTTTCTAGCTGTTTTTGGAGTTACAATACCTTCAGCAGGATTAATGGAAACTTTGTTTAGTTTCAATAAGTGGCGATAAAAAGCTCTTACAGATGATAAATTACGTTGTAGTGAACGACCAGAAATACCATTACGATGACGATATGCAACAAATTCTCTTAGTTGTTGACCTTTTACCTCAGACCATTTCTTAATATTTTTTTTTATACAAAAATTTTGTAAATGTTTTAAATCTCTTGAGTAGGCATTTCGAGTATGGCCGGATAAGTGTTGCAATGAATCTATGAAAGATTTAAGTAGCTCTGTCTCTGATAATTGCATAGACATTTTTATTTTTCTTCAGCCCAGGGTTTGATTATCAAACTTAGCATCTCCCCTAAATTAGAGAGCAATTCAATACCCATACCCGGTTGAAAATGCTTTGAATCAAAACTTCCGATAGCTAGTATTCCCTCCCAATTCTTACCGTACAAAGGGACTATGACTGAAGATGCAATAGCACCAACATCTAAATCACTATTGAATAAAAATGCTTGTTGATCAAGATTCATTTTCCCGCTAACAGGTTCTTTTTTTTCCAGAAGCTCTTTAAATAAATTTTTTTCTATAGAATTTTTTTCAACAAATTCTTCTAATGAACTATCATTTATTATCGAGGAATGCACGAATAATCTAACTGCAACTATGTCAGCGTGAAAATTTTTCTTCAAATCATCATACATTGCAATAAATATACCGCCTGGTTCTTTATTATCCATCAGAGTTAATGCTAATTGATGCATTCGTCGAGCAAGTGCCTCATTTTTTCTTGCTATCTCTATTAGTTCATATATTTTTTCATTCGTCTCTTTATTCTGTTCGCGAAGTACGAGTAGCTGTTTTTCGACAAGTGAGATTGCGGTTCCGGTTTCATGAGGTATATTTAATTCAGAAAGGATTGCAGAATTTTTTACAAAAAATTCAGGATTTTCCTTTAGATATTTAGCAACTAAATCTTCTGTAAATGGTTCTGTGGTATGCTTTTCTTCTTTCTTTAAACTCATAATTCAATCTCTCCCTCATAGACTGTAGATACAGGACCATCCATGAAAATAGATTGATCTTCGCCTATCCAACTTATTTTCAGGACTCCGCCACGTAATTCTACGTCGACCATTTCATCAACTAAGTCTTGTTGTCTCAAAACTGCCGTTGCTGCGCAAGCGCCGCTTCCACATGCCAGGGTCTCACCAACTCCTCGCTCAAATACACGGAGCTTAATTGTTTTTCGATCCATGATTTGAGCAAAGCCAACATTTACTCCTTCGGGGAATATGCTATTTTTCTGTAGTGCTGTCGCTGTAGCATCAAATAGTGAGGATTCAATATCATTCGTAACAACAAGTGCATGTGGATTACCTATGGACACTGCGGAAAAAATAATATTTTTTTTATCTAATTCTAAGGAATAATTTTCTAATTTTTTATCAACATTTAGAGGTATATCTTTTGGTTCAAATTTTGGAATACCCATATTAACAGTCACGAGATTACTATTGTTTATTTGTAAGGTAAGTTTACCACTGATCGTTTCTGCTATTATTATATCTTTTTTAACTAACCCCTTGTCATGAAGATAAATAGCCGAGCAACGTGCTCCATTACCACATTGACCAACTTCACTACCATCTGAATTAAAAATTCTATAAAAAACATCGGTTTCTTTATTTTTAGGAGGTTCTAATAATAAAACTTGATCACACCCTACGCCGTAACGCCGATTTGCAATATGCTTAATCTGCTTCGTAGTTAATGAAAAAGATTGAAAAAATGAATCCAGCAAAACGAAATCATTGCCAATCCCCTGCATCTTTTTAAATTTACACAGCATTAGTTATCATATTCTATATTGATTATTTTGTATTTGAATCATCTAAACTAGTGGAGATATGTAAAGTTGATGTTGGAAAAGCACATTCTGCACCATTAGATTCAATGATATTAATTACATTCAGCAAAACATCTTGTTTTATTTCATGATAATTTACCCACTCTATAGTTTTAGTAAAAGTATAAATAAAAAAATCTAACGAGGAAGGAGAAAACTCATTAAAATTTACAATTAATGTTTTGTTCGCATCGATATCAGGATGCTCTTTTAGCATTTTTTTTACGTCATGAATAATTTTTTTCATTTTTGATGCATCATCATATCGAATACCAATCGTTTCTTTTATTCTTCTGTTTGACATTCTAGATGGATTCTCAACTGAAATAGTATTGAATATTGAATTTGGAACATACAGAGGGCGTTTATCAAAAGTTCTTATTGTGGTTAACCGCCAGCCAATTTTTTCAACAGTTCCTTCAATTTCCTTGTCGGGTGATCTAACCCATTCCCCCACATTAAACGGTCTATCCATATAAATCATTAAGCCGCCAAAAAAATTTGCCAACAAGTCGCGTGCTGCAAAACCTACGGCTATTCCACCAACCCCTCCAAAAGCTAGAACACCAGAAATACTATAGCCAAGAGACTGTAATGCTATTAAGGTACCCGTGATAATGACTGATATACGCAGCAATTTTGTAACAGCATCTATAGTAGTTTCATCTATTTCGTCTCCAGATAGTCGCTTACGGGCAATCATGTTTTTTTCAACACGAGCTATAAATCGTATTAAGAACCAACAAATTAAAAAAAGAACACTAGTTTGATAAATAGGGGATATGGAAATAAATTGTATTGATCTCAAATTGTCTCCTGCTATTCCTATTGCAAAAGCAATTCCTGAAAACCAAATTAAATATGAAAGAGGTTTTTTTATCGCATCAAAAAACGCATCGTCCCAGAAGGTTTTTGTTTTTTCTAGTTTTAGAATTATTCCATTATGTAGTTTTTTCTGAAACCAATTTAAAAGTCCGGTCAATATCACAACAAAAAATAGTTTGATCATCCATGCTTCTATTCCAAAAAAAGAATACACATTATTTATTATTTCTAAAAAATTCATTTACGTACACCTAAATATATAATTATTATCAATTTAGAATTTTATTTTGTTTTTTCTAAAAAACTACTAATTTCTTTTGATCGATTTAGCCACATTTTTTCGTTCTTAAGTTCTCTATATGTTACTTTAAAATTACCATGCATATTTTCTAAATCAGGCTTTTGCTTGGTACTATTTATTTTGCTCATATTATCTAATACAGAAACAACCCCTTCCCTATTATTGCAGATCAAGGTCATATCACAGCCAGCCTCGAGTGCAGCCACTGTTCTTTCCGTATAATCACCAATAGTTTCAGCTCCTCTCATACTAAGATCATCACTAAAAATTGTCCCCTTAAATTTTAATTGTTTTCTTAATATTTCGTCCAGCCAAGTAGATGAAAATCCAGCCGGTTTATCATCAATGGCAGAATATATGATATGTGCTGGCATTAATCCTGAAATACCAGCATCAATTAAAGCCTTGAAAGGCACAATGTCATGTGAGTTAATATCATGCAATTGACGATTATCTATAGGAATAGAAATATGAGAATCCTCTTTAATAGAGCCATGTCCAGGGAAATGCTTGCCAACCGCTGACATTCCAGCTTCTTTCATACCAACCATAAAGGCATTTGCTAACTTAGAAATCTTATCGGGTTCAGTGTGGAAAGCGCGATCACCTATAACATCACTTATAGTGCCACCAACATCAAGTACTGGCGCAAAACTTAAATCTACTTCGATTGACAGTAATTCCGTTGCCATAAGCCAACCAGCATGATTAGCAAGCCTCATTGCTCTTGCTAAGGGTTCACATTCACCTATTAAGGCACAAGCAGGTAGAAGACTAAAGCCGCTCTGAAAACGTTGCACTCTCCCGCCTTCGTGGTCAACTGCTATTAGTAGTCGAGGCTGTCGTAGCTGATGAATTTTGAGGGTTAGCTCAAGTAATTGTTCCGGTGACTCATAATTACGAGAAAAAAGGATGACTCCTCCAATTAGCGGATGCAGTAATAATTCTATCTCATCGTCATCAAGTTCAATGCTATTTAGATCGCACATAATTGGTCCGAGAGGTTGTATTTTGGACCTTTTCATTTCGATTCCATAATATCTAACTTACTTCTCAAATTATCACCAAAGAAATTTATACATAGCACTAATGAAAGAATGGCAAAACCTGGACCCAATACCATATGTGGTGCAACTAACATATACTGACTTCCATCCTTTATCATTGAACCCCATGATGCAGCTGGTGGCTGTATACCCAACCCAAGAAAAGAAAGACTAGCTTCAGCAATAATAACGCTAGCAAAAGAAATGGTTCCCTCAATAATTAATGGTGCCATTATCAATGGTAATACATGCTTTAATGTAATGCGATATTCTAGTGTTCCAAGAGCATGTGCTGCAATAATATGATCTCGGTTTTTTATACTTAAAGTTTGTACTCTAGCTAATCTTGAAAATCCAACCCAACTAACAATTGATAAAGCTATTACTGTATTTAGTATTCCGGGGCCTAATAATCCAGCTAAAGCAATAGCCAATAAAATTCCTGGAAATGCCATAAAAATATCAATGAGAATAACCAGTAATTTATCATAAATACCACCACACCATGCTCCCACTACGCCCAAAATAGTTCCGACAATAAATGATATTAGCACCACGACAAATGCTACGCATAATGATGTCCTTGCTCCCAAAATAATTCGTTCGCAAATTGATCTGCCTAGGTGATCATACCCACACCAATTTTCCCAACTTGGCCCTTCCAAAATCTTATTTAAAAAAATATCATTTTCATTCAATGAGATAAATGTTCCTAATATTGCACAAACAAACCAAAATAAAACTACAAGAAGAGAAGCATTGATATTCTTAATCATTTTTATCATGAATTCTTGGGTCAATTAAAATACAAATAAAATCAGTTATAAGATTAACTAAAACATAAGTAAAACTTATAAGTAGAACGCAGCCTTGGACTACTGGATAATCTCTTTTTTGTATTGATTCAATCATTAGTTGGCCAATACCTGGCCAAGAAAATACTGTTTCGGTGATTACAGCCCCCGCTAATAGAGCTCCAAATTGCATACCTAAAACTGTAACTACCGGTAAGGCTGCATTACGTAGTGCGTGGAATACTATTATATTAAATTCTGTTATACCCCGAGCACGTGCGGAACGAATATAATCTTGTTGGAGAGTTTCCAGCATTGAGGAACGAATCATTCTAGATAATATAGCTGCAAGTGCAGAACCTAATGTTAATGCGGGAAGAATGATTGAGCTAATTTCGTCATTACCACTCACTGGAAACCACCCCAACCATAGGGAAAAAATTAAAATTAATAATGGCCCCATAACAAAATTTGGTATAGAAATGCCTAATGTTGCTAATAAAATTGATGCTTTATCTAAAATAGAGCCTTTATAAACTGCTGAAAATATTCCTAAAGGGACTGCAATCAATATTGCAACGAATAAACTTGCTAGGCTCAATAAAAATGTATCTGGAATATGTTTAAATAAGAGTTCTATAACAAGTTGATTGGAATAAAGAGATTTTCCGAGATCGAAGTGCAAAAAATTATTCAGATAATTTAGCCATTGCTGAGTTATTGAAAGATTTAATCCAAGAGACTCTCTTAAAGCATATCTATCAGCAACTCTTGCAGATTCTCCAAGCATTACTTCTATTGGATCGCCAGGAACAATATGAATCAAAAAAAATACAAAAGTTAAGATGCTGAATAATACAAATACAGCACTAAAGAAACGTTTAATTAAATAGTCAAAATTCACGATTCTAATTAATCTTATTAATACTCAATTCTCGCTTATCAATACTCGAGTTCCAACTTTTACGAGATCAAATAATTCTACAACATCATCGTTATGCATTCGAATACAACCTTTCGATCCAGGTTTACCCATTTCAATATCACTTGGTGAACCATGTATATAGATATATCTCGAGTAACTATCAATATCTTTCCCTTTATTTCTACCATCTTCAACTCCATTTAACCACAGTATTCGGGTTAGTATCCAATCACGATCAGGAAACGATTTTCGTAATTCTGGCTTATATAATTCTCCTGTTTCCACTCTACCTACAAAGACAGAATTTTTTTTGACACCACCACCAATCTTTTCAGCAATAATATGCTCTCCTCTTGGGGTGCACTCACTATCGATTATTTCTCCTGCACCTTTTTTTGCAGTCGATACAAAATAATTCTTAATAATATTTTTATCGTTATATAGAATTAATGTTTGCTTGGAAATTGATATTTTAATGTGCATAGAAGTAACTAATCATTTTGTATATATATAAGTGAATCAAAATTACCATCTGTACTCAGTTTATAACCTTTTATGTTTGATTTTGAAATCAAAACATTATCCTCGTACCATAAAGGAATATAAGGCAATGATCTCATCAAATATTCCTGTAGATTTTTATAATAAATAGCCTGTTTATTCAACGATGTCTCTGATCTAACTAAATCTAGAATTTCGTCAACCTTCGCATCTTTAAATCTACCTCGATTAGCTCCATATGGCGGTACTGAGTCACTATGAAAAATATAATAAAAAATATCAGGCATTTTTAATCCAACCCAAGATAAACTATACATTTGAAATCTACCTTCTTTGATATCACCATAAAAAGTGCCCCAATCATAACTACGAATTTCAATTTCTATTCCAATACTTTCTAATTGTTTCTGAATAATTGTTGCTAGGCGTAATCTAAAAGGATCATTTGATGTTTTGTATATCAATTTCAAGGGTGTTAAACCATCATAGCCTGCATCCTTTAAAAATTTTTTAGATTTCTTTGGATTATATTTAAAACCTGATAAATTAGAATTACTGGCCCAATGTTCAGGAGGCAATAATGATCCAGCTTTCCTTGCTGATGAACTCATAACATATTTTATTATCGATTCTCTATCGATAGCATGTGCTATTGCATTTCTAATCAAAATATTCCCTACTATTGGATCTTCGAGATTGAAACCAATATACGTAAAAGTATTTCCTATCTTCTTTTCAACATTAAGATATTGCTTTTTTCCAAGCCAGGTTATTACTTCTGGTGGTAAATTTCCTTGAATTAAATCAATATCGCCTTTCAGTAACTTCAATACCCTTACTATAGGATCTTTCAATGTAATTAATTCTATTATTTTATTATCGCTTATGCGTTTTAACTTCAAGTTCTCATCATTTTCCCAATATAATATTTTTATTGGGCCACTTCCTATGGGTTCTCTGGAAAAATCATGTTTTTTATATATAAATTTTTTCGGTAAAATGCCAATTACACAACGTCCAGGGAATAGTGGATCAGGGTATGATAATTTAAAATCGATGGTATCGAAGTCTACGATCTCAATTGATTTTATCATGGCTATAGAGCCTCGATGTGGTGAAACATTATTTGAATTTAACACTGAATCATATGTTGCTTTAACATCCTCAGAGGACAATTTTGAGCCATCATGAAATTCTCTATATTTCTCTCCTAATATAAATCTATAATGAGTTGGCGATAATTTCTGCCATACAGCTAATTGAGGTATCACATGATATTTCTCATCGAAATCAATAAGACTCTTATATATTAAACGTGAAACACGATAAGAAATTGCGTCAGTTGCATAACGTGGATCTAAATTTACAGGAGAGGTATTCAGACCCATGGCAATGGTGCTTCTATCTGATTCCTTACAACCGTATATAAAAAGTTGTGAGAATAAAACAAATAAAACTAATATATGGCTAATCTTAGAAGATACCATTCTCATGATCATTGATTTTTAGAAAATTCTAATATTATTCAAAATATATTTTTAATGATTATTTTGCCATGCATTAAGGAACTCTTTAAGATGAGTTTTCTTCTCATTTCTTAACATATCTTGAACTCCCTCGCATTCAACTAAATATAAGTCATTAGATAGCTTGCCACGTATTAACTGATATTTTAAATATACTAAATATGTATTTAGTGCATCTGTTTCGCAGTAATTACGAATGGACTCTATGTCATGAGCTAAATAGTAATCCCAAACTTTTTCACCACTCATTCCCATTTTTCCTGGAAAACCTAATATACTTGAAATTTCATTAAGAGGGGCTCTTGCTGAATTAATATAACCGGATAAAACATCCATTAAATCAGTATGCCTATTATGAAAACGACTTAGGTAATTATTCCAACGAAAAGATTGGTCTTCATCTCCATTTTCCCAGTATCGCTGTGCAACGATGCCATGAATAAGTGAACGATAATGTATAACTGGTAAATCAAAACCACTACCATTCCAAGAAACGAGTATCGGTGTATAACGTTCGATACCCTCAAAAAAACGTTCTAACAATTCTGCCTCTGTTGAATTTTCATCTCCCAATGACCAAACGCTTAATTTATCATTTGTTTTCAAAACAACCGATATCGCAACAACCTTGTGCAAGTAATGTTGTAAAAATTCTGACTTTCCATTAGTTTTTTGATAGCGTTGACTAAACATTAGTTCGGCAGCATTCTTGTCATTTAATCCCTCTAGGTTGAAAATTTTCTTACCTGAATCAATATCTGGAATGGTTTCAATATCAAATACAAGAATATTCATTTTATATAAAAATTTACAAAGTTATTATTTAAGAAAAAACACTTGTCGAAAGATAGCGATCGCCTCGATCACAAATTATTGAGACTATGACTGCATTTTCAACTTCATTTGAAATTTGTAAAGCTGCTGCGACTGAACCTCCGGAGGAAATTCCGGCAAATATACCTTCCTTAGCTCCAAGTTCCATGGTAGTTTTTTCAGCTAAGTCTTGAGATACATCAATAATTCTATCTACTCTCACGGGCTCAAAAATTTTCGGCATATATTCTTTAGGCCACCGTCTAATTCCTGGAATACGAGAACCATCTTTTGGTTGAACACCAATAATTTTTATATTGGGATTTTTCTCTTTCAAAAATCGCGATGTACCCATTATTGTTCCGGTTGTTCCCATAGCGCTAACAAAATGAGTTAACTGACCTTCTGTATCTCTCCATATTTCCGGTCCTGTCCCTTCATAATGCGCACGAGGATTATCTGGATTTGCAAATTGATCTAAGATTTTCCCTTTTCCACTAGCTTCCATTTCTCGTGAAACATCTATGGCTTCTTCCATGCTTCCTTCATCAGATGTAAGTACGATATCAGCACCAAATGCTTTCATAACAGCACGTCGTTCGACACTCATGTTTTCTGGCATAACTAATAACATATGATAGCCACGTATTGCTGCAGCCATAGCAAGAGCGATACCAGTATTTCCACTAGTTGCCTCGATTAATGTGTCGCCGGGCTTAATTTCTCCGCGTGTTTCGGCGTGCTTTATCATGCTTAGTGCTGGACGATCCTTTACGGATCCTGCTGGATTATTACCTTCCAGTTTTCCAAATATAACATTGCTAGAATTCCCAGGAAGACGTTGCAATCTAACAAGTGGTGTATTACCAACGAAGGATTCTAGTGTTGGTGAATCTGAAAATTTTTTAATATTTTTCTTATTCATTATAATAATTTTCTATGAATCCTCTATTAATAGTGTTTTTGCTAATACTACGGCATCTTCACGGCCTATTTTTGTTGGATAGTAATTTCTACGCCTCCCGATTTCATTAAACCCCATATTATAATAGAGTTTTATAGCTTTAAAATTCGTCGGTCTCGCTTCCAAAAATATCCTATTTATGTTGTGTGCCTCTGCCAAATTCAAAAAATGTTTTAGTAATTGTTTGCCTAATCCAATTGATTGATAATCAGGATGCACGCACAGATTAAGTATGTGTGATTCATCAGAACTGATCTGCATAATTCCATAACCAGTAACAATTTCGTCATATTCGATTATCCAGCTACTATAACCAGCATGTAAACAATCATGAAATATTGTTTGACTCCACGGAAAATCATAAGCATGGTTCTCGATATTAATAATGGAACTAATATCGTCATTAGACATTGGTCTTATAAATATATCCGACTCTTTAATAACTGCACTCATAATAATTCTCTATATTTTTGCATAGCGAATTTTAAATCCCCCCATACCTTACGTTTCTCACGAGGAGCGCGAAGTAAGTAAGCGGGATGATAGGTTACAACTACAGGTATATTACTATCAGAATATGAATAACAATTACCTCGCATTTTACCGATTGGTGTATCTGATTTTAATAAATTTTGTGCTGCTATTCGCCCAACTGCTAAAATAATTCTCGGCTTTACTAATTCGATCTGCATTTTTAAATATTTCTCACAAGCATTAACCTCGCTTATTTGCGGATCACGATTATTAGGCGGTCTACATTTTAATATATTAGCAATAAATACTCCTTCTCTGAACAAGCCCATCGATAGCAACATTGAATTTAAAAGTTGACCAGCGCGACCAACAAAAGGTTCGCCCTTTAAATCTTCTTCAGCACCAGGCGCTTCACCAATAATCAACCAATCTGATGCAGCATCTCCTACTCCAAAAACAGTTTGCGTTCTTGAGTTATGAAGTTCGCATTTGGTGCATACTTTAACTTGCTCCTGAAGGTTCAATAACTCCTGATTATGATTTTTGTCGGATGATTTGCTTCTCTTTAAAAAATTCTCATCGGTTTCATTGGCAATGTCTTTTATTTGTAATGCTCGTTCAGACCAAACTGTTACACCGATCTCTTTTAAATATTGCCGTTGAAGTTCACTACTCATAAGTTATTTTAAATTTGTTGAGGATGATCGCGTTTGCGTTTATCTAAAACTTTGTTAAGAGCATTAATATAGGCTTTAGCAGAGGCAATGACAATATCTGTATCGGCACCTAAACCATTAACTATACGTCCATCTTTATCAATACGAACTGTTACTTCACCTTGTGAATCAGTTCCATCTGTTATGTTGTTTACCGAATACAATTGTAAGTTACAGCCACTCTTCACCATACTTTCAATAGCCTTATAAGTAGCGTCTACAGGACCCCCTCCTTTTGCACTAGCTAATTTCTTTTTACCATCGATTGTTAATTCAACTATTGCTTCGGGCTTAGTGCCTGTCTCAGTTCCAACCTTAAGTGAAATAAGTTTTATTGCTTCGTTAGCCCCTTGAATAGTATCGCTCACTAATGCTTGCAAATCATCATCATAAACCTCGTGCTTCTTGTCAGCTAACTCCTTAAATTGAGAAAAAATTTTGTTCAATTCTTCTTCATCCTTAAAAATAATACCGAGCTCCTCTAATCGTGTACGAAACGCGTTGCGGCCCGAGTGCTTACCTAAGACCATTTTATTGGCATTCCATCCAACATCTTCGGCCCGCATTATTTCATATGTCTCACGACTTTTGAGAACACCATCTTGATGAATACCCGATTCGTGAGCAAATGCATTAGCACCAACAATTGCTTTGTTCGGTTGAACAGGAAAACCAGTAATTGTTGAAACAAGTCTAGAGCAATGAACGATTTGACTAGCATCTAGTTTAGTATCACACGTGAACACATCCTTTCGTGTTTTTACTGTCATAACGATTTCTTCTAGAGCAGCATTACCAGCACGCTCTCCAAGACCGTTAATTGTACACTCAACTTGTCTAGCCCCATTTAAAATAGCTGCCAATGAATTACCAACTGCAAGTCCAAGATCATTGTGACAATGTACTGAAAATATTGCCTTGTCTGAATTCGGTATGTTTTTAATTAGATTTCCAATTAACTCACCAAAATATTGTGGCAAGTTATAGCCTACTGTATCTGGGATATTAATTGTTTTAGCCCCGGCGTTAATCACAGCTTCAATAATTTTGCAGAGAAAATCAAAATCTGAGCGCCCTGCGTCCTCAGGCGAAAACTCTATATTATCAGTATATTTTCCCGCTCTTTTGACAGCCTTAATTGCATTGTCCACAACCTCTTTGGGTTCCATTCGTAATTTTTCGCGCATGTGTATTGGAGACGTTGCTATAAAAGTATGGATTCGTGATGACTTAGCTGGTTTTAAGGCTTTTGCAGCGCAATCGATGTCTTTATCTAACGCTCTAGCTAAGCCACAAACAGTACTATCTGTAATCATTTCGGATACGGCTTTGACTGCGTCAAAATCTCCTTGGCTTGCAATAGGAAAACCTGCTTCAATAATATCGACTTGCATCTTTTCTAGTGCTTTAGCAATGCGGAGTTTTTCTTCCTTTGTCATTGAAGCACCAGGACTTTGCTCACCATCACGTAACGTTGTATCGAAAATTATTAAGTTATCTTGCATCTTTTCTCGCCGCTCGATGTTTTCTTAGTAAAATTAGCGTAATAATAGGTCCAGAAAAAGCGTAAACAACAGCCATAAGAAACAAAACTAATGCGGTCTCAACCGCGATTAGAAAAAATATCGGTACTATAATAAGAAAAGCAACAAAAGGGATACGATTCTTGAGATCAAACTCTTTAAAACTATGGTATCTAATATTACTAACCATTAATAAACCCATAACTATAGTAATTAAAAAGCAAACAAACTGCATTGTTGGACCATCATAAAAATTGTGATTACTCCCTAACCAAACTAACCCTCCTAATACAGCCGCTGCCCCCGGACTCGGCAAGCCTTGAAAATAACGCTTATCAACACTTTTAGCTTGGGTATTAAATCTAGCAAGTCTTAACGAAGCGCAAACTGTATAAACAAAAGCAGCTAGCCAACCAAACTTTCCCATACCAAATAATGCCCACTTGTATACCACCAAAGATGGCGCCAAACCGAATGAAATCATATCTGACAAACTATCATACTGCATACCAAATGCACTTTGTGTATTTGTTAGCCTAGCAATCCGGCCATCCACTCCATCAAGCACCATTGCAACAAAAATCGCAATAGCAGCAGATTCAAATTGCTGATTCATTGCTGCCACTATTGAATAAAAACCGGAAAACAATGCTCCTGTCGTAAACAAATTAGGCAATAAATAAATACCGCGTCTTAATTTTGTCACTATTTTTCCTGCTAATTTAAAAAATGATATTAACTCAAGTTTACTCTCGAAAGTTATGAACATAAACAAGGAAAGAAGAAAACTTATTTATATTTCTAATTTTTTATTGCGCTTTTTGGTTCAGAATGTATCAATTCAGCCAATACTGTGCTACCAGAATTCACATGCTGACCAACTTTGACGAAGATCTTAGATTCGACAGGTAAGAAAATATCGATTATCCCTCCAAAGCAAAGATAACCACAGCGCTGTCCTTGCCCAATTCTTTCTCCTGAGTTTAGATATATATATGATCTCCGCAAAAAATTTCTAAATCTAATTGCAGTTATAATATTATCGCCTTCATCTGATTGAACATGAAAATCAAGATGTTGATGCAATTTATTTTTCGAAGACCTGCTGTACCATTGTTCAATAATCTTCCCCTCTATTGGACTTCTTAATGAATAGATATCATTAAAACGCATTACGACTCTAACGCGAATAGAATCACTATCCAAACGTATCTCCTTAGCAGAACCTACTTTTGTCACAACTCCATGAACTGGGCTTACTACTGCTAATGGTTGCGGTGGAACTTCGCGGAAAGGATCGCGAAATAGATAAACAGCGATTAACAATATAATTGAAAATATTGAAAATATTAAGATTGAGGAATAAAAATTTAAAAAACAAACAATCCCAATGATAATCATTAGAATTGGCCAAGCTTCTTTTGCTATTGAGGGATATCGATTACTTGGCATTAGCTTATTTAAATAAAATATATTTTATCTAAAACGTACAATATATATTTATGTTTTGTTAATTCTTTTTTTCATCTACTAATTTATTTTCTCCAATCCACGGCATCATAGAGCGTAATTTTTTACCGATAATTTCAATGCCATGTTCACGACTTTCGCGTCTTTTTCTGTCCATTACTGGAGCACCATTTTTATATTCTGATATAAATTCACGTGCAAATTCGCCATTTTGAATTTCAGATAAGATTTTTTTCATTACTCCTTTTGTTTCATCTGTAATGACTCGAGGACCTCGTGTAAAATCTCCGTACTCAGCTGTATTAGAAATAGAATAACGCATATTAGCTATCCCGCCCTCATAAATTAGATCGACAATCAATTTTGTCTCGTGCAAACATTCAAAATAGGCCATTTCTGGAGCATACCCTGCTTCGATTAAAGTTTCATAACCAGTTTGAATAAGCGAGGTGATACCTCCACATAATACTGCTTGCTCTCCAAATAGATCTGTTTCGGTCTCTTCCTTGAAAGTCGTTTCTATTATTGCTGCACGACCGCCTCCGTTAGCTGACGCATATGACAAAGATAATTCTTTGGCAGTACCAGACGCATCTTGAAAAATAGCAATTAATGATGGTACTCCGCCACCGCTTGCATAAGTAGCACGCACTAAATGACCTGGGCCTTTAGGAGCAACCATTATCACATCAAGATCTTCGCGAGGAACAATCTGTTTAAAATGAATATTGAAACCATGTGCAAATGCTAGAGATGCTCCATTTTTTATATTTGGTTCAATTTCATTCTTATAAAGCTCTGCTTGATGCTCATCAGGAGCCAGCAACATAACAACATCGGCATCGGATACAGCTTCACTAATAGATTTAACATTCAATCCTGCAGACTTTGCTTTCTCAATTGAAGATGAACCTTCACGTAAGCCAACACAAACATTTACACCGGAATCTTTAAGATTATTAGCATGAGCATGGCCTTGAGAACCGTAACCAACTATTGTTACTTTTTTTCCTTTTATAATTTGTAAATCCGTATCTTTATCGTAATAAATATTCATAAACTTCTCTCATAAAAATTATTTAATTAGTTATAATTCAAGACTGTATTGTCCTGTCTCCAAGTAAAATAGCTGATGCTCCAGTACGAACAACTTCTAATATAAAACCATCATCTAATGCTGTTAGAAAAGCATCTATTTTTTTGCTTGTGTCAGTAATTTCGATTGTATATAAGTTTTCATTTACATCAATCATTCTACCTTGGAATGTGTCAACTACTCGTTTTATCACATCATGATCACTATCTTTTTTGGCAACTACTTTTGCCAACATTAACTCTCTTTCAATATGATCATAGTCATTTAGATCGATTACCTTAATAACATCTACTAACTTATTTAGTTGTTTTGTTATTTGCTCGACTATCGCATCGGAACCATTTGTTACTAATGTTAAACGCGACATCGTTGGATCTTCGGTCGGGGCAACTGAAAGTGATTCAATATTAAAAGCACGAGCTGAAAATAATCCCGAAACCCTAGAAAGTGAACCAGCTTCATTTTCTAGAAGCAATGAGATTATATGCCTCATAACTATGCTAATTCCCTTTCTGATGATAAATGCATCTCATGATGGCCTTTCCCAGAAGCAATCATTGGATAAACATTTTCAGTCTGATCAGTAATAAAATCCATGATTACTGTCTTGTCCGTCATCGATAGAGCTTCCTTTAATGCGCTTTCAACATCGTTGCTTTTTTCGATTCTTATACCAGCATGACCATAACTTTCTGCTATCTTTACAAAATCAGGTAAAGCTTCCATATATGAATGCGAATAACGTCCTGAGTAGAAAAATTCTTGCCATTGCCTAACCATACCCATATATCTATTGTTAAGATTAATAATTTTTATTGGTGTCCCGTATTGCAAACAAGTTGATAGCTCTTGAATACACATAACGAGACTTGCTTCACCTGTTATGCATGCTACTGTCTCATTAGGAAAAGCTAACTTAACGCCCATAGCAGATGGTAAACCAAAACCCATCGTGCCAAGACCACCAGAATTAATCCAACGCCTTGGTTTATCAAATTTATAAAATTGTGCTGCCCACATTTGGTGTTGGCCAACATCGGATGTTACATATGCGTCGCCATTTGTTAGTTCCCATAATTTTTCAACAACATATTGCGGTTTAATAATAGAAGATGTTTTGTCATATTTAAGACAATCAATTAGTGCCCACTCTCGTATTTGTTCCCACCAAGAGTTAAGTGCTTTTTCGTTTTTCTTAAGGTCATCTTTTTTGATGTTAAAAATTTTATTTAAATCCTTCAGCACATGCTTAACATCTCCGACAATTGGGATATCTACAGGAACATTTTTAGCAATTG
>NZJM01000071.1 GCA_002692205.1 Legionellales bacterium | reverse complement strand
ACTTTATCAATCCAAGGTCTGTGCGGGCTGTTTCCTTCAAAATCCTCCCAACCTTCACAGGAAAGTTTTTTAAGTTCTTCTTTTGATCCAACAATATAAAAAGAGCCGTCTTCAAATTCCCATATAGGTAGCGCAAGTCCCCAAAAACGTTTTTTGGAAATCATCCAATCACCCATATTATTAAGCCACTCATGTTCACGCTGTTTACCCCAGGAAGGAACCCAATTAGTATTATCAACAGATTTTTTGATATCATTTCTCCAGTCCATGTTTATGTACCATTCATCTACCAATCTAAACACAAGTTCGTCACCCGATCTCCAGCAATGAGGATAAACATGTGGATACATCTCAGTGTAAAAAAGAATATTTTTCTTTTTAAGGTCTTCAAGAATTAGATCTATAGTTTTAGGGTCTGTTGCATTTTTCCCTTCAAGCCAATTAAAGTTTTCAATAAAGTTTGCCTCTTCATTTAGTGGAGCAAGTGCAACAAGATTATTTTTTTTACCTATTTTAAAATCAATATCGCCACAACCTGGCGCAGTATGAACAATTCCTGTTCCTTCTCCTGAAACTACAACATCATTCCCTTCTTGGTCTTTGCCACCGTCAATAATTTTATGGCATTTTATAGCAGTTATATTCTTGTTCTTTAATTCGTTATTTGTAAATGGAAATCCTCCTTTGATGTTCGCAGCATCAAGCTCATCATAAGGCCCCTCGTATTCCCATCCTATCATTTCAGAGCCCTTTATAGTTTTTTCAACTACATATCCACCTCTTTCGTTAAATAATTGATCTAGGGTTTTAAGCTTCGGAACACCATCTATCCATTCTTTTTTGTCTTTAAATTCTTTTTCTAATCTTTGATATTTTAAGTTTTCTTCTGCTACGTAATAAATTTCACCATTGTTTAATTTACATTTTGCGTAAGATAAGTTCTTATTTACCATTAGGGAGACATTTGAGGTTAATGTCCAAGGAGTGGTAGTCCAAACTAAAGCAAACTCATTTTTTTGATTTTTTAATTTAAATTTAACGAATACAGATCGATGTGCTACTAATTTTCTACCTTCTATTATTTCCATTTGCGAATAAGATGTTCCAGATCTACCAGACCAAGGAACCACATCAGTCCCTCTATATATTTTCCCAGATTCATCCATTTGCTTTAAAAATCCCCAAATAGAATAGTTATTTTCATCCGACATGGTGTAATAGGAATTGTCCCAATTCATCCAATAACCGAGTCGAATAGATTGATCTCTTTGTACTTCTGAAAATTTATTTACTCTTTCCTTGCAAAGATTTACAAATTTTTCAACTCCGAAATCTTGAATTTCTTTTTTAGATTTAAAACCTAAGGATTTTTCAACTTCTACTTCCACCCATAGCCCTTGGCAATCAAATCCATTTTGATACCTTTGTTCGTATCCTAGCATGGTATAGAATCTTTGAAATAAATCTTTATATGTTCTTCCCCATGCATGATGAACTCCCATAGGGTTGTTTGCGGTAATAGGCCCATCAATAAATGAGAATGTTTTTTCTGAGCTTGAGTTTTTATTAGTATATTTTTTTACAGTATTATTTTTTTGCCAATTTTTTAATATACTGTTTTCTAATTTGGGGAAATCAGGATTTGGCTTTACTTCCTTAAACATATGTACCTTTATTTAAATTTGGACAAAAAAAAGTCCCTTTTTATAAAAAGGGACGAGAGAAAGCTCACGCGGTACCACCCTATTTCTTGAATATATATTATCCAAGCAACTTAATTAATGCTATTACGGGCAATCCCGTTTAAGCTTACTATTATTTCAGCTTAACCACTCAGAGATGATATTTTTATTCTTTACCCTCTTTCACCATACAGGTTCGCTTTCGATTCAAAAAAACTTGTTCTCTTCATAGTGTTTAATTATAATTCATAGAAATTATAGTATATTAATCATGAAAAGTTAATTGATATATTGGTTTCTAAAATGGAATTTTCATTAATTCTTCAGCGAATATTAATTCGCCATCAAATATTTTTGCAGCGTTACCTAGGGCATTTTCTAAAACGCCGTGTGTTGAAATATGCTTACCCATATGGGATAAAACTAGTTTTTTAACATTCGCATCTTTTGCCATTTTAGCAGCCCCTTCAGCACTACATTGCCCTGTTGATTCTTGGTATTTATCCATTGATGCTTGGTCGTCCCAACACATGCAAACCATTATATCTGCGTTTTTAGCTAAATTAGTAACACTCTCGCAAGGTTGCGTGTCTCCTGTAAAAACAATTGAAAAATTATTAACAGTAATTTTGTAAGCGATGCTATCTAAGTAAGGCTGCACATGTTCTGCTACGGCAGTTTCAACAACCCAATTTGATTCTTTTATAGTTTCTCCTGCCACGATATCCTTTGGACTGACCCAAGGGTTTTTATTCTTGGCATTAGAAATAGTTGGAGGATTTCTAGGTAAAACTCCGCCTCGGTTTACATATACATGCTGACTAGGGACGGCATTTATTCTTGCTTTCCAATCGTGAGCAAATGCCCCATTTTCTCCAATTAAATCATTAGTTAGCTTTTCGGTAGGGCTAGGGCCAAATACTTTAAGAGTATTTTCTTTTCCAATACTTTGATCCCATCTGCAGAGTAGAAAACAAGGGTAATCAACATCATGATCAAAATGATGATGTGTAAAAAATAAATAATCAATGTCAGTAGGCCACAATCCTGCTTTAACCAATTTTTCAGTTGCCGCTGGGCCGCAGTCAAACATTATTTTAGATTTATTATTGTCAAGTTCAACTACATAAGAACTTCCAAATCTATCAGGGGTGGGAGTAGGGGTTCCACTTCCAAGTATATGCAAGATTGACATTATTTTGAAACGTTTAATTGAGCGTATTTTTCAAAGTTATTTATGAAATCAGAGTTACTTTTGCTTTGAGCTATTCGTTTTATGAC
Source organism: Legionellales bacterium (assembly GCA_002692205.1). Classification (GTDB taxonomy): domain Bacteria; phylum Pseudomonadota; class Gammaproteobacteria; order Eutrophobiales; family Eutrophobiaceae; genus UBA11869. The sequence continues at coordinate 8,270 of NZJM01000071.1, read as the reverse complement.
GTTTCCTGTAGCATCAGATGTGTTTCTTTCTTTTCCAGAGGGATCGGTTGTTTGCATACTTATTAATCGTCTTAGCATATGTACTTTTTCTAATGAATTATTATCAATAAGAAGCTCTTCTCTTCTGGTTCCACTTCCAAGGATATCAACAGCTGGATATACTCTTCTATCAGCTAATCTCCTGTCAAGATTTAGCTCCATATTTCCGGTTCCTTTGAATTCTTCAAAAATCACTTCGTCCATTCTGCTTCCAGTATCAACAAGGCAAGCTGCAAGTATAGTTAAACTTCCGCCTTCTTCTGTATTACGAGCCGCGCCAAAAAATTTCTTTGGAGGATATAAAGCATTCGGATCTATTCCACCCGACAATGTTCTTCCAGTGCTTGGAACAGCTAAGTTATAAGCTCTTGTTAGTCTTGTAAGACTATCTAAAAGAACGACCACGTCACGACCTTGTTCAACTAATCTTTTTGCTCTTTCAAGACATAATTCTGCCACCTTGCAATGATCTTCTACAGGTTCATCAAAAGTTGAGCTAAAAACTTCGCCTTTAACAGCTCTTTTCATTTCTGTTACTTCTTCGGGCCTTTCTCCTATTAGTGCAACCAAAATTATTATTTCAGGAGAGTTTGCTGTTATGCCAGCTGCTATGTTTTGTAATACAGTTGTTTTTCCAGCTTTTGGAGGAGCTACTATTAATCCACGTTGCCCTTTTCCAACAGGTGCGATTAAATCTATTATTCTATTAGACAATTCTTTGGGTTCAGTTTCTAGCTTGATTTGTTTGGTTGGAAATATTGCAGTAAGAGATTCGAACTTAGTTCTTGATTTAGATTCTTCGGGATCCAAGTCGTTTACAGATTCTACTTTAATTAATCCCCAGTATCTTTCCCCATCTTTTGGAGGTCGTGTTTTACCTGTTACTATATCCCCAGTTTTTAATTGAAATTTTCTAATTTGAGATTGCGATACATATACGTCAGTTGAAGAAGGGTGTAATCCGTTTTGGCGTATAAAACCGTATCCATCGTTAAGTATTGATAACATGCCAGCAGTTTTATTGTCGCCATTTTTTTTTGCATATTCAGAGTATATGGAATTAACCAAGTCAGACTTTTTTGGAGATTCTCCGTCTTTAATTAATTTAAGCTCTTCAGCAATTTTTAATAATTCTTCTTTATTTTTGGATTGAATTTCAGAATATTCCATGAAATTAAAATATGGTGATTAAAAAAGGATTTCCAAAGAAAATTGGATTAGTATTTATTTAAAATACACGAAAAGAATAACACTAATTCACGAATTTGTCTACATGCTTTGACATGATGCTACAAAATTTTCGAAAATTTGTAGCACTTGTTTAGGATGTTCTTTATCTCTTTCGGGATGGAATTGAACTCCAATTATTGAATGCTCTCTGTTTTCATAAGCTTCAATTATTCCGTCTTCAATACTGTACGCAGATGCTGTAAATATCTTAGCTAATTCTTTATGCCCTATTCCTTGGTGGTGCCTGCTATTTACTTTAAGTAAGCCTCCAGAGCCTAGTATTGTTGCAAATATACTTCCTAGAGTTATAAATATATGATGAAAATCTGATTCGATATCTTTATATTTTTTTGCATCAAAATTTCCTTGCCCTGTTGTATTGTTTTTAAACTTGTACATATTTTCAAAATGCAGAAGATTCAAGTTTTGAATTAAAGTTCCTCCAAAATATACGTTAAGTAATTGCATCCCTCTACATATTCCAAGAATAGGTTTATTATCTGATATAGCATTTTTGATTAATGCAAATTCAGTTTCGTCTCGTTCGATGGACGTCCCAAAGCATATATTGTCATCAGAAGATGCCATTCGATCTGAATACAAAGAAGGAGAGACGTCTCCTCCTCCTGTTAACACCAGCCCTTCAAATTCTAAATCTTTAATAATATTCATTTCGTTCGGGGAGACAACAATAACTTCAGCGCCGTATTTCTTCACTGAGTTTATGTAATTATCTATATCCTGATTTATACCCGAGCTAATAACAATTTTAGGGTTATTCATTTTATACACTCACAATTTTATTAGATAATGTTCCTATTTCATTTATTGATATATTTACAATATCGTTTGGTTTCAAGGTAAATTCTGGAGGTGGCACAATACCAGTGCCAGTTAAAAAAGCTGACTTTAGTGGTAACGTATTAGATTTTTGTAGCCATAAAATTAAATTTTCTATTGATTTGTTCATTAAATTAATTGAAGAAGATTCATTAAAAATTATTTTATTATTTCGTTGAATGTTACATGAAATTTTATAATTATTTAAGTTTTTTGCAGATTCTATATCAATTACGCAGGGGCCAATAGAGCAGCTTTTGTCGTATATTTTTGCTTGTGTTAAATATAAAGGATTCTCTCCTTCGATATGCCTGCTAGTCATGTCGTTTCCAATAGAGTATCCGATAATTACATTATTTATTAACATTACAGCAAGTTCTGCCTCTGGAACATTCCAATTTGAATCAGAGCGTATTCCTACGGGATCGCCTGGATTTACTAGTCTTGATCCTGTTGATTTGAAGAAAATTTCTGGTCTGTCTGCATTGTAAACTTTTGAATAAATATCAGGAGTAGTACTTTCTCTTTTTCTTTCAAATTCTGAGTTTTTATAAGTTACACCTGCGGCCCAAACTTCTTCGGGCAAAAAGGGAGGCAATAAATGCTCGTTGTCCAGTATTTCTTTTAAATGTTGCAGCTTGGGGTTGTGATTATTAATAAATTGATTAATATATTCTGTACGTGACAATGCTGCATTCAAAGCTTCGGTATAGAGTATTTCAATATTATCAATATTTGATGCATATTGTGTAATATTGAATCCTAAATCATTTTTATAATTTATTATTAATGACGTTTTGTTGTTTTTTTCTATTCTGTAGTATTTCATAATTTATTTTATGTTAACAATAAGTTGAAATAATCTTACAAGAACATTATACTTTTTGTATATGTTTTTCCGTTTCCAATTTAAAAATGAATCCATTTTTAAGCTTGGTTTTTACCAGGGCGGGATTCTACCCAATTTTGCTTACTCAACTATAAGTTTCCCAAGGAGATTTTAATGCAAAAATTTATTTTTGTTACAGGTGGAGTGGTTAGCTCGGTAGGGAAAGGTATATGTGTCGCCTCTGTCGGGAGAATGTTGAAAAACAGAGGTTTTAGTGTTTCATTGATGAAACTTGACCCGTATTTGAATGTTGACCCAGGAACTATGTCTCCATATCAGCATGGCGAGGTATATGTTACAGATGATGGAGCTGAAACTGATTTGGATTTAGGACATTATGAGAGATTTACAGAAACAAGATTGACAGGATTATCTAGCTTAACTGCAGGTCAAATATATAAAAAAGTAATAGACAAAGAAAGAAAAGGAGATTATTTGGGCAGGACAATACAGGTTGTTCCTCATGTTACAAATGAGATTAAAGAGAGAGTAATACAGGTAGCCAACGAGTCTAATTCAGACATAGTTGTAGTCGAGGTTGGAGGAACTGTTGGAGACATTGAAGGATTGCCATTTTTAGAATCTATTCGTCAAATTCCTTATTTAGTTGGAAAAAATAATTGTTATTTTATCCACGTTACATATTTACCATTTATAAACACTACGGGAGAACTTAAAACCAAGCCTACGCAACACAGTGTAAGAGAATTAAGAAGTATTGGTATTCAGCCAGATTCGATTATTTGCAGAAGTGAATTTGAGGTTTCTGAGAAAATAAAAGAGAAAATATCTATGTTTTGCGATGTTCCTCTAGAAGCAGTCTCGTCTCTTCCGACTTTAGATTCAGTATACGAAGTTCCGATAAGATTAGAAGAAGAGAATTTGGGGACATTAATTTCAACCAATCTTGATTTGAAAACTAAGAAGTCAAACTTGAATAATTGGACAAAAGTTATATCTAAGGTTAATTTATCAAGTAAATCTGTAAAGATTGCTATTGTTGGCAAATATGTTGAACTTCAAGATTCTTATTTATCAGTTAAAGAATCTTTGATACACGCAGGTATGTTTAACCAAACTGAAATTCAAATAGAATGGATAAACTCTGAGGAAATAAAATCAACAAATGTTGAAACAATGTTCGAAGGAATTAATGGCATAATAGTGCCCGGAGGTTTTGATAAAAGAGGAACTCAGGGAATGATAGAGGCTTGTAAATACGCAAGAGAAAACAACATACCTTATTTTGGGCTTTGTCTTGGCATGCAAATTATGGTTATAGAGGCTGCACGAAATTTACTTGGATATCCTGAATCCAATTCAACCGAATTTGATGAGTCTACTCCTTATCCTGTTATAGACTTGATGCCTGAACAATTAAAAAGTTTGCATAAAGGCGGATCAATGAGACTAGGTCTTTATGATTGCAATATTTTAGACGGAACTAAAACCAAAGAAATATATAAATCAAATTTAATTAGTGAACGTCATAGGCATAGATATGAAGTTAATAATAAATTTGTTAACGAATTTAAAAAATTAGGACTGGTGACATCGGGGACCAATCCAGATAGTGACTTAGTAGAGATCATGGAGTATAAAGATCACAAATTTATGATAGGTGTTCAGTTTCATCCTGAATTCTTATCTACTCCGCTAAATCCACATCCTTTATTTGTGGAATTTGTGGGAACTTCCATGAAAGATAATCATTCGGAATTAAATAGCAATATTGTAAAAAATAGTAAAATATTAGATTAGGAGAAAGAATTGAACGAAAATTCAAAAACTAGCATCATTAATACCCAAATAAAAACTGAAATGGAAAAGTCTTATTTAGACTATGCTATGAGTGTCATTGTTTCTAGGGCATTGCCAGACTTAAGAGATGGGTTAAAGCCTGTTCACAGAAGAATTTTATATGCAATGCAAGATATAGGGGCGCGACCTAATTCCTCGTATTACAAAAGTGCCAGGATTGTTGGTGAAGTTTTAGGAAAATATCATCCTCATAGTGATACCGCTGTCTATGATTCTATGGTTAGAATGGCTCAGGATTTTTCTTTGAGAGCTATGCTAATAGACGGGCAAGGTAATTACGGAAGCATTGATAATGACCCTCCTGCTGCAATGAGGTATACAGAAGCTAGATTAAGCTCAATTGCAGAAGAAATGTTGGCTAATCTTCACGAAGAAACTGTTGATTTTGAAGAAAACTTTGATGGGTCATTGAAAGAACCTGTTGTTTTGCCAACAAGATTGCCAAACTTGTTAATTAATGGAGGAGCAGGTATAGCTGTTGGGATGGCTACAAATATTCCTACACATAATCCTTACGAGATATGCGAAGCGGTTAATTTTTTGATTGATAATCCTTTGAGTGAAGATGCAGAGCTATTAAAAATCGTTAAAGGTCCAGACTTCCCTACAGGAGGATTAATTTTAGGAAGGGAAGGTATTCAATCTGCTTATATGACTGGAAGAGGAAGCGTGATGATGAGAGCAGTAGCTGAAATTGAAGAATCTAAAAATGATAGATTTAGAATTGTTATTAAAGAGCTCCCTTATCAAGTTAACAAAGCGGGATTAGTAGAAAAAATAGCGGATTTATCTAGAGANAANAAAATTGAAGGAATTTCTGAAATAAGGGACGAGTCNGACAGNGAAGGTATAAGAGTTGTAATTGAATTAAGAAGAGCAACACAACCNATGGTTGTGNTGAATAATTTATATAAATTAACCCCTATGCAAACAAGTTTTGCAGTTAATATGGTAGCGCTAGATAAAGGTACTCCAAAAACATTAACTTTGAAACAAGCTCTTCAAGGTTTTATTGAATTCAGAGAAGAAGTAGTAAACAGAAGATCAAAATTTGAATTAAAAAATGCAAAAAATAGAATTCATATATTAGAAGGACTTTTACTAGCTCTAGCAGATATTGATAAAGTGATTAGCACTATCAGAAACTCCAAAGATTCAGAGGACGCAACAGCCAACTTAATATCAGAATTTAAATTGTCTAACATACAAGCTAAAGCAATATTAGAAATGCAATTAAGAAGATTGGCTGCTCTTGAGACTGAAAAAATAAAAAATGAGTATAAATTACTTGAAGAAAGAATAAAAGAATTAGAAATCATTATTGATGACAAAGCACGGCGACTTGCAATAGTAAAAGAAGAAACAATCGAAGTTTCTCAAAAATTTACAAAGAAAAGGCTTACAAAAATAATTAAGGAAGAAGGGACTTTCGATCGAGCTGCCCTTGAGCCACATGAAAGCGTTGTAGTAACACTTAGTTCAGGTCAGTATATTAAACGTATACCTACAAAAACTTATCAATCACAACATGCTGCGGGTAGAGGGAAAAGTGCACAGGATTTGAAAGAAGACGATCCTATGAAGCAATTATTAGTTGTGGATACCCATGATATATTATTGTTTTTTACTAATAAAGGTAGGGTTTTCTCATTAAATACTTATGAATTAAGAGCTGACGTGAATAGATCTACACGCGGGGTCCCAATTTTGAATTTGATTCAAATTGATGGAGTAAATGAAAAAATTACTTCAATGATTTCTGCTGGTAATTTAAAAGATTATTTAGATTCTTTTCTTATCTTTGCAACAAAGAAAGGTACTGTTAAAAAATTAAGTATTAAGCATTTATCCAATATAAGAAAATCAGGATTGAAAGTTATTAACATGTCAGAAGATGATGAGTTAGTAAATGTTAGAATTTTAGAACCTGAAGAAGATATTATGATTATAACATCAGACGGATTGTCTATAAGATTCCCCAATTCAGATTTAAGAGAATTAGGTAGGAATGCCGCTGGTGTGAGAGGAATAAAATTAAAAGGCCAAGACTATGTTGTAGCTATGGATGTGGGCCTTCCTGAAGACAAGTTATTTGTGATCAGTCGTGAAGGAAAAGGGAAAATGACTAGATTAAATAAAGCTGACGGAAGTGAGCCAATTTATAGAATTCAAAAAAGAGCCGGAAGTGGGGTAAAAACATTTAAATTGAAAAATTCTGATAAAGTTTCTCATGCTGAAATCATTCCCGATGACACAGATTATATTTATATTATTTCTGATAAAGGCTTGATTATGGTGAATCCAATGTCAGAAATGAAAGAAACTTCTGGTAGAAATACAGGTGGCAATAAAATAATGAATGTCTCTTCTGGAGATTCGGTTTCATGTTTTGTTTGTGTTAAATCTTTGTCTGAAGAGAAGAAAGAATAATTAATTATGGATCTTGCTTATACTGAATTAAATTTACAATATAAAGATTATAATTTAGTTTGTTATGATACCGGAGAAAATTTTAATGATAGAACAATATTTCTATTAAATGGTGGTCCGGGGTTACCATGTAATTATTTAAGAGATCCTCATCTAGATTTGGTTAAAAAAGGATTTAGAATTTTTACATACGATCAATTGGGGTGCGGCAAATCAAGCAAGCCATCTGATTTGTCTCTATGGAATATAGACAGATATGTGGAAGAAGTTGAATTTGTAAGAAAACAATTTGATTTGGGAGAAATTATTTTATTAGGACATTCTTGGGGTGGATGGCTAGGGATAGAGTATGCGATTAAATATCAAGATAATATAAATAAATTAATTCTTGAAAACACCTGTGGCGACATGCCTCACATGATAGGAGAATTAGAGAGATTGCGTGGTAATCTTGGTAGCGAAACTGTAAAAATGATGATGAAGCACGAAGCTGAAGGGACATTGGATCATGAGGAGTATCAAGCAGCTATTACTATTCTAAATTATAGGCATGTATGCAGATTAGATATTTGGCCTCCGTCAATTTATGATTCTTTAGATGATTGGAATATGGATGTTTATGGAACAATGCAAGGGCCAAATGAATTTCTGTATACAGGGAATTTGAAAAATTGGAATAGAATTGAAGAAATGAAAAATATAAATATTCCTTGTTTAGTTACTGTCGGTATGCATGATGAGTTAACACCATCCTGCGCTATGAAAATGCATGATGCTTTGCCTGATTCCAAGTTAAAAGTATTTAAAAATAGTTCTCATATGCCGTTTTATGAAGAGCCGCAAAGTTATTTTACACAATTAGAAGAGTTTTTATCTCAGTAGTCTATATACATTAGTTATTTGTTGTTACGTGCGTAGTACGAGTAACTTTTTTATTTAGTAAGATTTAATATCGGGGTGGTCGGGGTCGAACCGACGACCTCCTGTTCCCAAAACAGGCGCGCTACCACTGCGCCACACC
>NZJM01000070.1 GCA_002692205.1 Legionellales bacterium | reverse complement strand
AAGTCAAATTGAAATAGAGATAATAGAGTATCTTAAAAAACCTCCAAGCTATCAAGATATCCTCAATATTCTAAAGATGCTTAATATAAAACCAATTGATTTAATACGTAAAAGAGAGGTTCTTTTTAAGGAACTAGAACTCGAAAAACACATAGATGACAATCATATGCTAGTTGAAGCAATGGTAAATAATCCGATATTAATTGAACGACCAATTATAATATCGGGCAATAGAGCGGTTATTGGCCGTCCTCCCGAACTAGTACTGAATATAATATAAAAATGACTCAGATTTTAATTCTTTATTACAGCAGCGGTGGAAGTGTTGCAGAAATGGCCAGCTATATTTCTAGAGGTGTCGAATCTGTTGAAAACTGTGAAGCATATATACGAACGGTCCCAAAAATTTCTCCAGTAACAAAAAATGCAAAACCAGAAGTCCCAGAAAATGGGCCTCCTTATGCTTCTTATGACGATTTAATTAAATGTGATGGTCTAGCATTAGGCAGCCCAACAAGATTTGGAAATATGGCTGCTCCACTTAAATTTTTTATTGACTCAACATCTGATATTTGGCTCTCTGGTGGGCTTTCCGGAAAACCAGCATCTGTTTTTAGTTCAACAGGAAGTCTACATGGCGGTCAAGAAACGACTTTATTATCCATGATCCTGCCTTTAATCCATCATGGGATGCTAATTATTGGTCTCCCATATTCTGAGCCAGGTTTATTCTCAAAAGAAGGTGGTGGCACGCCATATGGAGCTACTCATGTTGCTGGCAAAAATAATGAACTTCCTATAAGTAAAAATGAGAAAGAACTTTGTTTTGCTAGTGGAAAAAGATTAGCCATAATATCAAAAAAATTAGCCGACTAATTCTTTTATGAATGGTATTGTTATTTTTCTCTTTGCCGCAAGCGATAAACGATCAATTTCATTTAAAACCTCAATCAACGAATTCAAATCTCGATCTGATCGACGTATTAAAAATTCAGCAACATCATCATTAAGCTTAAAAGAACGCTCAATTGCCTCTTTTTTTAAAATTTTAATTTTTAATTTATCATTTGCTGGTTTAATTTTAAAAACATGCCCCCAGACTAACCTAGATTTTAAATCTTTTAGATCGATTTTTATATTCTTTGGAGAAATTTTTGAGCTTATTATTATCGAGTTTTGATTATCACGTATTTCATTAAAGAGTAAAGTAATGCGCTGCTGCCAATCTATGTTATTTATAATAAGTTCGAGATCATCTAAGCAAATTAGATCTAGTTTCCCTAAATCGTTCAGCATATCAACACTAAAGTTTTTGTATTGCTTAAGTGGTATGTAAGTAACACAACAACCCATTTCACTTAGTTGTTTACACGTAGCTTGTAATAAATGAGTTTTACCAACTCCATTTGGCCCCCATATATAAAGAGAATCACTTTTTTTATTTTTTATCATGATTTTTAAAAAGGATAATAAATCTTCATTATCTCCTTGAAAAAATGAATCAAAATCTCGTTTTTTAAAATTATTAAACTCGAAAGGTATTTGTGGTAATGATGTATCCTTCAATTTCATGATTTATAAGTATCGCTTTCTAAATATTGCTGATGATAATATCTCAAAAGCACTGAGATAACAGCAGCGAATGGTAATGCAATTAACATTCCAAATAATCCTAACAACTGAGCCCCAACCATTACTGAAAAAATTACCGTGACAGGATGTAAACCAATCCGTTCTCCAATTAATAACGGAGTTAGAATTGTTCCCTCTATAATCTGCCCTGTACCAAAAATGATTAATGTATAAACAACTGGTAGAATTTCATGAAACTGTATAAAAGCAGCAAAACTTGCTATGACAACACCAACAATGACTCCAAGATAAGGAATAAAACTAAGAAAACCAGCAATTAGTCCAATTAATAATGAGAATTCGATACCAATAATCCATAAAGTTGAGCTATAAAATATACTTTGAATAGTCATTACGCTTAGCTGTCCTCTAAGAAATTCTGCTAAGACAATATTGCTTTCATTGGATAATTTTGTTGTTAAGGCGACATGTTTCCTAGGAATTAATTCTTTTATTTTTGAGATTAAAATATCCCAATCTCTTAATAAATAGAATGTTACGATCGGAATTAATAAAAAATAGCTTAGCCAGATAATAAATAGTTGGGCAGATGAAAATATTCTTAGTAAAAGATTTTCAAAAATACTACCGAATGTGCCCCAGTTTTGTATCAATGAATTTTTGATATTATCAAGATTAATAGAATCTGAACTTAAACTAAAAGTTTTTGATAACCATGGATAAAACACTACATAGAACCAATCGATTATATTTGGAATTCTTATTAAGAGATGACTAATTTGCTTTTCAATTAATGGGAATATAACTAATACAAAAGATAATATTATAATTATAAAAATTAAAAAAACTAATAGGACAGAAACTATTCTTGTTAATCCAGCTCTCTCTAGTTTACCAATAATAGGATCTCCTAAATAAGCAATTACGCCTGCTATCAAAAAAGGAGTTAAAATTGGCGCTAAAAAATAAATAAGATAAAAAAATACTATTATAAATACTAAAAATAATATTTTTTGAGTATCGCTCATTTCCATTACGGTAATAAGCGATACTCCATGTTATCGCTTCCTTCAATAGATTGTAGTTTTTTGCCGAAAGCAATCGCTTGTTGAATGCCATCAACACCCTGTTCACCAATTAATTCGAAAACTATATGATTTGGTGAGACTTGTTTGACGCTAACTCTTGTTACGGACTGTAATGATTTTAGATATGAAAAAGTTTCAGCATAGTTATCAATAGTATTAATATCACTTATTAATATTTCTATAGATTCAAAATCCTGCTTTTGTATATTGGTGTAACGAGATACTAATTTATCAATAAGCTCATCTATTCCTTCCTCTAGTGCAATATCAGCAACTTCGCTTTGGCTTGTCCAATTTACAACCTCTCCACCTAAATACATTGACCACTTTGATTCCCATAGTGCTGGGAGTATTTGTGTAAACTTTCCAGATAAAATTGCATCTGACTGATAACGCTCTGAAGCTTTTAATACTGGCTCCTTAAAACTGCCCCATATATCTGCGACAGAAATTAAAGAGGTATCCTGAAGATCAAGCAAAGGAAACAACAGTCTGATTCCTCTTGCAGAAGCTCGATCTTCCATAATACTTAGGTACTCAAAGCTTCTTTCTAGGCTAGCAAAAAACCTATTTTTGTCTTTCTGACAAACTAGCCAAACCAAAATTGATGGGCGTTCTTTACCCCAAACATTTATTCCGTAGGTTTTAAGTGCCCCATTTAATGCATCTTCATCAAACTGAACCCATAATTGAGAAATTGACTTATTTTGACCCCATTCATTGGTGCTTTGATTGTAACGGTACTGTTGAACAAATTGCTCTGAACGTTGAATAAGTAAATTTGCACTTGTATTTTTATTGATATTTCTATCGCCAGTAACTTTAATCAATACTTTGGCTAGTGCCTTTCTTAAAGCAATACTGCGCTTGGGTTCCGATTCATCGCTGACAGATATCGTTGCCTCATAAAGCCCAGATACTTTCATTGAATAAACTGGTTGGCATAAAAACACCAAAAAACACAATATATATAATATTCTTGATTTCATGGAGAATAAGCTATTGAAGACTTGCAGTTAAGTCAAGGATTGCGGTTAATAACTGACATCGATAACATACACCCTATGGACAACGATACGAATAAAGGAACAAGCTATCAAGATGCCGGAGTCAGCATTAAAAAAGGGAATGAATTAGTTTCGCGCCTAAAAAAAACTACTAACAATAATCAAAAGGGTGTTATTGGTGAGCTGGGCGGCTTTGGGGGGTTGTTTGACCTTGGCGCGTTAAATTATAAAAACCCCGTACTCGTATCAGGGACCGATGGGGTTGGCACAAAAATAAAAATTGCTATTGAGAACGGTATACATGAGACCATTGGCATCGATCTTGTTGCCATGTGTGCAAATGACATAATAGTACAAGGCGCAAAACCATTATTCTTTCTTGATTATTTTGCTTGTTCAAAACTAGATGTCAATACTGCAGAAACTGTTATAAATGGTATCAAAACCGGATGCTTAATTGCAGAATGTAGCTTGATAGGTGGTGAAACTGCGGAGATGCCAGGAATGTACAATGAAAAAGATTATGACTTGGCAGGCTTTTGTGTTGGTGTAGTCGAAAAAGATAATTTAATCACCGGGGGAAATGTAAAAGCTGGGGATGCTCTAATAGCAGTTGCATCGAGCGGTTTTCATGCAAATGGTTATTCCTTAATTAGGAAAATATTAGAAGATAGCAATGCGGATTTGTCACAAATTATAGATAAGAAAACACTATTAGAACATTTGCTTACTCCAACTCGTATTTATACAAAAGTGATTTTGGAGTTAATGCAAAAAGTAACAATAAAATCTTTATCTCATATAACAGGTGGCGGTTTGATTGAGAATATACCCAGAACTATACCAAATAGTGTATCTGCACTACTAGATAAAAATTCATGGAGTTTACCCCCAATATTTAATTGGTTATGTGAGCGTGGTAAAGTTGCTGAAAATGAAATGTATAAAACTTTTAACTGTGGGATTGGTTTAGTATTGTGTGTCAATCAAAAACATGCAGATGCAATAATTAATTATCTTAATAAGAATAATGAAACAGCTTGGTTATTAGGAGAAGTAATTGAAAGCAACGGAAGGGGGGGTGTGCAGTTTAAATAAAAAATTACCTAATCTTCCAAACTTGCCAAATACTTGCTCTTGATGCCCAATTATTAATATTAATTCTCAAAACCCACTCTGGTAATGCCTGACATATCAATTCATTTTTAATATTATTTGTTAAAAGCGCAGAGGCTCTTCCTTTTTTTCTAGCAGCATAGAACAATTTTTTATCGGGGAATTCTATTAATTTATCATTTATTTCAATCTCATCTTGTATAGAAATAATCGGAATATTTCTTATATTGTAAAAGTCTAACTCTAATTCGCCTGTTGACGAGCCAGCACCATCAGGATCATAAACGAGTAATATAGAATTATCAGGAAGATGCTGAGAGAAACAATTTTGCCAAAGCGCCACCTCTTTACTGGCGGGGAGACTAATAGTTAAAAATATTAATAGGAAATTTATAAGTAAAGATGTGTAGATGAAAAATTTGAATATATTTTTAAATATATTTTTCTGCATAAATCGAAAATATTCAACAAATTTAGGAATGGCCATGGCAAACATTACTGGGATAAAAGGTATAATCGGGAATAAATATCGCATTTCTTTATGCCCAAAATAATGGTGAAATATAATAAAAGGAATTGAGAGCCATGTTATGGGATGCTTCGGGAAAAATAGCCAAAACAAAACAATAACAAATGGAATTAAAAAAGTTATTGGTGGGACGAGTTGTACCATGGAATAGTATATATAAAACCACCATGGCTCTACAATATGGTCAATTGATCCCTCCACTATATGCCAATTAAAATAATTCCAAAAACTAAGTGTAAATTTTCCATAAAACCAATAATCAATAATTACTCCGATTAATAATGCAAAGAAAAATCCAATGATTAGCAGCACCTTATTTGATGTTTTTTCTTTACCGTAAAATTGCATCCATAGACAAAACCCTAAAATAAGAAAACCAGACTGAAATCTAAATAAAAATGCCAGGCCTAATAAAGAGCCAATACATAAATATTTTTTTACTGCGGTTGATTGATTATAAAAATAAAATGAATAAGCAAAAAGAAATAACGAAGAAGACCATCCTTCAGAGGAATATCGAATATTTAAAAAAATTTGTATCCATGAAAACAATAAAAAGAAAAGAATCCAAATTGAAGTATTATTAAAAATTTTTTCAGTTTTAATAATATGAAAAAAGGCAAGTAAGGAAATAAATGAAAGAAGTAAACTTAATAAACGAAGGTAAAATGCCCAAATAAATGGAGATGTTATACCCATAAAGCTTGATAGTTTAGCAACTGTATAAGCGATAAAGGGTTGTATGCCACTGCGTATAGCTGCCTCGTATTCCCACATAACTTTATTTTGAATTTCAAAACCAAGCTTGTAGGCAGCAAAATCTAATATCTGATAATACTCATCATCATGATAATGACCTACGCTAAACCATGCTGCTATTAAACATACTATGAAAGCACCAATGAACCAATACTTTTCAATTGCTGTCATTCTAATGTTTACTCAAATTATAGAATATTAAACTACACACACTTTTGTGAATTAGGGTCAATTACTCCTGACTTTTTTAAAAAAACAGAATGTTTTATATCTTTCACTATGTAAAGTGGTCTATTTTTAGTTTCATTAAAAATTCTTCCAATGTATTCACCGATTATTCCAATAGAAAGTAATTGTATGCCACCAAAAAAAGTGATTAGCACGACAAGTGATGTAAAACCGGCGACTGGTTCATGAAAAAAGAGAGTTTTAAAAACTATTACAGAGCCATAAAGAAAACCAGTAAAAGCCGCTAAGAAACCAATAATCGATGCTAGCCGCAACGGTAAAATTGAAAATGATGTAAGTCCATCAAAAGCTAAATTCAATAAACTAAAAAAATTCCACTTAGTTTTGCCTTTAAATCTCGCCTCTCTTTCATATTCTATCTCTTTTTGTCTAAAGCCAACCCAAAAAAACATCCCTTTCATGTAGCGATGCTGTTCTCTTAGTTTTGACAATGCATCTAGCGCTTTTCTATCTAACAAACGAAAATCACCTGTATCTGCAGGGATACTTATCGCACTGATATGAAAAAGTAAACGATAATAAATATACGATGTTACTTTTTTTAATAATGATTCGCCTCTTCTTCCTATGCGTTTCGCATTCACAACATCATAACCACTAAGCCAGCATTCAACCAACTTAGGAATTAACTCGGGAGGGTCCTGTAAATCAGTATCAATCACAATTGCGGCATCGCCTGATGAATAATCTAGTCCCGCTGTAAGTGCAATTTCTTTGCCAAAATTTCTACTTAAATCGATAATAGTTATGCGATCATCATTATCTCTTTGATTTCTAATTACATCGATAGTCGTATCGCGACTTCCATCATTAATATAGATTATTTCGACATCAAGATTTAGATCTTTTGTTGAATCTAATACCCTAGAGTAAAACTCATCTACATTTTCAGCTTCATTATAGGCAGGTGTAACAATGGATAATAATTTTTTATGATCAGTCATTCGTGGATTATAAATCTGTTCGTATAATTAAAGAAATAACTATTTATTTTTTTCTTGTATTTTCGAAATAATCCCACGTAATATCTTCCACTCACTGTCATATAATTGTGCTCGATTGAATAATCGGCGCAATCTGTGCATTAATCTTCGAGGATTATTTGTATCATAATAACCAATTTTAATTAGACATTCTTCCAAATGAGTATAAAACTCCTCCATTTTTTCTTGGCTTACGATAGGTGAATTATCAGGTGGAGATGCTGCCTTATCACAATTAATTTGTAAAAAAATCTCATAACAAATAATCTGTACGGCCGACGCTAAATTTAGCGAATTATATTCGTTATTTGTGGGTATTTTTAAAACTACATTGCATAACTCTAGTTCTTCATTTGAGAGTCCTGAGCTTTCTTTACCAAATATAATAGCAACAGAAGAATAAGTATTTTCTGTAACTTTTTTTGCACACTCGCGGGGAGTCAACATTGGCCAAGGAATACCTCTTATGCGTGCACTCGTACCTATGACTAAATCACAATCTTTGATAGCTTCTTTAAGAGACGAGAATTGTTGACTTTTAGCAAGGATATCATCGGCACCAGCTGCTCTTGCACTAGCTTCTGCTGATGGAAAATGCAATGGATTAACTAGGCGTAAATTTGATTGCCCCATTGTTTTCATAGCACGTGCTGTCGCACCGATATTACCTGGATGTGTCGTTCCTACTAAAACTATAGAAACTTTTTCAAAAAATTTTTTCATGGTGTTACCGCTTCACTGATCAATGTCAACAACGTAGAATACAAATTCAATAACTGGAGTAATATATGCATCCGATGCTTACTATCGCTATAAGAGCAGCAAGAGCTGCTGGTGATTCTATTGTACGTGAAATGGATCGCACATATGATATCTCGATTGAAGATAAAGGTAAAAATGATTTTGTCACTGAAGTTGATAGGAATGCTGAAGAAATTATTATCAGTACAATACAAAAATCATATTCCGATCACGCATTTCTTGGTGAAGAAACAGGGCAAAGAGGTAAAAGTGATTATATATGGATTATTGACCCGCTAGATGGTACGACTAATTTTCTCCATAGCTTTCCTCACTTTGCAGTGTCAATAGCACTGCAACATAAGGGGATTTTAGAACAAGCGGTGATTTATGATCCATTAAAACAAGAGTTATTCACCGCAACAAAAGGTAAAGGGGCATTATTAAATAATAGGAAAATTAGAGTTAGCGCAAAAAATGAATTAGATGGGGCGCTACTAGGCACGGGTTTTCCGTATAATAATGAGAAAGCAATGCTAAAGTTTATTGAGAGCTATAAGGCATTATTCCCCAGAGTAGCGGGGATAAGACGTGCTGGAGTTGCTTCGCTCGATCTAGCATATGTTGCATCAGGCCGTCTTGATGGGTTTTGGGAATTCAATTTAAAGCAATGGGATATAGCCGCTGGTATTTTACTTATTCAAGAAGCAGGTGGGATAAGCGCAGAACTAACCGGTGGTGTCAATTATTTAGAGAGTGGCAATATTATTTCTGCAAACCCTAAATTGTTAAAAGCTATGTTAAAAATAGTTAGCTAGTAAAGCATCATGTTATCGAAATAATATTTTTAATATTAATTTCTACATGTGCCTGGTAATAATTTTGCTGTAAGGCTCGTGTGTGAGCTTATCTTAGTTCCAAGTTCAGTACTTTCAGTAAGTCCACATACCCAGTTACTTCCGTCTTTAGTTCCGATAGCGAGAGTTTCACCATTAACTTGAGTTGAAACTCCCGAGTTCTTAAATTTCGCAACTATTACTACAGGATTGTCCTTATCGATTAATATAGGACTTCCACATATACCACACTCCAAAAAATCAACATATTTTCCAAGCTTTAATTTTGATCTTTTATCTATTGGCCCTTGATCCCCGCAATCGGACATAATCGGTGCCAATCCTTTGGTGCTGATACCTTCGGCAATACAGGTTTTTAGGCCGCCAACTAACTTTATTACTTCCGTAACTTGTGAACGAGCGACATAATCGTTGTATGACGGGATTGCAATGGCAGCTAAAATGCCAATAATCGCGACCACGATCATTAATTCTATTAGTGTGAAACCTTGATGCTTTCTCATAAGAATTAACAAATATCGTAAAAATAAAAATAGTATATATATCAATAATCTATTCGGCAATATATTAATTGAAATTTAGGAAATATAGATAAATACATGATATTTATATAATTTTATAAGAATTTAATATTTCATAAGCAAAAAAAAGGCCGCTACTGCGGCCTTTTTATATAATTAACAAATAAATTATGGCTTACACGATCCTGGAAGATGTTTATTTTCCAAATCTGTATTACCTGAAACATCCACTGGTTCTGTAAGTTTTCCGCAAGCCCAATTGTTACCATCTGCCGTACCAATGGCGAATTTTTTATCTTTAATAGCTGACGCTACGCCTGAACTTTTAAATGTCGCAGTTATAGTAACAGGGTTACCTGCATCAACATCCTCACCACAACGATCACATTCTATTTTATCAACAAATTTACCGACATTAGTTCCTGATTCTTTATCATTCCCGCCTGTCATGCCGCAATCTCCAATTACTGGGGCTCTACCTTTATCGGAAATACCTTCAGCTATACATGTTTTTAAACCGCTTGTTAAATTGACAGCTTCAGTGACTTGCGCCCGTGCGGTGTAATCGTTATATGACGGGATTGCGATGGCAGCTAAAATGCCAATAATCGCGACCACGATCATTAATTCTATTAGTGTAAAACCTTGATGCTTTCTCATGCCACCTCTCCTTAGAAAATTTTGTCTATAGTCTTATTTAGTTTAATTTTAAGTTTAATTATATATCCTGTCGTCTGATTATAGGTTTGAACTCCAGAAAATCAACATATTATCTGATGAAATTCAGCTTAATTCACTGAAAAGACCATTAATTAAAATACTTTTTTATTATCGTGATATTTTATTGTTTCTAGCCCTTTAATTACTTAACCATATGATTTTTTTGTATTTTTAGGTTAAAATTAACGACCAAAGTAAATTCACATCGTGAATCGATCTATTAGAGATATACGCTATTTTGAAACACTTTTTCTATTATCAGCTTAGTTCTTGGATAAAAATAAAGCATGGAAAGTAACAATATCCACATGGCACTTGGGCAGCTCAATCTTGCTGTCGGAGATATATCAGGTAATACAAAAAAAATAATTACGGCAATTGAAAAAGCAAAAAAAGACAAAGTAGATGTTATTATCTTTCCTGAACTCTCGATTTGTTCGTACCCGCCTGAGGATCTATTGCTAAGACCAGCTTTCAATAAATCTATTGAGGCTGCACTTGAAGAAATAAAAATGGCTACAAAAAATATACACGCCATTGTGGGTTACCCATTGAAAGAAAATGAAAATCTTTATAATGCATGTAGCCTAATACACGATAAGAAAATTAAAAATATATATCGTAAACGCTACTTACCAAATTACGGAGTGTTCGATGAAAAGAGATATTTTTCATCTGGAAATAAGCCGTGCTTGTTCGAAATAAAAGGTATAACTGCTGCGCTCAGTATTTGCGAAGATATTTGGGTTCCAAAGCCTACAGAAGATGCTGCGGCTGCTAACGCAAAAATATTATTTAATATTAACGCCTCTCCATATGAAAAAAATAAAACTACCATTAGAGAAAAAATAATCTCCGAAAGATCGGCTGAATCAAATATTCATATTGTCTATGTAAATCTGGTTGGTGGACAGGATGAACTGGTATTTGATGGTAATTCACTGGTCTCCGATAATAATGGAAATATTATTTTCCGTGCTCCCTCATTTAAAGAAAAACTATATAAGGTCAAACTAGATATTAATGATCAAATAAAAGCGATGAGTACGAAAAAAATCGTTGAAGAGGATATATATAACGCACTTGTCCTAGGTGTAAAAGATTACGTTATGAAAAATAATTTTCAAGGTGTTGTCATTGGTTTGTCTGGCGGTATTGATTCAGCACTAACACTTTGTATTGCGGTCGATGCGCTTGGGCCTGAAAATGTAAGTGCCCTAATTATGCCATCAAGGTACACGGCTAAAATTAGTATTGATGATGCACGAATCTTAGCTAAAGAATTAAAAGTTTCTTGCAAGGTAGTTTCTATTGAACCGCCATTTTCGGCAATTCTTGANGTTTTAAAACCNATCTTTGGTCAATTACCAGTAGATACAACAGAAGAAAATATTCAAGCGCGTTGTAGAGGATTATTATTAATGGCGGTCTCGAATAAATATAACAAGCTTGTGTTAACGACTGGCAATAAAAGTGAGATATCTGTCGGTTATGCAACACTTTACGGTGATATGGCGGGTGGGTTCTCGCCACTCAAGGATGTATGGAAAACTCTAGTTTACAAACTATCAAAATGGCGCAATACAAAAGAGAAGGTCATTCCCGAGAGTACAATAGATAGACCACCAACAGCAGAACTGCGTGATAATCAATTGGATCGCGACTCTCTTCCAGATTATGAAATACTAGACCCCATCCTCGAGAAATATATCGAGTTTGACCAACATCCAGAAAAAATTATTGAAAATGGTTGTGACTCGGAAACTGTTTATAAAATCATAGGTCTTGTAGACAAAAACGAATACAAACGAAGACAAGCGGCTCCGGGAATAAGAATAACTAATAGAGCATTTGGTAAGGATAGACGATACCCTATAAGCTCGGGCTATATTGAAAAGAAATAAGTTATTTGATCTCTAATTCTTCGACTTCATACGAGCCAGGATGATTAGGATAATTTAATTTAAGCACTCTAATTGCATCTCTAGCTAAATCCTCCATCTCTAAAATACGATAGGCTCTCGCCATTATAACAAGTGCCTCTGGTACTGCAGATGTTCGATTATAGTTTTCGATAACATATCTAGCCCTGTTAGCCGCAGCTAAAAATGCTCCTCGTTTCATATAGTAACTTGCAACATAGACTTCATTTGATGCTAGATTATTTCTTAAATGACGCATGCGTTGTTGTGCATCCTCAACATACTCACTATCAGGATATTTCTTAATAAGTTCAGAAAAATTCTGAAAAGCTTCGTATGCTGAACCTGTGTCTCTTTGTGATTCATCTACAATATCATTTGGAATGAATCGCTGAACATTTGCTTTACCTTTATTAAAATTTGCTAATCCTTTTAAATAGTAAGCATAATCTACATAACTATTTTGTGGATATAGTTTGATAAAACGGTTGCATGCAGAGATTGCGGCATCATGTTCCTCGCTTTTAAAATAACCATACGCTAAATCTATAAGTGCTTGTTGTGTGTGTTTCCCAAAAGGATACCTCGATTCTAAGCGCTGATAAAAATCGACAGCATCAGCATAAAAACCTGCATCTAGATTTCCCTTTGCTTCTGAATATAGGCGATCTGCATCCCAATCTTTGGTTTCGTCTTCTTTTTCCTCAAAATATGAGCAGCCACAAAGAGAAAAAATAACTAAAAAAAATATTAAATTACGCATACTATCTAGGTTAACCTAATAGCATCTTAAGGGCAAAAGCCTTGAACCTATGGAAAAGATTGAACTTAAAATAACAATACCCGAAAACCTTGAAAGGAAACGTCTTGATTTAGCTCTCTCTGAATTATTTCCCGAATATTCCCGATCACGGATTCAGTCATGGATTAAAGAGGGAGCGATAAAGGTTAATGCGTCAAAATATAAACAACGTGATCTAGTTAATGTCGGTGATATTATTGAAATAAACGCTAAGCAAGAAAGCTTAAACAAGGACCTAGCGGAACCCATTCCTTTAGATATTATTTATGAAGATGAATCAATTTTGATAATAAATAAACCAATGGGGTTAGTTGTTCATCCTGGAGCTGGTAACCGTGAACACACATTGGTTAATGCTCTATTACACTTCGATGAAAAACTAGACGTTTTACCAAGAGCTGGCATTATTCATCGTCTTGATAAAGATACAACTGGCATAATGATTATAGCTCGCACAATCGAATCTCATGCTCATTTGGTTGATCAATTACAAAGAAGAGATATTAAGCGCTGTTATAAGGCAGTTACTTGTGGTCAACTGGTAACGGGTGGAGTAATCGAGAATAAAATTGGTCGGCATCCTAAAAATCGAAAAAAAATGACCGTCAATGAAAACGGTAAATTAGCAGTAACTCACTACAGAATTATAAAAAAATATCGCCATTACACATATCTGGATATACAGCTAGATACAGGAAGAACACATCAGATTAGAGTACATATGAGTAACATAAACCATCCAATTATTGGAGATCAACTATATGGAAAAAATCTTTCACTGAAAAAAGATATTGATTTAACCTTGCGTAATTTTTTAAAAAAATTTAAACGTCAGGCTTTACACGCATATAGTCTCGAATTAGAACATCCAAGATCGAAAAAAGTTATTGGCTACACCGCTGAGCTTCCTAATGATATGAAAAATTTGATTGAAATATTAAATAAAAATGATTTGTAATAAAAAGAAATTATGGATGGATGCAAAATGGCCAGCCCCAAAAAATATAAAAGCTGGTGTCTCAATGAGAATGGGCGGGTACAGCAAACATCCCTATAATGAATTGAATTTATCATTGAATGTTGGTGATAATGTAAATAATGTTAAAAAAAATCGAGATGCTCTTTTAACTCACTTGAATCTACCCAATGATCCAATTTGGCTTGAGCAAACGCATGATAGAAAAATTCTATCTATTGATGATATACCAAAGAATCTCAAAGCTGATGCTAGTTATACAACACAAAAAAATAGGGTTTGTGTGGTGACTACAGCTGATTGTGTCCCGATTTTACTTTGTGATACAAAGAAGAATAAAGTTGCTGCTATACATGCTGGATGGAGAGGTATTTGTAAAGGGATTATTGAAGATACTATAAAAATTTTTTCTTCCACGAAATCATTAATCGTTTGGATAGGACCATGCATAAGTCAAGAACACTATCAGGTAAGTAAAGATGTTTATTATGCCTTTCTAGAACATTCTAAATTGCTTGAAAGTGCATTCAAAAAAGACGATGACCACTGGCACTGCAGTTTGAGTGACGCTGTCAAAATTACATTAATTAATCTTGGTATTAATCAAATTTATGAAAGCGGCCTATGCACATATCAAATGCACAATGAATTCTTTTCGTACCGCCGTGATGGAGAAACTGGAAGAATAGCTACGATGATTTGGATAAATTAATCTAGCCCAATCTAATTATATCGTCGAAAATTTGCCAAATTGCGAAATTGCTGCTTATTCGACAAAGAAATAGGATTTCAATGATAAGGTGCGCACAACTAATAATTTACGTAATACAGGCATAAAAAACCCTATAGTGCTTTAAAAATTGCAAAATCTTGCTGTTTTTAAGCTATTTTTTCTAATTTCCATACAATTTAAAGTTGGTTATTTTGACCATATAATCTATATTTATACCAATAATCTAATAAATATGTTGAAGAAGTTTTCCTATGGCAACACAAGAAAAATCTATAACTCTTAGTGGACTTGCCCGTACATTAGTGCGAGGTGGTCATATTGATCAGCAAAGTGCCGAACGAGTCTTTGCGGAGTCACAAAAAAAGAAAACTGCTTTTGTGAATCAAGTTGTTGAAGATAAATTAGTATCTAGTAAAACAGTTGCATCTGCCGCTGCGCAAGAATTTGGTATGTGTATAACAGCAATAGATTTGATTGATATAGACCCGGAACTCGTCAAACTAGTAAATCCCGAATTAATAAAAAAACATAACGCACTGCCGATCTTTAAGCGCGGCAAAAGACTTGCAGTAGCCGTTGCCGATCCAACAAATATTCAAGCATTAGATGAAATTAAATTCGCTACAGGTCTTAATGCGCATGCTGTCGTTGTTGAAGTTGATAAATTGTCGAATAGAATTGAGAAAATTCTGGATGATGCTGATGGTGGAC
Organism: Legionellales bacterium; assembly: GCA_002692205.1. Classification (GTDB taxonomy): domain Bacteria; phylum Pseudomonadota; class Gammaproteobacteria; order Eutrophobiales; family Eutrophobiaceae; genus UBA11869. Next base: position 14,328 of record NZJM01000070.1, on the reverse strand, counting down.
TCGGCGATATGGGAGACGATGATCTAGATAATCTTGATGAACTTGAAGTTGCTGAAGATGGTCCTCAAGAGCAGGATGATTCTGATGTCGATGATGCTCCTGTTGTTCGATTCGTTAATAAATGCTTATTAGATGCTATTAAAAAAGGCGCTTCTGATCTCCACTTCGAACCTTACGAAAAAACATATAGAGTACGTTATCGTATTGATGGTGTCTTGACAGAGGTTGCAAAGCCCCCAACCAGCTTATCTGGAAAAATTGCCGCGAGAATAAAAGTGATGTCACGTTTAGATGTATCGGAACGAAGGGTGCCTCAAGACGGAAGAATTAAATTAAAAATATCTAAATCAAAGTCTATTGATTTTCGTGTTAGTACTTGTCCTACTTTATTTGGAGAAAAAGCTTGTTTGCGTATATTGGATTCTGATGCCGCGGCTTTACAAATAGATCAGCTTGGCTATGAGGAACATCAAAAAGAATTATTTCTAACAAATCTTCAAAAACCATATGGAATGTTTTTAGTAACAGGTCCTACAGGTTCAGGAAAAACTGTTTCATTATATACCGGAATCAATATTTTAAATAAGGCTGATATAAATATTTCAACAGCAGAAGACCCTGTGGAAATTAATTTACCAGGTGTTAATCAAGTGCAGATCGATGAAAAAACCGGAATGGATTTTCCAAAAGCTCTTAAAGCTTTTCTAAGACAAGATCCAGATATCATACTAGTTGGTGAAATTAGAGATATAACAACGGGTGGTATAGCAGTAAAAGCAGCTCAAACAGGTCATATGGTAATGTCGACATTGCATACTAATGATGGACCTCAGACACTTACCCGCCTACAAGACATGGGCATTCAAGCCTTTGCAGTTGCAACCAGTATAAATCTGATTACAGCACAACGATTGCTTCGGCGACTTAACCCTGAAAATCGAGTAGAAATTACGATGCCGGAAGATGCGCTTAGAAAAGAAGACTTCCCAGAGGATATGATAGAAAAGGGCATTCAACTATACGGGCCTGGTGAGGAGAGCGAGGAAAATCCTGGTTACAAGGGAAGAGCTGGTATCTATCAGGTAATGCCAATATCCGAAGACCTAAAACGATTAATTATAGAGGGCGCTAATGCAGTACAATTAGCTGATCAGGCGGATAAAGAAGGGACATGGAATATTAGAAGATCTGGATTACAAAAAGCAGCCGACGGAATTACCAGTCTTGCTGAAGTTAACCGCGTAACATTAGATTAGAGAAAATATGATGGCAGAATTAAAGCAAAAAAGTGTAATGTTCATATGGGAGGGTAAGGATGCCTCGGGAAAAAGAGTAAAGGGGGAAATTAGTGGGCATAGTGAAGCACTGGTTAGAGCAATATTAAGAAGACAAAAGATTAATCCCACAAAAGTTAAGAAAAAACCAAAACCACTTTTTGGAGCTGGTAAATCAAAAGTAGTACCAAAAGATATTTGCGTTTGGAGTCGCCAATTAGCAACTATGATGTCTTCTGGAGTACCTTTGGTCCAATCATTTGAAATCACAGGTCGTGGCCATGACAACCCAGGAATGCAGAGCCTAATTTTAGCCATCAAGGCTGATGTTGAATCTGGAAATAGTTTGGTTGATGCCCTTAGAAAACATCCATTACATTTTAACTCGCTTTATTGCAATTTAATTGAAGCTGGTGAACACGCCGGTATTTTAGAGGCAATTTTACACAAATTAGCAACATACTTAGAAAAGACAGAAGCTCTGAAATCAAAAATAAAATCGGCTTTATTTTATCCAATGGCAGTTATTGTCGCAGCAATTATTGTGGTAACAATTCTGATGATATTTGTAATACCTCAATTTTCTGAATTATTTGGAAGTTTTGGTGCTGACTTACCGGGTTTGACACAATTTTTAATAGATGCATCAGATTTCTTTGTTAGCCACTGGTGGAAATTATTTGGGTTATTAGGAATTACTATATATGGCTTACTTGAATTAAAAAAACGTTCGGTACCAGTACAACATTTTCTCGATCGTGCGATACTTAAAGTACCTGTTATTGGTGATTTACTGGAAAAATCCGCTATAGCCAGATTTGCACGGACACTAGAAACAATGTTCGCTGCTGGCACACCATTAGTTGAAGCAATGAGTTCAGTTGCTGGAGCAACTGGTAATATTGTTTATTATGATGCAACTATGAAAATGAAAGATGAGATTTCGACAGGTACTCAACTACAAGCGTCAATGCGTGAGACTGGCTTATTTCCTAATATGGTCGTTCAAATGGTTGCAATTGGTGAAGAATCGGGCGCAATTGACACAATGCTAGGAAAAGTTGCCGATTGGTACGAACAAGAAGTTGACGATGCAGTTGAAGCATTAACTAGTCTGCTAGAGCCAATGATTATGGCCTTTTTGGGAGTTGTTATCGGTGGTATTGTCGTTGGCATGTATTTACCAATATTTAAAATGGGCGCTGTTGTATAAAGATAAAAAATTATTATTTAATTTTCTAAAAACTAAATTATAAAAATTATCCGTGCATATATTCGTTGACTTTCTGCAAAATAATTTTAGTTATTATTTATTATTAGTTTTCTTAATTGGTCTTGTAGTCGGAAGTTTTCTCAATGTAGTAATCACTAGATTGCCACTAATGCTGGAAAGAGGCTGGAAAAAAGAATGCTGTGAACTTCTGAAAATAGATAAAAATGAGGCTAATGAAGAACGCACCTTCAACTTAGTGTATCCCCCTTCACATTGTCCTTTCTGTGGCTATAAAATTAAAATTTCTGAAAATATTCCTTTACTAAGTTATTTTTTGTTAAAAGGGAAATGTAAAAATTGTAAAAAAAATATATCGATCCGGTACCCTATAATCGAAATTATTAGTGCTTTGTCAGTATGTTTTATAGCCTTTATATTTGGAGTTTCAATACAAGCTTTTTTTGCAATAGTTTTAACATGGGCGCTTATTGCTTTAAGTGCTATTGATTTTGAAAAATGGTATTTGCCAGATGACATAACCCTACCTTTACTATGGCTTGGTATTTTAATAAATACTTTTAATATATTTAGCGATATAAATTCCAGTGTTTTTGGAGCAATATTTGGATATGGAATTTTATGGTCTGTTTATTTCGTTTTTAAATTAGCGACTGGAAAAATAGCTATGGGCCATGGTGACTTTAAGTTACTTGCTGTTTTTGGCGCATGGTTTGGATGGCAAAATTTAGCGCCTATTATGATATTTTCTGCGGTAATCGGGATCATTGTTGCGCTTACACTAATTATTAATAAATCCTATGATAAAAATAAAGGGATCCCATTTGGCCCTTATCTAGCATTTTCTGGTTGGATATCAATGATATTGAGTCCGTATTTGATATCTTCCTATCTTAATCTTGTAGCTTAAATCATGTCGCTGACGTTAAGTATAGCTTTAACTGGTGGGATTGGTTCTGGCAAATCTTCCGTTTCGTCAATCTTTGAGCAACTTGGTGCTCCTGTAATTGATGCTGATATGATTTCACAAGAAATAACCTCACCAAATATGCCCTGTTTTAAAAAAATTATAGAAGAATTTGGGAGCGATATTCTGACAAACAAAGGAGAAATTAATCGGTCTAAATTGAGTAATACCATATTCAATGATAATTCTAAAAGAATTAAACTTGAAAAGATTATACATCCAGAGGTTTTTAAAAAAATTAACGCTAAAATACTTCTTATTAATTATCCCTATTGCTTGGTTGTTATTCCGCTTCTTATTGAAACGAAAACTATGAGTTACTTTGATAGAGTTCTTGTCATTGATTCGGATGAAAATAAACAGATCGAAAGAGTCCTAAAAAGAGATAAAATATCGAAAAAATTATTAAGTAATATCATGGAAACACAAATAAATAGAACTGAGCGTTTAAAATACGCAGATGATATAATTGAAAATAATGAAGAAATTAAAAGTCTAAATAAAACTGTGAAAGCACTACATCAAAAATATCTAGCAATTAGCAATCAAAAATTTGGGTAATTATATTATTCTTAATAATCAAATGGATAATGAAATAATATATGAGCACCCAATGAATGAGCGTATTAGAGGTCTGCTGCGTTTAGAGCATTTATATGCCATTATTCGTTACCATCTAAAAAATAATGGTGATTCTGACTATATTACTGTGTTAGCAACACTTCTTGAAATTAGTGAATTACTATTACGATCAGATATTAAAAATGAGATTATAAAGGAACTTAAGAGGCAGTCCGATGTATTGAATACTTTAAAAAACAGTGAGGAGATAGATGAAGATAGATTAAGTATGGCAAAGAATTTAATTAATGAGCAACTCTCACATATTCAGAATCCATTGTATCAACCTGCTGATGTTTTTAAAAATAATGAATTTATAAAAATATTTAGTCAAAGAATGAATATCCCAGCTGGAACATGTAATTTTGATTTACCAAGACTACACCACTGGCTGAATGAATCTGAGCAAAAGAAAAAAGAAGAAATACGTAATTGGTCATCTGATCTAAATCCTATAAATCATGCTACTTATATACTGTTAGATAATATCAGAAAATCTAGTAGCCCTATCAATCAAAATGCAGCATCAGGTTTTTATCACCAACAAATAGAATCTAATGCATCTTGTCAACTAATTAGAATAAAAATTCATTCAGAAAGTCCTTTTTATCCAGACATAAGTGGTATTAAAAACAGGTTTACAGTAAGGTTTATGGAAGTTGATACTTTAACTTCTAAACAAGTTCAAACAAAGGGCAATATAGATTTTGAACTTCATTGTTGCACCTTCTAATCTAACAATATAAATCATTGAGTGCTGTTATCATTGCAATACCATAAGCGCCATTCTCTTTAGCTAGCTTTAAGTCACTATGTAACAGGCCGCCTAGAGCATATACAGGAATATTTGCGTGTACTGTTAGCTCTTTGAACTTATCCCAACCTAATGCCCTATCCTTAGGGTGACTATTAGTATTTAATACGGGAGATATAAATATATAATTAACATTTAGTTTAATTGCATGGTGAATTTCAGATTCGTCATGGCATGAAGCACCTAGAATATAATCACTGCTTATGGGTCTACTTGTATAATTAAAAATTTCTCTTGATTTGAGGTGAATGCCATCAACGGAAAAACATTCAACATCAGAAGCGTTCCCATTCAAGATCAATTTTGCACCATGTTTTTTTGCTTCGATACTTAACTTCTTTACTTCTTTAATTAATTCATTATCTTTCTCTAACTTTAATCTTAACTGAAATATTTTTAAACCTCGACTAAAATAATTTTTAGCATCAGAATATAATTTTGATAGGTTACTGTAAGATTGATTGCTTATGCCGTAGATCTCTGGCAAAAAAAGAGTTTGCATAATATGTTTATTTGCTTCCAAAAATCTATAATTACTCAAATTATCTATTCTTGACCACTCTATTTCTTGTCCTTCTAGAGCAGTTGGCTCCCCTTCATATTCGTTGATAATCCAAACATCCAGAAGAACTTTTGTTTCAACGTAATCATGATTAATTTCGACTAATCTTACTGCTTTCTTTATATCTACCCCTAATTCTTCGGTAAATTCACGATTCAATGCCGAAAATGGCACCTCATTACTTTCAACTTTACCACCGGGAAACTCCCAAAAATCTGATAATTCACTTTTTTCTGTTCTTTTGCTGATTAGAATCTTATCTTTATTTGAATTGAAAAGAATACCAACGACTACATGCAGCCTTGAATTCATATTTTAATTTCGATACTCAGCATTTATTTTTATATATTCATGAGATAAATCTGTTGTCCATATCTGCTCGCTATAATTTCCCCTATTAAGTTCTATCTTCAGTACGATTTCATCGCATATCATTACTTTCTTCCCTTTTTCTTCAGTATATGTATCAGATCTCTCACCATTACCGACAATACATACGTCATTAATATAAATATTGATTTTGCTTGTATCAAGATCAGATATTTCAGCATTACCTATTGCTGCAATTATTCTTCCCCAATTTGGGTCCGATGCTGTGAATGCAGTTTTTACGAGAGGGGATTCAGCAACTTTATATGCAATTGAGAGACATTCAGATATTTTATTTCCTCCATCAACTTGAATGGAAATAAATTTCGTAGCCCCTTCTCCATCCCTAACAATAGTCTGTGCTAATTTTTTGCAAACCTCTGTAATTTCATTTTCTAATATTGTGAATGCTTTACTATCTTCATTATCTATTAATGGTAGCTTAGATTTGCATGTTGCAATCAAAATAAACGAATCATTAGTTGATGTATCACCATCAACTGTTATTCTATTAAAACTCTTAAATAAAGAATTTTGTTTTATCTTATCTAAAATTTCTTTTGTCACATTGGCATCGGTAGCTATAAATGAAAGCATTGTTGCCATATTGGGCTTTATCATACCAGACCCTTTTGTAATTCCAGTAATGTTTATCATTGAATCGTCGATCTTAATCTGACTTGAAATTGCTTTTGGCATCGTGTCAGTTGTCATGATCGCTTTTGAAACATCTAGCCATGAATTCTCAGAAAGATTTTTTATTAATGTTGGTATTGCTTGGTTTATTTTTTTGACTGGTAGATCTTCCCCAATAACACCTGTTGAAAATGGGAGCACCTCTTCTTCGATACAATTGATTTTTTTTGCTAATTCTTTACATATCGCTTTAGAATTTAATACACCAACCCTCCCTGTTCCAGCATTTGCATTACCTGCGTTAATTAAACAATATTGTGGGTTAGCTTTTTGTAAATTACTTTTTGAAATTTCAACGGGTGCTGCACAAAAATTATTTTTAGTAAAAGCCGCAGCTATGACACTGTCCTTAGCTATTTCTATCAATGCTAAATCATCACGTTTTTTATTGTAAATCCCAGCTGAACAAGCTGAAAGACGGATGCCTTCTACTTTTATTAGGGATTTAGGTTGCTCTAATCCTACTGACATCTCTAAATTTCCTCTTAATTAAAGATTATTAATAGAATTATACCAGTTAAGCTAATCTTCCGTGACATTGCTTATATTTTTTTCCTGAACCACATGGACACGGCTCATTGCGCCTTATTTTAGGTTTATTTCTTACATATGGTTTGCTTGATGACTCTTTTTCTTGAGCGCCTTCATTTAAACTATCGACAGCATTAGGATGTCTATAATTCATCTTTTGATTATTTTTTCTATTTTCTGCTAATGCAATATCTTCCTCATTTCGTATACTAACTCTATATAAAAAAACAACTACATCACGTTTAACGTTTTCAAGCATCTGAAGAAATAAATCAAAAGATTCTCGTTTGTATTCTTGTTTTGGATTTTTTGCTGCAAAACTTCTGAGCCCTATACCTTGTCTTAGATGATCCATATTGACTAGATTTTCTTTCCAATGCCTATCTAAAACATCCAGCATTACTTGCTTTTCTATTCTTCTCATCAACTCAGAAGTGATATCTTTTTCTTTAACAAGATAGACTTTTTTAACTTCTTCATGAATTTTATTACGTAAACTTTCATCATCTAATGATTGATCATTAGAAAGCCATAATTGTATGTCGATACTAATCCCAAATTCATTCTGTAATACTTCTTCTAGGCCATTAATATCCCACATCTCATACATGCTCTCGTGAGGAATATGTACATCTAAAATAGATTCGAAAACATCAAAACGCATTGACTCAACTTCATCAACAACAGATTCGCTATTTAGTAGCTCATCACGTTGTTGATATATGACTTTTCTTTGATCATTCGCGACATCGTCAAAATCAAGTAAATGCTTTCTTATATCAAAGTTGTGCGCCTCAACCTTCCTTTGTGCATTTTCAATTGCGCGAGTTACAAGCCTTGATTCTATTGCCTCACCTTCTCCCATACCTAACTTTTCCATCGTCGAGGATACCCAATCATTTGCAAATATCCGCATTAAATTATCTTCTAACGAGAGATAAAACCTACTTGAACCTGGGTCACCTTGCCGACCAGAACGCCCACGAAGCTGATTGTCAATACGTCTTGACTCGTGTCTTTCGGTCCCTATTATATGTAAACCACCGCTATTAATAACTTTTTTATGGCGTTGCTCCCAATCCATTTTATGTTTATTTATTTTTTCAGAAGATGCTTGATTAATTGCTTTGACCTCTGCATCGTAGTTTCCACCCAAAACGATATCTGTCCCGCGGCCAGCCATATTAGTTGCTATAGTAACTGCCGATAATCTTCCAGCTTGAGCTATAATATCAGCTTCTTTCTCATGAAATTTTGCATTCAAAACTTGATGTTGAATTTTATTCTTATTAAGTAGATTTGATAAATATTCAGATACTTCTATTGATGCTGTTCCAACTAAAACAGGCTGTTCTCTATCTTGACATCTTTTTATATCTTCAACTATTGCAACAAATTTTTCTTTTGCAGTTAAAAATATAACATCACTTTGATCATCGCGAATCATTTCCATATGTGTAGGTGCGACAATAACCTCAAGAGCATATATTGTTTGAAACTCAAAAGCTTCTGTATCGGCTGTCCCTGTCATACCTGACAATTTAGAATATAAACGAAAGTAGTTCTGATATGTTATCGACGCGAGTGTCTGATTTTCGCTTTGTATAGGTACATTCTCCTTCGCTTCGATTGCTTGATGTAGACCATCTGACCATCTGCGACCAGGCATTGAGCGTCCTGTAAATTCATCTACAATAACTACCTGATTATCTTGAACTAGATAGTCAACGTCATTACTGAATAAATGATGCGCTCTTAAACCAGCATTCAAATGATGTAAAACACCCATATTTACAGGATCATATAAACCCTGCCCTTCTTTTATTATATTTTTTTCTCTTAAAAGACGTTCAATATTATCATGACCAGCCTCTGTGAAATAAGCCTGTTTTGATTTTTCATCTAAAGTAAAATCACCCGGCCCATCCTCTTTTTCTTGTAAGACTAATGAGGGAATTAATTCATTTATTTTCAAATACAATTCTGTTTTATCATCAACTGCACCTGAAATAATTAATGGCGTTCTCGCTTCATCTATCAAAATTGAATCAACTTCATCAACAATCGCAAAATTTAATTTTCTTTGGACTTTCCCTTCAGTACTAAATGACATGTTGTCACGTAAGTAATCAAAACCAAATTCATTATTTGTCCCATATGTTATATCACACGAATATGCAGACTTTCTTTGGTCCATTGACAGGCCGGATATAATAACGCCTGTACTTAAACCAAGAAAATTATATAGCTGCCCCATCCATTCAGCATCACGTTTTGCTAAATAATCATTGACAGTAATTATGTGAACACCTTCGCCTGATAACGAATTCAAATATGCTGCTAATGTTGCTACTAATGTTTTTCCCTCACCTGTTCTCATTTCAGCAATATTACCGTTATGTAATACCATGCCACCTATGAGCTGAACATCAAAGTGACGCATATTTAATACACGTTTACCAGCCTCTCTAACTAATGCAAATGCCTCAGGTAATATGCTATCTAAACTCTCCCCATCAGCAACTCTTTTTCTAAATTCGTTCGTTTTATCTGGGAAATCAACTTCATTTATCGATATAAAATCATCTTCAAATGCATTTATTTTTTTTACAGTTTTCCCTAATCGCTTTATAACTCTTTCATTGCGACTTCCGAATATTTTTTTTAAGAAATTTATAATCATTTTTAATCTGTTCTTTAGTTATTACATAAAAAATCGTGCGTAATTCTACGCTCAATAAATTAAAATTGGTAAGTAAATGCGGAAGTAATTATTTTGATGAAGTATATTTTATTGGATTTAAAGGAGTTCCGTCTTTCAGCACTTCAAAATGCACATGCGGGCCAGTTGTTCTACCTGATTCCCCCATAAGTGCGATAACTTGGCCTTTCTCAACCTTCTGGCCCACAACAACGAGATTTTTTTCATGATGCGCGTAACGAGTTTGATAGCCATTCCCGTGATTAACTTCCACCATATTTCCATAACCATAACGAAAGCCAGACCATGTAACTAATCCTGAAGCTACTGAATTTATTGCTGACCCTGCTCTGCCAGCAAAATCTACTCCGTAGTGAAATTGAATTTTACCTGATATTGGATCAAGTCTTTTACCATATGCTGAGGATATCCAACCATTTTTTGTTGGTGAGCCTGATGGAATTTGATTATGAATAGTCCTCTCAATCAGCATTGACTCCATTGCCGCTAATTTCTCTGCACGATCTTGAATCCTATCGTCTAATTCTTCCAGCTCAGCTATAAAATCGTTTACATCCATTGAACTGAGTAAATCTGATGGTTCTCTACCGCCAATTCCTGGATTCGTAGATACATCAAATACTATATCGTCAAAATCCACAAATTTAGCTAAACGAGATCCAAGCGCATCTAAGCGCATAATTCTAGCCTGCAAATTACTAAGCTTTGTAGCTAGGGCATCAAGACCATTTTCTGCATTCTCTTTTAATGCGCTAATTCTTTGTTGTTGAGCTTCTATTTCTCTGCTCCATGTAGGAGCTGTTTGATCATACAAGGTTTTAAAAGAGCCCCGAGTCAAATTCATTGTATGCTCGCTGCCAGCTTGAAAAATAAAAATAGATACAAAAATAAACAAAAATAAGCACGAAAAAATACCGAGTGCCCCAACAGTAAGTGTTCTACTCTTATTTCTAAATTTTGTTATTAAGAATAATTGCATATATAATCAAATCTTTAAATTTTAAAGAAACATAGTATTAGTGAATAAATCGCCACATGTTATTTCCGTACTACTTGATGAAAAGTCATCCATCTCATCACTGTATAAAAAAGCAAAATCTTTTCATAAAATTGACCAAAAATTAAAAGAACATCTAAATATAACTCCGACCAGTCAGTTTCAACTTTCTGCCATTAACGATGATGTCGCAACCATTGTAGTTGATTCTTCATCATGGGCAACTCGCCTTCGTTATAATATTCCTAAAATACTAACGATTTTAAATAAAAAATTGGGTTACCCCTCAATCAAAACAATAAGAATCAAAATTAAAAAAAATATCGCTCTACTTAATAATACTGAACTCTAGCTGGCGGATATTGTCTGCATGAATGAAATTGGCGTCTTATATTCTGACTCAAAACTAACTAACTCCCATGCCTTTTCATTTAATAGCAATTCTCTTATCAGGGTATTATTAAGCTCATGCCCAGATTTATGTCCTTTAAATGCGCCGATTAGACTATGCCCTAATAAATAAAGATCGCCAATGGCATCAAGAATCTTGTGTTTTACACATTCATCTGCATATCTAAGACCGTCCTCATTTAGAACTCTATAATCATCTACTACTACAGCATTATCTAAACTTCCACCCAATACTAAATTTCTCTCTCGCAATAATTCAACATCACGCATAAAACCAAAGGTGCGAGCACGGCTTACCTCTTTAACAAAAGATGTAGTTGAGAAATCGATTTCTGCATGACAATTATTTTGATTGAATACAGGGTGATCGAACTCAATACTAAAGCCAACTTTAAAACCATTAAAAGGTTCAAACATAGCCCATTTTCCATCTTTTTCGACACGAACCTTCTCTTTTATTCTTAGAAACTTTTTAGCAATATTTTGTTCCTGCACGCCTGCAGACTGAATTAAAAAAACAAATGGACCGGCACTTCCATCCATTATTGGAACTTCATCCGCTGTAAGATCAACGAATATATTATCTATTCCGAAACCTGCAAGTGCTGAAAGTAAATGTTCAACAGTTGAAATACGGACGCTATCTTTAATTAAAGTTGTAGAAAGACTCGTATCACCGACGAATTTTGGTTGCGCTGGAATTTCTATAGCTGGGTCAAGGTCAACCCTGCGGAATATGATACCTGTATTTGTTGGAGCAGGTCTTAGCGTTAGTAACACCTTTTTGCCCGTGTGGAGACCCACCCCAGTTGCTCGGATCACATTCTTTAATGTGCGTTGCCTTATCATTAATTTATCTTATAATTGAATGAGTTCTTATTGTTTGATGAACCATTCTATTAATTTAATTATGAGCTGGCAAATTTTAGTAAAGATCTGTTTATCTGGTCATAATTTCACTCTCTTAATAATAATTTCTAGCATATAATCAGATGCATCTAGTCGGCCTGTCTTCTTAAAAATGCAGGAATATCAAGAATATCCATCTGATCATCGGAGTTTTTCTCAATTAGCTCTGAATTTACAGTATTCTCCTCGGGTGCTGGCTCAGCATAATCCTTCATGTCAATATTTCTCGATAAATCGACATCTTGACCATAACGAGTAACAGCTGGTTTATCCAAATCATGATAATCAGTCGTAAACCCAGCTTTTGGAACAGCCTGTAAATCAGGGGCATCTATGGCAGAGGGTCTTGTTATACTTCCAAGACCTGTGGCTACAATTGTCACCCTTATGCTTTCAGTCATTTCAGGATCGGTGCACGTCCCGACGATCGTGGTTGCATCATCTGCAGCAAACCCTCTAACTATTTCACCCACTTCCTCAAATTCCTCAATCGTCATATCTTCACTAGCAGTTATATTAACCAAGATGCCTCTAGCACCTGCGAGATTAACGTCTTCTAATAAAGGACTACTGATAGCAGCTTCGGCAGCTTTTTTTGCACGATCTTCTCCTTCGGCAACACCCGAACCAACCATTGCCATACCTTGCTCTTTCATAACTGTCTGCACATCCGCAAAATCAACATTAATCATGCCTGGACGAGTAATTAATTCAGAAATACCTTGTACTGATCCCGTCAATACATCATCTGCTGTTGCAAATGCGTCTACCATAGTAATTGAACCACCGAGAACTTCCTTAAGTTTCTCATTAGGTATGGTAATAAGTGAATCAACAAATTGTTTTAATTCGGTGATACCTTCATCAGCTATATTTGAACGTTTCTTTCCTTCAAATTTAAAAGGGCGAGTTACAACTGCAACAGTCAGTATATTCATCTCCCTAGCAACTTGAGCTACTACTGGTGCTGCACCAGTGCCTGTCCCTCCACCCATACCGGCTGCAATAAAGAGCATATCAGCTCCCTCAAGAACAGCCATTATACTATCTCTGTCCTCTAGAGCAGCTTGTCTTCCGACTTCGGGATCAGAGCCTGCACCTAAACCTTTGGTAATACCAGAACCTAATTGTAAAACAGGCTCTACCCCTGACTCCTTAAGTGCTTGGGCATCCGTATTTGCGCAAATAAATTCCACGCCTTCAATATTACTTTTGAGCATATGCATAACCGCATTGCCCCCACCTCCACCAACACCTATTACTTTAATAAGTGCTGGCTGATTAGTTGCATTGACTAATTCAAATGGCATATTTTTACCCTCCTAAAATTACAATTAATTTTTAAATCTAAAAATGACCCTGAAACCAACTTTTTATTCTTACCCAAAAACTTTTAATTCCACTATTCATATCAATTCGTGTCATTTCATCGCGTTCTTGTTTTTGACCATAAAGTAATAAGCCAACTGCTGTCGCATAGATTGGATTTTTAACATTATCTGCGAGACCAGTTATATGTTGAGGTATTCCCAAGCGTACTGGCATATGAAATATTTCTTCTGCAAGCTCTATTGCTCCTTCCATTTTTGAACTTCCACCCGTTAGAACAATTCCAGCAGCAATAATATCCTCCATGCCACTTCTTCTTAATTCAGCATGGATTAGTGAAAATAACTCTTCATATCTCGGCTGAACAACTCCGGCTAATATATTGCGGGCGCAACGACGTGGTTTACGATCTCCTACGCCTGGAACTTCAATCGTATCTTCTGGATTCGTTAGTTGTGTTAGTGCGCAGGCATATTGAATTTTTATGTCTTCAGCGTGTGGTGTTGGTGTTCTTAAAGCAACGGCTATGTCATTGGTAACTGCATCTCCTGCAATTGGAATAACGTGTGTGTGTAATATTTCTCCATTTTTAAAAACAGCAATATCTGATGTTCCGCCACCTATATCAACCATACAGACACCGAGGTCTCTTTCATCATCGGTTAAAACAGATTGGCTTGAGGCTACTTGCTCTAAAACAAGATCGGTAACTTCCAGTCCACATTTACGAACGCATTTTGTAATATTTTGTGCCGCACTAACTGCGCCTGTTACTAGATGAACTTTGGCTTCGAGTCGAACGCCCGACATACCTTTTGGAAATCTAATCCCCTCCTGCCCATCTATGATGAATTCTTGTGGTAGAACATGGATAAGTTTTTGGTTGGGCGGTATT
>NZJM01000069.1 GCA_002692205.1 Legionellales bacterium | reverse complement strand
ATCGATACTTTTTATGGCAGTTTGTTGGACGTGGTCCCGCTACAGACCCAGGCGTTATAAGGATGGGTGCAAAAAATAGTGAAGATGGGATTAATGTAACACAATTTGGAATACCATTGGCATTCATACTTGGTATTCTTGGGATGTTCTATCATGCATATCGTGATGATAAAATGGCATTCTCTGTCATGTCATTATTCATTATGACTGGGTACGCAATAATCATTTATCTAAACCAAGATGATCCCCAGCCAAGAGAAAGAGACTATTCTTATGTAGGAAGTTTCTTTGCATTTTCTGTTTGGATCGGGGTAGGTACCGCAGCCATAAGTGAATGGATAACAAAATATGTTAAGGATGGTGACCTCAGTAAAAGGCTCATCTCTTTAGCTGTGGTATTACAGATTATTTTTGTGCCTCTAGTAATGGCAAATTCTAATTATCATTCTCATTCTCGCTCTGGAAATTTTGTTGCTTGGGATTATAGTTATAATCTTCTTCAGTCTTGTGGGCCTAATGGTGTTATCTTTACTAATGGAGATAACGACACCTTCCCACTATGGTATCTTCAGGAAGTTGAAAAGGTTAGAACAGATGTAGCTGTAGTGAACCTAAGTTTATTGAATACCCCATGGTATATAAAACAATGGAGGGATAAACGTCCAAAAGAAACCAGCTTTATAACATTAAGTGATCTACAAATTGATAGATTGACCTCTAGTCTTCAGCGCTGGGAAAAACAGAAGGTTCAAGTTCCTGTCTATAATGACCCCAAGAATGACAAAGGTTATATAGAGTGGGAAATGAGGCCTACTTATCAAGGGCAAGCACTCAGAGTCCAAGATATGATGATAATGCGTATTATTAATGATGCTTCATGGAGGATCCCAATATATTTTGCCGTAACTGTTTCTCAACAGAACCGTATTGGGCTGGATAAATACCTTGATATGCAAGGATTAACGTTCCAATTGAAAAGCCATAAAACAAAACCAGTAGATATTGAGAGTATGTACGCAAATCTTATGACAGATATAGGTCCAAAAAGTTGGTACACAGATTTTGACCATTCAGTTTTTTATAATAAGGTGGAAGATTCTAATCACTGGTCTAGAGAATATCAACCTGGATATATGTTTAGAAATCTCGGCAATGAAAGAATATACTATAATAAACAGACCAAGCGACTCCTTCAGAATTATAGAAGTGCCTACGTACAACTAGCGTTTACTTTATACATGGATTATCAAAAAAAGAATAACAAGAAGAAGGATAGGTCAGAACAAGAATTAGCGGACCTTAAAGAAAAGATTGTTTTGATCCTTGATAAAATGGAAGAA
Source organism: Legionellales bacterium (assembly GCA_002692205.1). Classification (GTDB taxonomy): domain Bacteria; phylum Pseudomonadota; class Gammaproteobacteria; order Eutrophobiales; family Eutrophobiaceae; genus UBA11869. The sequence continues at coordinate 7,140 of NZJM01000069.1, read as the reverse complement.
AAGATTCCTACTAACACTATTCCTATTCAATCAGAAGACCTTCACCATCAAGTAGCTCGTATCTACGGTGACCTTGGTGAAACAGAATCAATGAAAGAAATTATGGAAACATTGATTGCTCGTGATAATGGAAAGCCTCTTAATAAGGTTGATTATGCAAACACATTCTACAGAGAGCTAAATGATACTGAATTAGCTATTAGTATTTTGGAGGATATGAGACTAACATACTTACAATTAGAGAGCATGGTAAGATCAAGAGGTTTTGGTAATAACACAGTTCGAAAAGGTGAATGGGCACGCTGGGAAAAAGCCTATTCAGAAATTATATCATCACTTATCTTTATTTATAGAGAGACGAATAAACTAGAAGAAGCCGAAATACTTTTATCTGATTGGGTTATTCGATACCCTCAAGATAACAATGCAGCAGAGATCCTTGAAAAGATCCGTTCCGAGGGATAAATAGCGCAGGTCAATATGACCAAAGTTCAACCCCTAGTTTCAATTATCATCCCACACTGGAATGGTATTAAAATTCTTTCTGAGTGCATTAAATCATTACTTAAAACAAACTATGATTCTTATGAGATCATCATTTCAGATAATGCATCTAGCGATGGTAGTCAAGATTGGGTAAAGAGCAATCATCCCAATGTAAAGCTTTTAGAAAATGATCAAAATTATGGTTATGCTGGAGGATGTAATCGAGGTGCAAAAATTGCAAAGGGAGACTATTTAGTATTTTTAAATAATGATACCATACAAGACATAATGTGGTTGGATCATCTTGTTAACACAATGGTCCAGAATGATAATATTGCGGCTGCTCAACCAAAGATCTTGAACTACTACAAACAAAATATATTTGACTATGCTGGTGGATCTGGTGGTATGATGGATATTTTTTGTTACCCATTTGCAAGAGGTCGTTTATTTTTAGAGCAGGAGAAAGATAACGGGCAATATAATGATTCTAGGCAGTGTTTTTGGGCTTCTGGAACAGCCATGATAGTCAGGACTAGCCTTTTTAAAGCAGCAGGGCAATTTGATGAGGTATTTTTTGCTCACATGGAAGAAATAGATCTTTGTTGGCGTTTACAGGCAATGGGATATAAAGTATGGGTGGATCCAAGTTCAGTTGTTTATCATAAAAATGCAGTTTCATTGCCGATGCACACCCATCGTAAGTATTATTTAAATCATCGCAATTCTCTTTTAATGTTATTTGGTAATTATTCATTACCGGTTGCATTTTATATTGGAATAATAAGAGTAATGCTTGAGTTTATAGCACTGGGTTATGCGCTGATCAAGTTTGATTATAGACATGCCTCTGGAATTATACGCTCAGCGATATGGATACTGGGGCACCCTCATACTATAATTAAAAAACGTTATTGGTTCAGTTCTATTAGGCAGGTTAAGGATAAGAATCTATTTAGAAACATGTGTAAGACTCCTATTGTTCTAGCTCATTATTTATTTGGTAAAAATACCTATCCAGAAATAGAGCTTAAAGCNGATTGATATATATCNCGTCTGTCAGGGTCTAATTCTTTCATATCNTTGAGAAATTCTTTTTGTCCAAGCATGGANAGCATCTTTGCAATCTTTTCTGAATGCACCTTCATGAAATATTGGGTATAGTTNTCTCTACCTAGNTCCCTGAATGACTGAGAAAGTCCATCTAGCATGGTATTTAATTCTTGGATAACTCCATCCATATCACCATCTTTAAAAAGATCAACGGCTATAAACCACGCGAGCCGTGCTTTTCGTAAGCCAATATTTCGATTTAGATTATCAACAAGGGTTGTACGCGACCCCCAGCCTTTTCTATACTCTGATGATGAGCCACGTAAGGCAATATCTCTAGCAAGCTCAAATGATCCATTGCCACCATTAAATTCGTAAGTGTCAATTTCTCCTGCTAAGATAAGATGTGCATAATATGCAAGAAAACCAGTAAGTGGTTCAAAAAGCACCGGGTCATAATAAAGGCTATTTCCCGAATTATAATAAAATTGAACGCTTTTATCAAAATAACGTAGATCCCCACCATTAGAAAACAGAGCTTGGCAGTTATAGATTGATTCGTTGCCTTTTTCTGTTAAACCTTCAAATATGATCTGGATATAGATAGGAACTGAAAGGTCACTATAGTTGTCATCCCAAGTTGTGCTTAAGAAGAATCTTTGTATATCATTCTTCATGTTTATTACCTCTTGTTTCTCTTCACTCCTTAGTAGTCTATCATCTAGAGTAACATCCACAGAAGAAAATTGGCAAAAGACCATATTAAAGAAAAGAATAAATGGAATGAGGAATATGTTTCTTTTTGCCATATCTGGAAATTGATAATAAAGGTTTTTCTTTACAAGGTGTTTGTATTCGGTCTATCTAGGTAATTTATACTATGGCAAATATCAAAGATCTATTAAAACTTGATAGTTATGATGCTGTTCGTTCAATACTTTTTTCTGCAGGCGAACTGGGTCAAAAAGAGAATGTTGAGGTTTATGTTGTTGGAGGATTTGTAAGAGATCTTTTAATGGGGAGACCTATTAATGATATTGATATTATGATTGTCGGTGAAGGAATTCCGTTTGCTAAAAAGTTGGCCCTAAAGCTAGGTAAAAAGAAAGTGATCCCATTTAAAAAATATGGGACAGCGCTCATTCCCAATAACAATCTTCAGATAGAAGTAGCGACAGCAAGGACGGAGACGTATAATGATGACTCAAGAAAACCGTCAAAGGTTATTTACACCGATTTAAAAGGAGATCTTTTACGTAGAGATTTTACTATAAATGCTATGGCAATGGATATTCACCCATCTAGGTTTGGAGATTTAACAGATCCTTTTGGTGGAATATCTGATATTGAAAACAAGATCCTTAGAACACCTCTTGATCCAAATGAAACATTCTCTGAAGATCCTCTTAGGATGATGCGGGCGGCTTATTTTGCTTCAAAGTTAGAATTTCAAATTGAACAAAAGTGTCGCAAATCAATTAAAGACCAGGCACATAGAATAGATATTGTTTCTATTGAAAGGATACGAGACGAATTTATAAAAATACTTAAAACCAATAAACCTTCTATTGGTCTTGTTATTCTTCAGAAAACTGGACTAATGGAAATAGTATTCCCTGAAATACATGTTATGTATGGAATGGATCAAACGTCAGAATGGCATCATAAAGATATTTTTGCCCATACTCTTCAGGTTGTTGATAATTCGGCACAATTATCGGATAAGATGGAAATAAGGTTTTCAGCATTGGTACACGATATAGCGAAACCAAATACAAGAAGGATCGATAAGAATAAGGGATATACTTTTCATGGGCATGATGCTGTTGGTGAAAGGATGATTGAAACCGTTGCGAAAAGAATGAAACTCTCAAATGAACTAAAAAATTATTTGAAAAAACTGACTCTTTTGCATCTTAGGCCCATAGCTCTTGTTAAAGATGTTGTAACTGATTCAGCAGTCAGAAGGTTAATGGCTTCAGCAGGAGAACATTTAGATGACCTAATGACCTTGTGCAGGGCCGATATCACCACAAAAAATCCCAAGCGTGTGGTTCAGTATATGAAGAATTTTAAAAAAGTAGAAGAAAAGATGGAAAACGTAGTTGAAAGAGATGCTATGAAAAAGTTTCAATCTCCTGTGCGTGGGCAGGAGATCATGTCTATTTGTGGGCTAACAGAAGGAAGAGTGGTTGGTCAGATCAAGAAAGCCATTGAAGAAGCTATTCTTGATGGTAAAATTGAAAATAGTCATGAAGCGGCACTTAACCATCTCTATGAAATAAAAGATAATTATTTGAATTAAAGCTATTAGATTTCTTGTAATTTTTTTCATGGGGTTGGAGAAAAATTTTATATTTTATATGACATCTATTTATTATGAAAAATAAATCAATCAAATTAATCCTGCTTTCTACCATTATTTATGCACAGGGGTATACCTTGAATGATTGTATTAGTATTGCTATCGATGGTAAGAGGACAGTTCTTTCTGCAGAATTAGGAGTTGTCTCAGCTTCGAAAGGATTAAAAGCCTCATTTAGTGGTCTTTTACCATCTATTCAAGCAGCAACAAGTGCAGGGAAGACCCAATTTCCAGAGAGAGTTAGTATTTCTCCTGACTATGCTAATTTTGACCTTAATAATTTGACACTTCCCAACGATACAATTAGGACAGACCATTTTAACACCTTTTCAGCAGGGCTCACATTAAACCAAACGTTGTATGATGGTGGGAGGTCATGGAACCAGGTACAGCAAGCAAAAACCAATTTAGATATTGCAAAATTAAACCAACGGTTAATTCGCATACAGGTCATACAAAAAGTTATACAGTCATATTATGGCCTTTTAAAAGCTGAAAAACTCTTAGATGTTTCAGAAAAGAATTTAGAGATGTCAAATCAGCAGCTTTCATTAGTAAAAAAACAATTTGATCTTGGAGTTGTTAAAAGGACAGACCTTCTAAAAGCTGAAGTTGTAATAGGTCAAGCTCGTGTTGATATGCTTAATAAAAAAACAAGCCTCCAGAATGTACGCAGAATATTATTCAATGATATGGGATTACAAGATTTTGGACAACAAATAACTGTTATTGAAAATGATTGGATAATGCCAAATATCCCAACCAGTTCAGAAATACTGGCTCTATTAAAAGGTCAAAATCCAAGTTTGTTAATTTCTAAAGCTCGAGTTGGTCTAAATGACCTTTCTTACAAACTTATAAGAGGATTAAGGATGCCTTCCATGAATACTTCTATGAATTATTCAGCAAGCGGTCAAACTAGCAATGAACTATTCGATGCTTTAAAAGATGATTGGTCTATAGGATTAAATCTATCAATTAGTTTACCAATATATAATGGAAGCACTCTCTCAATTCAACAGCAACAGGCAGATCTATCAAAGCAGCAATCTGAATATGCTTATATAACACTTTTAAATGATCTTCGTGTTCAGGCTGAATTGATTCGTGAAACTTTAAATAATTACTCAGAGATTATTCCGCTGAACCAATCTGTTGTTGCATCCGCACAAGAAGATCTTAAGTTGGCAAGAGAGCGTTATAGTCTAGGCTCTACCACAATACTAGAGGTGTTGGATGCTCAAGTTTCTCTTATTCGTTCAAATTCAACTCTTATTAACACTGTCCATGATGCTAGAATACAAGAAGCCAGTTTAAAAGGACTTCTTGGCACTTTAGACATGGAATACAAACAAAACGAAAGATAAAATGCTTGATACACTTAAAAAGAAAAAAGTATGGATACCACTCATTATAATAATAATGATTATAATTGGTTATATGTTTTCAACCTCAAGGTCGGATGAGGGTCTATTTGTTGACAGTGAACTAGTAGAGCTTCGAGATATCATTCAGAGAGTAAATGCCAGTGGTAAGATCCAACCAGAAGAGGCTGTTCAGATCACATCTACAATTACAGGATGGATAACTGAGATCACTGTAATGGAAGGTGATACTGTAGAGCCAGGTCAACACCTTATTAGTATTGATGAAAAACAGATTCGCCCTCGTTATAACAATGCTCTTTCACAGGTAAAATCTTCAGAGGCAAACTTGCGTAAGGTTCAGTCTCAAATGGAGAGAACAAACTCCCTATTCAATCAAAGCCTGATCTCTAAGCAAGAACTTGAACAAGTAGAAGCATCATTCCAAATAGCCCAAAGCCAATCAGAGCAAGCTAATGCAAATCTATTATCTGCAGAAGATGAATTATCTAAGACGCGTCTTACTGCACCCAAGTATGGAATAGTGACAAGTATTACTAAAGAAGAAGGTGAAATGGCTGTAGGTGGTATGTTTAATCCAGGGGTCTTGATGACTGTCGCTGATCTTAGTAGGATGGAAGTAGAAGTTGATGTAAATGAAAATGATGTGGTGAATATTGACATTGGGGATACTTCAGAGATTGAAATTGATGCATACCCAGATACATTATTTTATGGAATAGTAAGTGAAATTGCGCACACAGCACAATCTGCTAATATGGGTCTACAACAGCAGGTAACCAATTTTAAAGTGAAGGTGAGGATGCTATCTGTGCCAGATAAGATAAGGCCTGGTATGAGTAGTACAGTTAACATCATTACAGAAACTATCAAAGATGCTGTATCTATACCCATACAGTCTCTAACATCTAGGCCTGAGAATTTTGAGGAGAAAATTGATAATAACGAAAATAAATGGGATAAGAATAATGATGAGGTTGATCGGTCATTTAAAAAAATTAAATCAATTGATGTTGTGTTTGTTCTTGAAAATGAGTTTAAAGGTAACCCCGCGCCTAGTGGTAAGAAGTATGCAATTGTCAGACCTTTAGAAGTAGGCATATCAAGCGAGAACCATTACTTTGCTAGCTCAGGTATAAAATTAGGTGAAATGATAGTCACTGGTGGTTACCGTGTACTTAGCAAAGAGCTATCGCATGGGACCTTGGTTACTCTAAAGAATGATCCTCTTAGCCAAAATGATAAGCTTGGTAAATAATCAGATATTTTAATAGATCAATAGATAGATTCAGTTTAATTCATTTACTTTGGATTCATTAATGACCCTTATTTCGCTTAAAAAAATCTTTAAAATATATAATGTCGGTGGTGAAGAGGTTAGGGCTCTCGACGGAATAGACCTTGATATTATTGAGAATGAATACCTGGCTATAATGGGGCCTTCAGGTTCAGGAAAATCTACTCTAATGAATATGATAGGTTGTCTTGATACTCCAACATCTGGAGTCTATGAGTTTGAGGGTGAAATGGTTCAGATTATGGATGATTCTCAGCTTGCATCCATAAGAAATAGAAAAATAGGTTTTGTTTTTCAAACATTCAACCTGCTTCCAAAAGCAACGGCACAACACAACGTAGAGATTCCTCTTGTCTATGCAAATATTCAAAAGAAGAATAGAGCTAAAATGGCAACCAAGGCATTAGAAAATGTTGGACTAGCAGATAGGTTGCATCATAAGCCTAATGAGTTATCTGGAGGGCAACGCCAGAGAGTGGCTTTCGCAAGGGCTTTGGTCAATGAGCCATCCATTATTTTAGCTGATGAGCCAACTGGAAACCTTGACTCTAAGA
>NZJM01000068.1 GCA_002692205.1 Legionellales bacterium | reverse complement strand
TTTTCAAATTTACTATAAAAAAGCTCGCACTAGCGCAGTAGTCTCTTGGTTGACCAACTGAACCAGGATTAATAAGCCATTTATCATTGTTTGAACAAATAAATGGATAATGAGTATGGCCTAAAATAGTATAATCCGAATCTGACATTTGATTTAGTAATGTATCTCTGGATTCATCAGGATAGATATATTCATCAATGCTCTCTAAAGAGCCATGCGTAACATAAAAAGTTCTATTGTCCAAATTAATATCAAGAACATATGGAAGGCTATCTAGCCATTTTATTTGATCTTGAGATAAAGTCTCGGAAGCAATACGGTATGACGTACCATATTTTTCAATTGCTGCTGACATACATTCGGGGTCACTTAGTGCCATCATAAAATTTTTTTCATGGTTTCCCTTAATGCATAGAATGTCATCGTTACGCATGCAAATATCAATCACTTCTCTCGGCCAATAGTAATAACCTATTAAATCACCAGCAACTATGATTTTCTCTATGCCTTCTTTTTTAATTACATCAAGAACCGCATTAAACGCATAAATATTTGCGTGAATATCAGACAGGATTGCTATTTTCATCAATAAATTTCTTTAACTTTCCAATAGAACTCTATTGCACTCTTCCATATTAACAGTACCTTTTGCAGGCAAACCGCTTGACTCAAGCATATCTTTTAGATAACTCTCAATACCAAATTGTGCAGCGTAGAGGCATGGGGTGCTATAAATTCCAATAGATACACCCGCATCTGTTAATTCTTGAAACGACCAATCTGGTGACTTACCACCATGTAATTGATTAACCACAACAGGACAGTTAACCCGATCAACTAATCTTTGAATGTATTCAAGACTGTTAACCGCTTCAACCATAACAGCATCAGCACCTGCTTCAGAAAAAGCAATCGCACGCTCAATCCCCTCCTCAGGATCTGGAGCATCCGTTCTTGCAAGAACAAAAATATTTGTTCTTATATCCAAAACAGCATTTAATTTAACCAAATATTCATCAATAGGAAGAATCAATTTCCCATCAAAATGTCCACATCTTCTGGGTCTTTTTTGATCTTCCAGCATGACTGCCGAACAAGAATTATTTTCTAATAACTTAATTGTGTTAACAGCAACAGTTTCATCTCCAAAACCATCATCTATATCAACCAGCATTGGAGTTTCGGGCAATACATTTCTTATTCTGTTTGAGATATCAACTATATCCCGCCAATTAACAAAACCAACATCAGGCAAACCATATGAGCTTGCAGAAAAGCTATAACCACTCACAAAGACACCTTCAAAATAACGAGATGCTATTAATGCAGAAAAAACATCATACACACCAATCAAGGGGAAAAATTGTTTTTTCTTTAATATTTTTTTAAAATCTATTTTATGATTCATTAAATATATACTCCAATTATACTTTCAAACAATTTTTAAACTCATTTATTAATCTGATAATACTGCTCTAATAAACTGAATTAATTTTACTCATCGACCCCAACTTAGTAATTAATTTTTTAATTAATTTCCCAAACAATGCTTTGCAACTCGATCACGATTTAATTTTCCTCGATCTGTTTTTGGGATTTCTTCCTCAATAAACCATTCTACTGGCACTTTTTCTCTAGATAATCTCTCATAACACCAATTCTGAATGTCAGAAAGATTTTGTTCGGAGTCGTTTATAAAACTTATCGCAACTCCTATAGTTTCACCTTCTATATCATCTGGTATAGCAAAGGCACATGCTTCTCTTATCTCGCCATGTCTTTCAAGTAATAAATCTATATCCTCTGGATAGACTTTAATACCTGACCGATTAATTTCATATTTTTCCCTACCTGTCAGATAAATTATACCTTTCTCATCGATACGCCCAATGTCACCTGTTCGATACCAACCATTAATAAAAATTTCTTTTGTTTTATTTGGTAATTTAAAATACTCTTTTAAAAGAGAAGGAGATTGTATTAATAATTCACCTTCCCCAACTGTTGATATTTCTTTGTCTTTATTTAATATAGCAGCGCTTCCACCCCACATATCGCCAACTAAACCGTCACAGGGAGTATATTTATCGGATGAAGCGGCAGCTATCCAATTAGCAGTTTCAGTAATCCCATACATATTTACAACAGTTTTGCTATTACTCCATTGTATGACGTTTTCCCACAAATCAGATGAGAGTGGTGCTGAACCTATATGCACTCTCTTTAATGTATCCTTTTCTGGTTGATCGACATTACGTAAAACCTTTTTCCATAAAGCTGGTACGGAGCTCATAAAACTTATATTAAAATCATCAATTATTTTATTTAATTGATGTGTAACCGTTAAGTTATGACCAGGCGCGATAACTAGATCGCACCCAGCTAAAAGAGGAGTCAAACAATTGCCGATTAATCCGTGTCCAAAGTGAGTAGGTAATAAACATAATGTTTTTTTCATTGCCTCTAGCGGTATATAAGACTGGTTTAGTGTAATGCGCGATAATAAGGATCGGAATGTATGTACTACACCCTTTGGAATACCTGTAGTTCCTGAGGTGAAAAGTATTAAGGCATCGCTATCTATATTTGTATCCCACGCTGATACATTATCTGAATTATTATTCTGTTTTAACTTTGTTGTATCTAGAAATGGTATATCTAAATCATGAGAAATTTGCATATCATTTTTATAAAGCAATAATGATGGGGACATAAAACTAATAATATTGATTAATTCATTTTCTGTAAGATTTGAATTTAGACAAACTGCGCATGCTCCTGATTTCCAGACTCCAAAAAGATCGCTAAAAAAATGAGCACTGTTACCATGATAAATAAGCACTTTATCGCCAGATGAAATATTCATTTCCTTCAATTTCTTTGCAACTATAGATGAATTTTCATCAATCTGTTTACCGGTATAAGTTTTTCCATCCTCCCAAGTTGAAATATTACCGATATTATTTAATAGAAATTGCATTATTTTATATTGCTTCCAATTTTTACTCTATTTTTTACTGAACTCCGGGAATACTTTATAAAAATCTTCTTTTAGTATTCCGTACTCAAGTACATCAACGTATTTACCTTCAAATAAGAAATGAGACCTTCTGGTTCCCTCTAATTTTGCACCTAATGTCGTTGATTTAAATGATGAAGCACGATTCGGTACAATGTTACCCAAAATAAATTTATGGATATTTAATTCATTAAAACCAAAGTTAATTAAATTACGAGTTGCTTCTACAACGATCCCTTTACCCCAATAATCTTTTTCACCGAGAAGTGTAGAAATCTCAGCCAATCTATTTCTTTTATCGAAATAACGTAATTGTATATTTCCAATATGTTTTTTACTTTTATTCAAAAATATACCAAGCAATAATACGTCATTTGATTTATTTGATATTTCTATATATTGACTGATGTCATCAATACTAAAACTTTCTCCTGATCTTCGACTAAATCTATTTACTTCAGGGTCATTTAACCAATGTAAATATCTATCTGAGATTTTATTCGAATCGAGTAGTTCTAAAGAAAATTCATTGCATTCAATCTTTATATTTTTTATCAAATCTTTCATGTTAAAATTAATCTTTATCTTTTAGCCTTATAATAAAATTAGACATAGCTGTTATTGAACAAAAATTTTGTGGGATTAGTTCCTCACTAGAAATAGTAATCTTAAATTCTTTCTCTATTTCATCAATCAGTCTTACGATACCAAATGAGTCAATTATTCCTGAAGCCACTAATTCAGTATCATCATCGGGTTCTTCTGATATTGAATATAAATTCAAAATCAATTCTTTTAAGTAATCACGAATAACTTTTTCATCAGAAGCCATTAACCTATTATTTCCTGTAAGGCTGTTTTAACTCTAATAACATCCTCTTCTTCCATATCATAATATAAAGGTAGACTTAAACAACGTTCATAGTACTTTTTTGCTCCTCTATAATGATTATGATTATATTTATCTTGATAATATGGATGAAGAAATAATGGAATATAATGTACCTGAGTACCAATCCCTTTCCCATCAAGAAACTTCATTAATTCAGCACGAGTTTTACCAATTGAAGCAAAATCAATTAATACTGGAAATAGATGAGGTGCTGATATAGGAAAATCATTTCTAACAGGAGTTATTAACGAGGAGAATGGTTCTAAATATTTTTTATACAATTTAACAAGTTCAATTCTTTTGGCTATAAACTTATTTATTTTTTTTAACTGACTACACCCCAGTGCACAATGAATATCACTTGCACGGTAATTGAAGCCGAGCTCCTGCATTTCATAATACCAAGGATTAGGTTCTCCATCTTTATCAAAGGCCAATTTTTTATTTAGGAAATCATCTGTATTACGTGTCATTCCATGATTTCTAAATTTTAGTAGTTTTTTTTGTATAGCATCGCTATTCGTTGTAATAATGCCACCTTCACCCATAGCTATCGCCTTTACTGGATGAAGAGAAAATGTTGTTAAATCACTATATAAATTGCTACCTACAGTTCCGACTATTGTTTCACCTTTATAGTAATTTCCACCGAGTGCATGACAAGCATCTTCAATAATTTTTAAATTAAATTGACCGGATACATGCTGCAACATCTCCATATCAACTGAACAACCATTTAGATGTACCGGTAAAATAGCACTTACTTCACTGTTTGAATTTTTTATTGCTTCTAATATTGAAGATTCAGAAAGCACACCAGTTTTCTCATCAACGTCAGCAAAAATAATTCTCCCGCCAACCAATTCAACAACATTTGCAGTTGCAACAAAAGAAATAGAAGGGACAATAATATTGCTATTCTTAGGTAAATCGAGACTCAATAAAGCAAGATGTAGAGCGGCAGTTCCACTAGAACAACTTATTGCGTATTTAGAGTCTGTATATTTGGCAAAATCTGATTCAAATTCTATTGTTTTAGAGCCGGTAGTAAGAAAATCACTTCTTAATACACTTACAACTTCTTCAACATCAAGATCGTCAACATGATGTTTGCCATATGGTAAATATTTTTTATGCTTATCCAATTCCTATTTATAATTCGGATTTTTTTAACAACTCTGAAAATGCCTTATTATCAAGCCACTCATTATTATTATCACTTGAGTACTTGAACCCTCCTTTGATGAGAGTGGCCCCATCCTTAATATATTCCTTGGTAATACTGGGATCATACTGAGGAGTAATGATATAACGATCGCCAATATCTAAAATATCTGATGTGTCATCTTCTGTTACTAAAACCTCATGAATTTTTTCTCCAGGACGAATACCAATAGTATGAGTTGGCATTCCTGGTGCAAAGGCAGATATCAAGTCTTTGATTTTCATGCTTGGTGCTTTGGGAACAAAAATTTCGCCACCTTTTTGCAGTCCCATAGAACTCAATACAAAGCCGATACCCTGTTCCATCGTGATCCAAAACCTAGTCATTCTCTCATCAGTTATAGGTAATGATTTTTCTCCATCCTCAACTAATTTTTTAAACATAGGAACTATGCTTCCCCTTGATCCTAAGACATTACCATAACGAACAATTGAAAAATGAGTCTGTACATCACCAGCAAATGCATTTGCTGCAACAAATATTTTATCAGCAGCTAATTTACTAGCACCATAAATATTTATTGGATTTACTGCTTTGTCAGTTGATAACGCTATTACACCTTTGATACCATTTTCTAATGACGCTGTAACAACGTTCTCAGCACCTAAAACATTCGTATGAATACACTCAAACGGATTATATTCTGCTACAGGAACATGTTTCAAAGCCGCTGCATGAACTACATAATCAACACCTCTCATTGCCATTTTTAAGCGATTAACATCACGAATATCGCCTATAAAAAACCGTAATTCTTTTTTTCCTTTAAACAATGGTGAAAATTGCATCTCCACTTGTTTTTGTTCATCTCTTGAAAAAATTATCAACTTTTTTAAATTAAAATTATTCAATAAGTGCAGTACAAATTTTTGACCGAAGGAACCTGTTCCTCCAGTCACCAACACAACTTTATTGTTTAAGTCTATGTTCTTGCTATTTATCATAATTTTATATATCTCATAATTATAGGATTAAAAGAATTATATTAATTGAAGCTGTTTATTATTTTCCAATAGTCACTATCTATCCTTTTTGTAGAAAAACTATTAATAAGATTGTGGCTATTATCTATTAAAATATTTGAGTTTAATGAATCAATTTTTTCTATGGCTCTCAACCATTCTTTGATATTGAGTTTGCATAGATATCCATTCACACCGTGTTGAATCCATTGCTGAAAACTCGGGACTTCACTATTAGCAATTACTGGTGTTCCGCATGCTAAACTCTCTAGCATGGGTGTTCCTAGGCCTTCGTGATGATGTGGCATTACATATACATCTGATAGTTTCATGTATTTAGATGAATCAACATACTCTCTAATTATTAAAACTCTATCAGTAAGTTCATTGTCGTTAATTTTCTCTTTAATTTTATTGAAGTAGTCGTTATCTCTTCTCGAATGTATCCCTGATTTGACGATAGGACCGCATAAAATTAATTTGTATTTTGATGGTAATTCCTTTAATACTTTGATGAGAAATAATTGATTCTTTAGGGGCATAAACTTAGCTACAGAAGTCAATATTATGTCTTTCGCACCAAATGATGTGTATTCAGTTCGATATATTTCTTTCTTATTAAGTTCGCAATTAAATTTTTCTTCATCAATTGGGTTTGGTCTACACCATATTCTCTTTTTATCGACAAGCTTTTTTGCTTTTTTTTCGAGTTCTTTAGATATTACGATAATTTTAGTGTTAGATTCTAAGTTTGGTTGGTAAAAATATTTTAGTAATGGCAAATTTTGGTCGGGCGTAGCTCCCGTGTTGACCATTTCAATTAGTAAAGGAATCTTTTTAATATTAGCCCAAAAAATTGCGGTTGCAGTTGACACTGATGTACCAATGACATGGACTAAATCTATATTTCTTTTTCTTATAATCAATAATGTCCTAAAAAATTCTATATATATATCAACTAATTTGAATACTTTATAAAATAATCCGTGCTTTTTATTGATTAAATTTGACGAGACTCTTGAAACTTTTATATTTTTATAAATATATTCCTTATTACTGTTTACATATTCTGTAGAATTACAAATTACATGTAATGAGATAGAGTCATATTTTTTCTTTAATCTATCATACAACAATGAGATTCTGTTACCTGAACCAGAATATTCAGGCGGATATTTACTGCTAACAACGAGTATGTTCAAAATAAAGTATACTTACTATATAAAAATATGATGTTTATATTGAATTTAAATTTATATCTTTTTCTAACAACCACTGCTTTGCAAAAAAAGACATGGGGTTTCTTATGTCACGATAATATTTAAGGTATTCTTTATAGGATATATGCGCATATAAATCTCTATACATACCAAAATATAACATTGCCTTAATAAAATTATCTCTTGCTTTATATCCGAATGTTAGACGAATAATACGACATATTGGCAATACAACCTTCATTAAACCTGGCCACTCCCATACCACATAATTTTTATTAGAAAAGAGTTGCTTAAAGTTATACCTATCTAAAAAATATTTATATAAATTTTGATTATATTTATATTTAATTGGAACTCTCCTCCAAAACTCAACAATTCTTTTATCCCAAAATGGTAATGCCCAGTCTAAATTTAAGAATTCATAGTTTCTTTGTCCGTTAACAACATATTTAGATTGTCTTTCATGATATTCCCATTTTTCATAAGCAGCTATTAATTCATTTGAGTCATAATTACTAGTCTGATCCATGGATAATATCTTTAATATTTTTTGTTTTATTATCTTAATATTTTTATTTGTTTTTAGTGAGCTCCAAAGTGAATAATGTTTAGTTATTATACAATCAATTAAATCGTCTATTGTTGCATTATCTTGAGTTAATTTTTCTGGTATATGTCCTCCACTAATAAAATCACCAGTCTGTCCATTTACCATTAAAATATTCTGCGGTAATTTTTTTTCTAGATTTAGTTTTGATAGAGTCAAATAGTCTTGGAATGTTGGAATGCTACATAGATTATCAGAGAATTCCCAATATAATAATCTTTCTTTACTAGAAAAAAAATATTTCATGTAGTTTCTACTACTACAAATAAATGACCAAGCTACACCTAATATATTTGCAATCTTTCTAGCTGCAAGAGCCTCATCATTATTATTTGGTCCATATGAGAATGTAACTATTTCATTATATTTACGTTGCACAAACTTACATAGTAAGAGACGTGAATCTAAACCTGCGCTAAGTGGAATCCATACTTTTCTTCCATTAGCTTTTTTAATCGTATCATCAATAACAGAATCAAGAATAGTTTCAAATTTTGTGGATAACTCATTTTTATTAGCATCAAAAATGGTATCTGGTAGATAATCATAATATGTATGTTTATTAATACCGCTTTTATTAACTATTAGTAATTCACCTGCTTTTATTTGGAAAAGATTTTTGTATAATGTTTCACATCCAGTAACATATCCTGCCATAGCTAACTCTAAAGCTGATGTTCTATTCACCTCATTAAGGTTAGCCTCTTCTTTAATAGCTTTAGCGGCATTAGAAATAATAACTTTTCTATTTGAATCGTTTACTGAATAAAAAAGCGGAATACTTCTACAGTGATCAACAATTGCATAAATTAATTGTTCCGTTTTTATAATGCATGAAAAGTTTTTATTAACATTTTTTAGAATCGATTTTATTTCACTTAGCGTAAAATCATTATTTTTTTTCTCTAATAATTTTTCTAAAAATTCATTATCTCCGGAGTTCCAAACCTGAAAATCATTACAATCATTAAAGGTCCAGTCACACCCTAAATTTGAAATGATAATTTTTGTATCTTTAGTTTTCAATTATCTAGAGGTTAAAAAAATTGTTCTTGCGCCGCCTTTATGGCATATCAGTTCAATTGCATCATCATCATTTATATCCTCATAAATTCTCCTGATAACGCCATCTGTCTGTATTGGTTCGCTTTTTTTATAATTCATTTGATTTATGATATTAGACTTTCGCTCGGATGAGGATGCTAAAAATTTCGTTTTATAACCAAGATTAAATAATCTTCTAAGCACCGACTCCATATCATGCTCTTTATTGTATCGAGTTAAATGAGTTTCAAAAATAATCATTGGATTAATTGTATTCTCACTTATTGCCCCTATCATCCCATTTAAAACTTCAACTTCATGCCCCTCAACATCCATACGGATTAAATCAGGCGCTCCAAATCTTTTAGCTAATTCTGGAACAGTGTACGTTTTGACTTCGATCTTTTTACCTGATAGATGCTTTACTCCAGTGCCAATATTATGAAATGTGTTCAGGTTTGAAAAATCTGATAAAAAGAATTCACGAGTAGATGTAACATTAGAAACAGCTCCATTAACAACATCAATATCGGTAAAATTATTAAGGAGCAAATTTCGATTTAATAGATCTATATTATTGGGAGATGGCTCAATAGCTAATAATTTTCCTGAGGTACCGATTAATTTTAATTCCATCAATGCGTAATAACCGATATTCGCACCTATATCAAACACGGTCATCGAAGGTTTTAGAACTTTCTCGAGTATAATTTTGTGGTCAATTTCACGCTTACCAAATAATATCAATGATCTTGAAATCCCTGGGTCATTTAGATCCAGATACATCTTGTAATTAAATATTTTTTTGCATATATATTTATCTCTTATTATATATTTTATAAAAGAAGCATGACATAGATTGAATATTGCTTTTAATAATATCAGCACACCATGTTCATTGATGATAACAAATACGTTTCTAAATTTAGCCATGTTTTATATAGTATTGATAATTTCTTTCTTCGGGCAAGCTACCGCCATACAGTTATTATAAAAAACTGTACAGTCTTAATAAAAACTCTATTACAAAAACTGATACTGAATATCTATTTCTTATAACCCAATATTTTGGGTATCAGTATTTTATTTCTATCATCTATCGCCTCATATGTGTCATCAACAACTTGCTCGATATTTGAAAGCTCGGTGATTACAGCTACATCGAATTCTGGTAATTCAAACATTTTTTTAATTACCGGAAAATTTGCAAAATTATCTAGAGTGCTTTTAGGATGATAAATGCCAATTATCTGTGTTTTAAATTCGTGCGATCTTAAAACTGCTATTTCTGTAAGCTCAGACGAGCCAATAAGAAGAACTTTTTTCCAATTATTTTCATCACATTTCATGTAAATATCTTTACATGAATCTCCAGCACGGCGATAAAATTCAAATGACGTTGACAGGTACTGTGTGGTAAGTCTGCTTTTTTCAGAAAAACCTTTGGGAGTTAAGTAATAAAGATATCTATTGGCAGGAGCTTGATGAATTTTTACAAGTCCTTTTTTTACGCATCTTTTTAAATATGAATTAGCTAACCCAAGAGCAACACCTAGATTGTCTGCAAGGTGCCTCTGAGTCATGTCATTTTTATCTTCTATTGCCTCTAATATGCTTAGAGTCACATTATCTTCTTTTTTCTCGTTCATATTATGAACACTATATATCATTATGTTCATTTTTTGAACACAATAATTAAAACGAAACACAGGTTAGCTGCTAGGTTCTATAAAATCTTGTTTTAATTGAACTTTTATCAAATTTTCAGCAATTTTTAGCAGTAAGGTCACCCTCTCTTGAGAGTCTGTCGATCTTAGAACCCCCTCATAACCCTCGAATAAACCCTCAGAAACAATAACCTTTTCACCTTTTTTAAAGGTTCTATTTAATAAATCATGAATACCTTCGCTATTTTCTCTCTCTTTCAGCGCTCCAATCAAATCATTGGGAATCTTTGCTGGTGATAACCCGAAGTGCACTAATTTTGATACTCCAATTGTCGAGCGAATTGGCCCCCAATCCTCAGAAGTATCATCCAAGCGAATAAATAGGTATCTGGGAAACATAACATCGATTAATCTTTTCACTTTGCCTCGTTTCTTGCGACGAGTTAATGACTTTGGTAAGTACACATCATAAGCCTGCCTTTCCAGATTTTGCTTCGCTACTTCTTCTTGGTTAGGCTTTGTGTATATTAGGTACCAGAATTTCATATTGGGTTTTTCGGAATAACACCTTCGTCTTTTAAATACTTTATTATTTTCTCAACGCAATCTTCGACACTATGACAACTGGTATTTACTACTAATTCTGCATTTTCAGGTTTTTCATAGGGAGATGATATTCCTGTAAAATCTTTAATTTCACCCGATCTTGCTTTTTTATATAGCCCTTTTACATCTCTCGACTCACAAACATCTAAAGGTGCATCAACAAATATTTCGATGAAGTTACCTTTTTCTACTAATTTCCTGACTATTCTCCTGTCACTTCTGAATGGAGAAATAAATGCAGACATCACGATAAGTCCCGCATCCATCATTAATTTACTTACTTCGCCAATACGGCGGATATTTTCTACCCTATCATCCTCTGAAAAGCCAAGGTCATTGCAAAGTCCTTTTCTAACATTATCTCCATCCAAGACATATGTTTTCATACTAAGCTTATGTAATTTTTCTTCTAGGGAATTAGACAATGTAGACTTACCTGAGCCTGATAAACCAGTAAACCACAAAATCATACCTTTATGCTTGTTCTTTCGTTCACGATGAATACGCTTAATAGTTGGCTCAAACCATTTTGTATTTTTATTCTTAATATTTGAATTTTGATTCATAATTATTAACTTCGTCCTATGCAAGTATATTCAAAACCAGCGGCTTGCATTTCGGATGGTTCATAAATATTTTTCAAATCAATAAACTTACTGCCTTTCATTAATTTCTTAATTCTTTTTAAATCCATACCACGAAATATATTCCACTCAGTCAATATTATGACTGCATCAGAACCTTTTATAGCTTCATATCCATCTTCTTTGAATGTAACATTTTTTGAAAATATTTTTTTTGCCTCACTCATACCTTTTGGATCAAATACTGTTAATTTAGCTCCCATCAAAATTAATTTTGGTAAAATAGTTAGAGCTGGCGATTCACGCATATCGTCAGTTTCAGGCTTAAATGTTAGTCCTAATATGGTCAAATTTTTACCTGATACATCTCCATCACAGGCTATGCGAATTTTTTCAATCATTCTAATTTTTTGTTGATCATTTGACCTAATAACAGTTTCCACGATATCGCATTGAGCATCATTCTCTCTTGCTGTACGTACTAACGCTTTTGTGTCTTTAGGAAAACATGATCCGCCATATCCAGGTCCTGGATGTAAAAATTTTCTACCTATTCGCCCATCCAGACCCATTCCTTTTGAAACGGCGTGAATATCAGCACCGACCTTTTCGCAAAGAATAGCAATTTCGTTGATAAAAGTTACTTTTGTTGCGAGAAATGCATTAGAGGCATATTTTATTAATTCTGCACTCTCCAAATTTGTAAATAAAATTGGAGCTTCGATCAAATTTATAGGTCGGTATAGTTCCTTAAGAAAACTTTTAGCGCGGTCGGTCTCAACCCCTATAACTACTCTATCAGGGCGCATGAAATCAGATATAGCTGCTCCCTCACGTAGAAATTCAGGATTAGAAGCAATATCAAAATCTGCATCTGGGTTTTTCTTTTTGATCAGCTTTTTTACATCTCTTGCGGTGCCAACAGGAACAGTTGATTTATCAACAATTACTGTATATCCAGATAAATATGGGGCAATCTTTTCAATAGCCTTGTGAACATATGATAAATCAGCATGCCCATCTCCACGTCTTTCAGGAGTCCCAACAGCTATAAAAATAATGTCAGAATTTGGAATACAGTCTTCTATTTTGTTTGTGAATTTCAACCTTCCTTGTTTTATATTCTTTTCGACTAAATTATCCAATCCTGGCTCATATATTGGAATATCTCCATTCGATAATCTACTAATTTTATCTGCATCAATATCAAAGCATGTTACATTTGCACCAAATTCAGAGAAGCATGTGCCAGATACCAGTCCCACATATCCGCAACCAACCATTGTTATATTCATTTATCAAATCACCATAAAATTATTAGTTTATAAACGATAAAGTTTAATATTATTGGGTTTTTTGCTTCTATTAAGCACTCCCTTAACGTCGAAAACAATGCCACCACTGGCAACCATTATATTTAAAATAAATTCCCATCCCCTTGAAATGAGCTCCTTGTGTGGTACAGCTAAAATCACTACATCTGATTTTTTTATATTCTGAAAATCAACTAGTTCAATTTGATACTCTGTCCGTACATCATTAGCATTAGCTCTGGGATCATAGATTTGTGTGCTTATTGAATGCTGATTAAATTCATTAATAATATCAATTACTCTAGTGTTACGGATGTCTGGAATATTCTCTTTGAAGGTAAATCCAAGTATCGTAACAATGACTTCTTGTATTTTTTTATCTTTTCTTTTTAACTCATGTATTATTTTATCAGCTATATATTTACCCATACTATCATTGATAACTCTACCGGAAAGAATGACTTGAGGCGTATATCCTAATTGCTCTGATTTGAAAGTAAGGTAATAAGGATCAACGCCTATACAATGACCGCCAACTAAACCTGGTTCAAATGGTAAAAAATTCCACTTTGTCCCCGCCGCCTCTAAAACATCATGAGTATCAATATCCATTGTTTTAAATAAAATTGCTAATTCATTCATCAATGCAATATTCAGATCTCTTTGCGTATTTTCAATCACCTTGGCAGCTTCTGCTACTTTTATAGAAGATGCTTTGTAAACACCAGCATCGATTACCAATGAATATATATCAGCTACGGTGTCTAATGTGTTTTCATCTTGCGCTGAAACAATCTTCTTAATTGTTTTGAGAGTATGATTTTTGTCACCTGGATTTATACGCTCTGGTGAATAGCCTATAAAAAAATCTTTTCCACAGATAAGTTTTGACTCTTTTTCAAGGATATTTGCACACTCATTTTCTGTTGCACCTGGATATACCGTAGATTCATAAACAACGATATCTCCTTTTTTTAATATATTACCTACTATTTTAGATGCAGATAAAAGTGGCTCTAGGTTCGGTTCTTTTAATTCATTTATAGGTGTTGGTACTGCAACGATATGAAAATTTGCATTTGATAACTCAGCAGGGTCGCTAGTAAAAAAAATATTGGGGGTATTTAATTCTCCCGATTCAACTTCTCCAGTTTTATCAATACTGTTATTTAATTCATCAATTCTTTTTTTATTGATATCAAAAGCAACTACTCTGCCGAACTGGCTAAATGCAACTGCTACAGGTAAGCCGACATAACCCAAGCCTATAACCGAAATATTACGATCAACAATAGTATTCATTTATTTATAATAACTCATATACCAATTAACAAACTTTTTTATACCATCTTCAATTGAAGTAGAAGGTGAATAATCAATGCCTTCAACCAAAGCATCAACATTCGCATATGTTGCTGGAACATCTCCGGGCTGGAGAGGTAAAAAATTTTTAACTGCTTTCTTATTTAAATTATTCTCTAGAATCTCGATGAAATACATTAAATCGACCGGAGAATTATTGCCGATGTTATATAAACGATAAGGAGCATCACTTATCGCAGGATCGGGATGCTCACTGTCCCATTTTGTAGATTTTGTAGCAATATTATCAGATACGCGGATTACACCTTCAACAATGTCATCAATATAAGTAAAATCTCTTCTGTGTTCGCCATTATTAAAAATATCAATTGGTTGCCCTTGTAGTATCTTTCTAGTAAAAATAAATAAAGCCATATCTGGACGTCCCCATGGCCCATACACAGTAAAAAATCTCAGCCCACTTACAGGAATGTTATATAAATAACTGTAAGTATGGGCCATTAATTCATTTGATTTTTTTGTTGCGGCATATAATGAAAGTGGATGGTCTACATTATCACTTACGCTAAATGGCATTTTTGTATTAGCGCCATAAACAGAGCTTGATGAAGCATAAACAAGATGCTTGATATTATTGTTTCTACACCCTTCAAGAATATTCATAAAACCACAAATATTTGAATCTATATATGCATATGGGTTCTCTATGGAATATCTAACACCTGCCTGAGCAGCTAAATGTACCACATGAGATATGGAATTTTTACCAAAAAATGATTCGAGATCTTCTTTATTTGAAATATCTAATTTGCTGAATGAAAAATTTTTATTATCTTTTAATTTTTCAAGACGTGAATATTTAAGATTAACATCATAATATTCATTAAGATTATCGAGACCATAAACAATATCACCACGATCAAGAAGTTTTTTTGCCACATGGAACCCAATAAAACCAGCAACACCAGTAACGAGTATATTCATTTCAATAATATATTACTTTGGATTATCACTATTTTAGTAAAACATCTATATGGACATTTTACACACTCTCAAATCCATAAAGAAAGCACGTACACAAATATATACTAAACGCATTTAAAATGGCGTCCCCAAGGGGATTCGAACCCCTGTTGCCGCCGTGAAAGGGCAGTGTCCTAGGCCTCTAGACGATGGGGACATTTGGCGTGTTCCGAAAATTGTAATCTATAAAGTCTGGTGGAGCTAGGCGGGATCGAACCGCCGACCTCTTGCATGCCATGCAAGCGCTCTCCCAGCTGAGCTATAGCCCCAATTATCCTTGCTAATCTCAACAGGCGGCAGACTCTACGTGACAGGATAAACGGTGTCAAGATGCACTATTCGTAATAATAAAATCTATACCTCTTCTCAATCTTGCTAGACTTTTAGTCTTCCCTAATAAATATAGCGTTTCATCAATTCCTGGTGAAATTCCGGTGCCTGTGATTGCAACTCTCACTGGTTGCGCCAGTTTTCCGATATCTATATCGAATTGATTCGTAGTGGACTCGAAAATGCTTTTTATATTCAAAGCTTGCCAATCATCCAATTCATTCAACAATTCATGTAATATAGTCATTGGCTCCATGATTTCAGGAATTAAATACTTCATTGCTACTTTATTATCGTACTCATAACGATCATTATAAAAAAAGGTACTTTTTTCTGCTAGTTCCCTCAATGTATGAACACGATTTTTTTGCACCTCAATTAACGCTTCTAAATGTGGTCCGTCACTTAGTGATAGATTTTTTTCTTCATAAAAATTCGTCAAAAAATCAACAGCAACAGAAGTTTTGATATTTTTTAAATAATGTTGATTTAGCCATCGTAATTTTTTCGTATTCAAGCTAGAAGAAGATTTATTTACTCTTTTGATATCAAAATCCGAAATCATTTCTTTTATCGAAAATACTTCTTGATCTCCTTTCGACCAACCCAGACGAACCAAATAATTTAATAATGCTTCAGCAATATAGCCTTCGTCATGATATTTTAATACACTTGCATCATCATTACGTTTTGATAATTTTTTTCCATTTGTATCTAGTATCATAGGTATATGCGCATAATTAGGTATGCTAACATTTAATGATTTTAGTATATTGATTTGTCTAGGCGTATTATTAAGATGATCATCGCCACGTATAACATCTGTAATGCCCATGTCCATATCGTCAACAACAACTGTTAAATTATAAGTCGCACTTCCATCTGCACGCGCGATAATTAAGTCATCAAGTTCCTTATTATTAAAAACGACTTTACCTTGAACTAAATCATCAATAATAATTTGTCCATCAAGTGGAGTTTTGAAACGAACAACTGGGTCAACATCACTAGGTGGTGATTCTTTCCTATCACGCCAAAAACCATTATATCTTGGTTTCTCTCCTCGTTTCATTGCCTCATCGCGCATTTTATTAACTTCTTCTTTTGTGCAATAGCAATAATAGGCGTTATCAGTACTAATTAATTCATCTATTACCTCTCGATAACGTAATGTTCGTTGAGTCTGATAATAAGGACCTTCGTCATAATCAAGTCCTAACCATTCCATACATTTCAGTATAGTGTCGGTCGCTTCATTAGTAGATCGTTTGAGGTCAGTATCCTCGATACGTAATACAAATTTTCCATCATGATGTCTCGCATGAAGCCAAGAGTAGAGTGCGGTGCGAACGCCGCCTATGTGTAGAGAACCTGTTGGGCTTGGAGCAAACCTTGTTTTAGTCGTCATTTATAAATCAGATCTCTAATTGAATTTATGTAGATTTAATACCTACAACACACCAATATGGTTCATTATTTGCAAACTTGATATTAACTAAATCTGCATTTTCCATCATAATCTTAATTTGTTTCTTTGTGAATCTACGCTCAACTTTTGTACCAAACCTATCAAGCGCATCTGTTCTTAGCATGTAAAAACTTTTTGATCGGTAATGTGAGAGCGGAATATTAGTAATATCGAAATTAATTTTTTCTAGTAGCAACGATAAGCGTGCTAGAGGAAAATATATAGTGAGTGCGATTATGACACTTAATGGATATTTAATATAAAAAGGTGAACTTGAAATAATTTTTCTAAAGAAATCAGATAATTTCCACACGAATAGATACCATATAGGCCGATTATCAAATGCATAATAGAGATATAATAAAAATGGTGCGCCAGGTTTTAATTTTTTTGTGCATTTTTTTATCGCATCTAAAGTATCAGGTAGATGATGCAACACGCCTAATGAGTATGCAAAATCTAACGAGCTATCTAAAAAAGGTAGGTCATCTATCCTTCCTTTAATAACATGGCAATTCTCATTTTCTATCGTATTTTTCTTGGCAACTTGAACTACCTTATTACTTGCATCTAAGCAAATCAGTAACGCCACTTTTTCTGCGACAAATTTAGCCCAACGGCCCGTTCCGCAACCTAAATCAACGCCAACTCCATTCGTCACTTTGCTCCAAGGAAAAACACTAAAGTACTTCAAAAATTGTTTCTCNAGCTCCTCGGAATCATTTGANGAATAGTCATATGCTTCCCATTCATCGCCAAAGTCATCAACAANATCCTGATCAAAATTTTTCTTATTCATTATTTAAAAATATTTCTCTNGTGAGTACTCATACAATTAAATTTCTCGAAACAACCAAGGTGTTAATTTAGATCTTTTCTTTTCATAGTTTATAATTTCTTTTGAATTTTCTAAAGTTAGAGCGATATCATCTAATCCCTTAAGCAATCTAATCTTTAAACTATCGTCAATATTAAATGAATAGGATTTCTCGTCCTGTGTTTTTACGATTTGTTTTTCTAGATCAATTGTCGCCTTAAATCCTCTTTTAGATTGAACTGATTCAAAGAGCGCATTTATTTCATTTACATTTAATCTAATAGGAAGAAATCCGTTCTTAAATGAATTACTATAAAAAATATCCCCAAAACTTGGTGCTATCACAGCCTTAAAACCAAAATCAGATAATGCCCACACGGCATGTTCCCTTGATGAACCACAGCCAAAATTCTCTCTTGACAGAAGAATCTCTGCTTTATTGTATGGGCTCTTATTCAAAATAAAATCGAGATTTGGCTTACGATTTAGATCTCCTCTATCGGTAACATCAGCTTCTAAATAACGCCATGCATCGAACAAATTTTCTCCAAAACCTGTTCGTTTTATTGATTTTAAATATTCCTTTGGAATAATTGCATCTGTATCTACATTAGATCTATCTAGTGGAGCTATAATCCCAGTAAATGTCTTAAATACGTTCATTATAAATCTCTTATATCAACAAAGTGGCCAGCGATAGCAGCTGCTGCTGCCATACTAGGGCTCGATAGATGCGTGCGCCCACCCGGCCCCTGTCTTCCCTCAAAATTTCTGTTAGAAGTCGATGCGCATCTTTCGCCCGATCCTAGTTGGTCCGAATTCATGCCCAAACACATTGAACATCCAGGCTCACGCCATTCAAATCCCGATTCTATAAAAATTTCTGATAACCCCTCTTTTTCAGCTTGCTGTTTTATCAATCCAGAGCCTGGAACAACTATAGCTAATTTAATATTATTTGAAACTTTTTTGCCCTTAATAATATTTGCTGCAGCTCGTAAATCTTCTATACGTGAATTTGTGCATGATCCAATAAAAACTTTATCTATCTTAATTTCATTGAATCGCATACCTGGTTTTAGATTCATATAATCTAAAGCATTCTTGTAACCTTCTTGTTTGACGGTATCTTCAGTATCCATAGGATCAGGAATTTTTTGGTTAACTGAAATAACCATTTCTGGCGATGTTCCCCAAGTAACTTGTGGTTCTATGTTGGCTGCATCTATTTCGATGATCTTATCAAAATTGGCACCATCATCACTTTTAAGTTGCTTCCAATATTTAGTAGCCTGCTTCCATTCATCATCTTTGGGTGCGTATGGTCTATTTTCGATATAACTTAGTGTGGTTTCGTCAACAGCGATAAGGCCAACGCGTGAACCAGCTTCAATACTCATATTGCAAACTGTCATTCGACCCTCCATCGACAGTGAGCTAATCGCATTACCCGCAAACTCTATAGCATAACCTGTACCGCCTGCGGTACCAATATTACCAATGATATTGAGCACGATATCTTTCGCTGAAATACCATTACCTATTTTTCCGTTTACATTTATAAGCATGTTTTTATCTTTCTTAAGAACCAAACATTGAGTTGCAAGAACATGTTCAACTTCCGATGTACCAATACCAAAAGCCAATGCTCCTAATGCTCCATTAGTTGATGTATGAGAATCTCCACAAACGATTGTCATGCCTGGCAAGGATGCTCCTTGTTCAGGCCCAATAACATGCACAATCCCCTGCCTTACGTCGAACATCTCAAATTTTGTAATTCCAGCTTCTCTGCAATTTTTATCTAATGTTTCTAGTTGTAGTTTTGAAATCGGGTCGTCAATAACTTCACGATTTTTTGTAGGTACATTGTGATCGGGCACAGCAAGATTGGTATTTATTCTCCATGGTTTACGATTTGCTAATCTAAGCCCTTCAAAAGCTTGTGCTGATGTAACCTCATGAATTAAATGACGATCTATATATAATAGAGACCTATCATCATCATAGTCATGCACAATATGGTCAGACCACAGTTTGTCATATAGTGTTTTCATTGTATTAGTCTAATTATCATTTATCAGGGTTAATTGAAACAACTGTGCGCCCTACTGTTTTACCGGCCAACATGTTCATAAAAATTTTAGGCAAGTCCTCTAATTGAACTACATTTGTGACAATCTTATCTAGTTTTTTTGGAGCTAAATCATTTATTAGACGTTCCCATAAATGGGTACGAAGTTTCATTGTGCAGGCTGGAGCATTAATACCAATAATACTAACGCCTCGCAAAATAAAAGGCATGACGGTCGTATTTAAATGAGAACCTCCTGCCAGTCCAACTGAAGCAATATTTCCACCTACATTAGTTGTTCTTATAATCCAAGATAAAATTTCTCCTCCTAAATTATCAATAGCCCCACCCCAGTGACTTTTTTCTAATGGCACATCATTTAGTTTAATAGCATTTCTATCCAATAAGTGCTTGGCTCCTAATTCAATCAATGATTGATGACTATCTGGTTTTCCAGTCATAGCTACTATTTCATACCCTAATGTTGACATTATATCGATCGCGAAATTACCAACACCTCCAGTTGCACCAGATATGATGAATTTCCCCAAATCAGGTACTTGATTATTTTCTTCAAGTCTTTGAAC
>NZJM01000067.1 GCA_002692205.1 Legionellales bacterium | reverse complement strand
CCAATTTCCGTTCATACGAAAATTTCTCAGACTACGAAACATTATATTAAAAAGATGCACATATTCGTCGACAAGAACCCCATCCCGCTTGTTGGATTATTTGAATTCACTCCTGATAGCGGCAAAGCTGACCTAGCAATGCGTATAAGAGTTGATACGCACAATTATGTTCGTGTTATAGCTGAATTAAATAACGGTGAGCTCTATATGGCTAAGTCTTTCATTAAAGCAAAAGGAGCATGTTCAGCACCGCCGCCTCCGGGTAGCGAAGAATCAAAAAAATTATTAGGAAAGATGAGAATGAAGGTGGTCGGTGACCTTGTTCTTGGGAAGCCTAATCTTATGCAACTAAAAATACGACATCCAAATATAACAGGTATGGCGCCACTAAAAATTGGTTCTAGAGTACGCCCGCCCGCACACTTTGTTGATAGTATCGAAATTAACTACAACGGGAAACTTATTGTTAAGGCATCGCTGACATTTTCAGTAAGCATGGACCCAGCCTTGCGTTTCTATTTTGTGCCAAAAGAAGAAGGCACATTACTAGTTAAAGGGACTGATACCAAGAAAAACCAATTCAGCGGGTCTCACGATATATCGCTAGATACGTAGTAAATAGTTAATAAATAAAAAAAGAAAATCGAACCGATTTTCTTTTTTAAAAGTTTGTTTCTGAATTATACTTAGTGACGACTTGTTGGCTCTATCCTCTTTACTTGTTTTACAACAATGCAAGATTCATTAGCTGTTTCTCTTGCTTGTACTAATACGTTGTAGAATTCTTCGCCACGTGAATTATCTCTGAAAAAACCACCCTTTTCTCCTGGCATTGCTCTATTTCTCTCATAGGTAACACCATCTTCATAATTTTCAAACGTCATACCTGTTTTAATTACATCGTAACGACATGCGCAAGTATATAAATTTTGATCATTTTGCCCGCCTAAAGCCGACATGCAATCAAGTGCGTAACGTATAGTTACTTCAGTTGGATATTCATTTTTTTTATCAACTTCAATGACATCAATAGCGATGGCTGGCGTTATATTTAAAAGAAAAATGGCCAGACAAATTGTTGCTTTTCTCATTCTATATTACTCCTTAAGTATGTCTTAAATCTTTACTATTCTTTAAATTTGCTTAGGTTTTAGAAAGTGAACTAGGTCAATAAGTTCATATTTAAGTTAAAAATTTTCAGTTATTCAAGTATTTCTCTATTAATTCAAACGTTTTTATAGATGATCCTCTATTAGCCTCAATAACAGCTTCACCGCGTTCGCCCATATTATTCCTAAGATTAGCATCACTCAACAAATCTATCACCTTATCTGACAATTCTTTTTCATTTTGAGCTATCAATAATGCGCCCTTTTGTAATAAAAGCTCACTAATTTCACTAAAATTATGTGTATTTGGCCCTGTTATTACAGGTAAATTTAAGCTGGCAGGCTCCAGCATATTTTGTCCTCCATTTCTTACAAGACTTCCGCCAACAAAAGCTACTTGTGAAGCTGCATAAAATAAATTTAGTTCTCCCAATGTATCTAATAAAAAAATATTATTTTCATCAGTAAATGGTTTTTCTTCTGTGCGCTTTATATACTTAAAATTTGCTTTTTTGCAGAGCGGTATTATTCTGGCTACTCTTTCGGGGTGCCTAGGAGCTAATATTAGAATTGCATTAGGGTGTTTATTGAGAATTTTTCTGTGTGCTTCTAAAATAATCTTCTCTTCACCTTCGTGTGTACTAGCCGCAATCCAAATAGAGCGATTAATAGAAAAGTAATGCCTCAAAGGCTCGGCTTTTTCCATAATGCTCTGCGGTACCTGTATATCAAATTTCAAATTACCAGTGATTGAAATATTTTTTTCATTAGCCCCAAGAGTAATAAAACGTTCCGCATCAGCTCTAGTCTGCGCCGCGATAGCCCCAACTAATTGAAGAGTAGTAGCGGTAAGTTTTGATGCTAGCTTATATCTTCTAGTTGATTTTTGGCTCAATCTTCCATTAACAATGAGTATTGGGATATTAGCTTTATTACATAAGTGATAAAGATTTGGCCAAATTTCTGTTTCCATAGTTATTAAAATTGACGGTTTAACAGATTGTAAAAATTTATTAATGCAGAATGGAATATCATAAGGTAAGTACAAATTTAAAATATTTTCCTTATAAGCTTCTTTAACAGTTATAGAGCCTGTTGGGGTAACTGTTGTTAGTAGTATTTTGTGATTATTATATTTCTTTAAGAATTGATTAATAATAGGTTTGGAAGCATTCACTTCACCAACTGAAACAGCATGAATCCAAATCAAAGGTTTAGTATTTTTCCAATTTATAATACCAAGCCTTTCAAGCCATCTTTTTCTATAGACTGGATATTTGTAACTGACTAATAGTAATCGTATTAGAACAAAAGGTATTAAAAGTTGGATGACTACTGTGTAAAGATAACGCAATTTATTAAGCTATATTTTTATTATTAGATTAGTTGAGAAGCCGATCTAGATACAAATTAATCCCTTTATTAACTGACATAAACTCATTTGTATACCCTGTTGATCGTAGTTTTTTAAGATCTGCCTGAGTAAAACTCTGATAATTTTTCTCCAGCTCCTTCGGAAATGGTATATATTTTATTTTTCCTTTTTCACGTCGCTTAATAATTGTATTTGCAATATCATTAAAACTAAATGATTCCCCAGTACCAACGTTATAAATTCCAGAAATATTCTTGTTATCCATCATCCATATATTAACTTTTATGACATCATCAACATAAACAAAATCTCTTCTTTGCTCTCCATCGCCATACCCACCGCTTCCTGAAAATAACTTTAACTCACCACACTCATCGATTTGTTTATTAAAATGAAATATTACACTCGACATTATTTTTTTATGTGTTTCATGTGGTCCAAATACATTAAAATATCTGAGCCCCACTACTTGTGAATTAAGTTTATTTCTTATTTCTAAATCACGAACATACTGGTCAAACATCCATTTTGATTGGCCGTAAATATTTATTGGTTCTTCATTTTCTTCTTCCTCGAAAAACTTTGTATTAAGCCCATAAATTGCTGCACTTGATGCATAAATAAACGGAATTGTACGTTCTATACAAAAATCTAAAAGAGTTTTTGAATAAACATAGTTATTATTCATCATATACTCCGTATTTTGCTCAGTTGTAACAGTGCAAGCCCCTTGATGAAATACAAACTCAATATCCTCACAAATTTTATCACGCATCTCAATTGCCCTAATAAAATCATTTTTATCTATGTATCCAGCAATCTTATCTTGTATTAAATCNCTATTTTTTTGNCTATTTTTNAGATTATCAACNNCAANAATATCTTTTTTTCCNATCNTATTGAGCTTTAAAACTAAATGACTNCCNATAAANCCTGCTCCACCAGTAACAACAATCATAAANTCTCTACTCTTTATTATTTATTTTTTTCAAAATATTAGTTGTTGAATTTCCTTTTTCAAAAGGAAGTACAACAACATTTCCACCCGATCTTTTTACAAAATCAGCTCCTATAATTTCTTCCTCCTTATAGTCACCGCCTTTTACAAGAGTATCTGGTTTTAAAAATTCAATAAGCTTTTCTGGAGTGTCTTCATTAAAAGTCACAACTAAATCAACGCTTGATAATCCATTTAAAACAACAGCTCTATTTTCAAGATTATTAATTGGACGACTATTCCCTTTCAATCGTTTAACAGAATCATCATCATTAATTGCAACCAAAAGAAAATCGCCGATGGATCTTGCTTTATTCAAGTATCGAACATGCCCTGTATGAATTATATCGAAGCAACCATTTGTCATAATTATTGTTTTTCCTCGATCTCTGATATCTTGAATAATTTTTAATGCATTATTACGATCAACTATAGTTGATAGCTTCTTATTATCATTTAAATTTTTATTTATCTCATCAACTGTTACAGAAGCAGTTCCGAATTTCTCAACAACGAGTCCAGCTGCAGTATTGGCAAAAGACGTTGCTATCTCTAAAGAAAAATTACTAGCAATAGAAACAGCTAAGACGGCTATTACAGTATCTCCAGCTCCTGTTACATCAAAAACTTCGTGTGTAACGGCATGATGATATATTGGCGGTTTTTCATCTCTTATTAAGGTCATTCCTTTATTGCCTCTGGTAACAAGTAAGGCAGATAATTTAAGTTCTTTGCAAAGTAACTTACCTTTTTTTATTAACTCGTCTTCTGTATTATATTTTCCAACAATTACTTCAAATTCTTTTTCATTTGGAGTTAAGATAGTTGTGTTTTTATATGGTGTAAAATCATCTGATTTTGGATCAACCAGTACTGGTATATTTTTTTTATTTGCGTATTTAATAAAACTATCAACGCCAAGAAGACTGCCTTTTGCGTAGTCTGACAAAATGACTATATCCACTTTCTCAATAAGCTCTATATATTTATCTAAAAGACTGCTTGTCTTAGTGGTTTTTTTATTTTCATAATCTAGTCTTATTAATTGTTGATGCTGGCTGACAATTCGCCTCTTAGTTGTTGTAGGTAAACTCTCATCCTTTATAAAATGGCATGTTACATTTTGTTTAGTTAGAATTTTCTTTAATCGATCGGAAGACTCATCCTTTCCTGTTATTCCTAATAAATCAACGGATAGCCCTAATGACGATACATTAAGAGCAACATTTGCTGCTCCGCCTGCTCTTTCCTCGGTATTGTCTACTCTAACAATGGGAACGGGCGCTTCTGGTGAAATTCGACTAGTTTCACCATATATATATTCATCAAGTATGATATCCCCAACCACCAATACTTTGGCTGAATTTTGAGGTTTAAAAATTATGTCTTGCATTGAAAAAATTGTTTAGATTATGTTGTATATGTATTAGATTCTAACATACGACAATTATCATAGTATTCAATATGTTGGTTAAAAAGTGTCTATTTCTTCTGTGCTTGCTTATTTACGCGAATATTTCACTCGCTGAGGATGAAATACTACCCTTTTTTGAGGTAGTTTATAAATTATATAGTGATAATACTAAAATTGGACTCATGGAAAGACGCTTCTATAAGGAGTCAAATAATAATTATATTTTTCATTCTCAAAGTAAAACTACTGGGTTAATTTCATTATTTAGGAAAGATCACATAATTGAAGTCAGTAACTGGATGCTTTTGAATTCAAATTTCATTCCTTTAGTTTATAAATATCAGCATACCGGCGGTAAAAAGGATAGAGATGTTGAAATAACTTTTAAATGGGATCAGAAAAAAATAATTAATCGTGTTAATGACTCAACATGGCATATGAAAACTCAAGCTGGAATATTAGATAAATTATTATATCAACTAGTAATTATGAAGGATTTAAAATCTGGGAATATTCCTGAGAAATATATCATTGCTGATGGAGGTAAGATAAAAGAATACGGCTTTAAGAAAATAAAAGAAGAAACTTTAGAAACACCGATTGGTACTTTTAATACCATTAAGCTCGCNAGATATAAAAAAAATAAACAAGAAACATACCTCTGGTGTGCATATGANCTAAACTTTTTNCCTGTAAAAGTAATTACGACAGAAAAAGATGGNCGTATATCAAAAGCAATAATTAAATCTTTGGATGGTATTAATTATTAATTTGCTTAATTAATTCATCTGGAGGAATATATCCTGGTAGTTTTCTTCCATTCTCTAAGAATATAGCAGGAGTACCTGAAACACCAAGCTTTTTACCTAGCGCATACTGACGTGCAATTGGAGCCTCGCACATTTTAGAATTGACTCTTTCTCGATTTTTAGCTGCCGTCAAAGCTGACTGCCTATCATTCGCACACCAAACATTTCGCATCTCTTCACCGATTGCTGAATCAACACCTGCACGAGGATATGCTAAATAACGAACGGCAACACCCATCGAATTTAATTCAGGCACATCTTGATGAAGCTTTCTACAATATCCGCAATCAACATCAGTAAAGACATAGATGTAACTTTTAGTGCTACTTGTAGCAAACTCAATATATTCATCACTTGTGATAGAGCTCAATAAACTAACTCTATTTTCAGCACGAACATCTTCGGTAAGATTTCTACGTTTTCCTATGTCTAGTATCTCTCCTTTAAGCACATAATTCCCATCACGAGTCATATAAATTATATCTGGGCCGATTAATACTTGATATATTCCGTCAATAGGTGTTTCTTTAACATCTGTTATAACAAAATCAGACGATAGTCTTGATAATGACTTATCGAATTCTTTTATCAATTCATCATTTGCTGAAATATTAACCGATATGAAGATGCACAATAAAAAATATAATTTTGATTTAAACAATTACGTTACCTCATTTTTTTATACACATATTTTACTGTAGCTAACTATTATATAATATAATCTTTTTTACAGTAAATATTACTAAATTAGTTTTCCTCAACCACGAGGATGATGTTTTGAATGCAAATCCTTTAAACGCTCTCTTGCTACATGCGTATAAATTTGGGTAGTTGATATATCGCTATGACCCAGAAGCATTTGGACAACTCTTAGATCAGCCCCATGATTTATTAAGTGTGTAGCAAATGCATGCCTAAGAATATGCGGTGAAATACTCTTTTCAATACCCGCAATAATTGCATAGCGTTTAACCATATACCAGAAAGTTTGACGGGTCATTATTTTTCCTCTTCGACTTGGAAACAACGCATCTATTGCAGGCTTTCCATCTAAAATTTCGTTACGACTATGCTTTAAATATTTATTTAGCCACTCAGATGATATTTCACCAAGAGGTACTAAACGTTCTTTATTACCCTTTCCTAGCACTCTAACCACGCCTTGACGTAAATTTACTTGATGCAATGTTAATCCGATGAGCTCGGAAACACGTAGTCCCGTTGCGTACAATATTTCTAGCATTGCTTTATCTCTAATGCCTAGCGAATGATTAACATCTGGAGCTTCAAGAAGTGACTCTACTTCGGTTTCTGTTAATGATTTAGGTAAACTTCTACCTAATCTAGGTGCTTCAACATTCTCAATAGGATTATATTTTATCTTTTCTTCTCTTAATAGATATTCGTATAAACGTCTTAAGCTTGATAAGTTTCTTGCAAGTGTCCGAGATGATTTTCTTTCAGCAGATCCTAAATAAGCTAATATATTATGAGATTTTGCTTCGGTAATTTCTAGGTTAGAATCTTTTAGCCATTTTGCAAATTTAGATATATCGCTACGATACGCATGCAATGTATTTTTGCTTAATCCTCTCTCCATCCAAAGAGAATCTAAAAATAAATCAATTATTTCTTTTGACTCATTAGCTAGATCTTCCATATTTTTTAATATCATGCATTAACAATTATTGATTACATTATATTTTTCGATGCGACATAAGTCGTTAGCACATTAATTTAAATTATATATTGGTTTTGATCTTTTCTTTAATACGCGCTGCTTTACCTCGAAGTTCTCTCATGTAATACAATTTAGCGCGGCGAACATTCCCATGACGCTTAACTTGGATTTCTGCCACACTCGGGCTGAATGTTTGAAATACTCTTTCGACACCTTCTCCATATGATATTTTGCGTACAGTAAATGATGAGTTAATTCCTCTGTTCTTCACAGCTATCACAATACCTTCAAAAGCCTGTAAACGCTCTCTTTGCCCTTCCTTAACTTTAACCTGCACGATTACTGTATCACCAGGTGCAAATTTAGGAATTTTTCTTATCATTTGCTCAGCTTCAAGCTGCTCTATTATATTCGCCATTTTCTTAAACTCCGATTACTTTTCTAAAATTTCTAGTATTAATTCTGTTCTATTTCACTTATATATTCCTGTAATAATATGGTCTGTTCTTCATTAAGTTCTATCGATTTAATTAGGTCTGGTCTTATTCTCCAGGTTTTACCAAGTGCCTGCTTCAGTCGCCAGCGTCTTATTTCATCATGATTTCCGCTTTGCAAAATATCCGGCACTTGCAGGCCATTAATATCCTCAGGACGCGTATAATGCGGATAGTCGAGCAAACCGTCAACAAATGAATCCTGATTCGCTGAATTTTCCCCTCCTAAGACTCCAGGCAAAAGTCTACAAACGGCATCAATTAAGACTAGGGCAGCAAATTCACCCCCAGTAAGAACATAATCTCCAATAGACCACTCTTCATCAACCTCCGACTCAATAATACGCTCATCAATTCCCTCGTATCTTCCGCAAATAATTATCATTCCCTCACGTTTTGATAATTCAAGCGCACCTTCTTGTTTCAACTGCTTTCCCTGTGGAGTTAGGTAGATAACTTTTGTTTTTGGTTGCTTCTTCCTTGCTTTCTGAATGGCTGCGCATAATGGTTGATGCATTAAAACCATTCCCGGCCCCCCGCCGTATG
Organism: Legionellales bacterium; assembly: GCA_002692205.1. Lineage (GTDB taxonomy): Bacteria > Pseudomonadota > Gammaproteobacteria > Eutrophobiales > Eutrophobiaceae > UBA11869. The sequence goes on along the minus strand of NZJM01000067.1, from coordinate 2,564 downwards.
GTCGGTCGTCAACAGATTTATGTTTATTTTGAGTAAAGTCTCGGGGATTCCAGTTTCTTAACTCTACTAGCCCATTTTTCATGGCTTTGCTGATAACACCGTTAGCAAATCCTGATGAGACAATCTCTGGAAAAAGCGTAATTACGTCGAGCTGGTACATTATTTTTCAACAACCCAATCAACATGAATAATTTGATTGCTCAAATCAATATTATTGACATATAAATTCATAATAAACGGAATTAAGACTCTACTTTTACCATCAATACCGCCTGTAACCACAAATACATCGTTTGCGCCTGTTTCAATTATTTCACTAACAACGCCCAATAAAATATTTTCTCGATTAAATACATCCAATCCAATTAAGTCGCGCCAATAGTATTGATCTTGATTTAATTTAGGTAATTGCTCAGGTTTTATAGCTACCTCACAATTTACATATTCAGCAGCGACTTCGGGGTTGTCTACACCCAAAATCTTAACTAAAAGTTTTTGTGTGTGTACTTGCGACTCTTCAATATTTATTTCTTGCCAGATATTGTTTTTAGCTAACAACCATGGCTTATAGGTTAATATATTTTCACTTGGTCTCGTATATGAGTTAATTTTCAGCCAGCCTTTAATACCATGCACTCCACCAACGCGACCTACGACTAATGGGGAGTCAACTTGCTGATTTAAACCTGACATGAATGATTTGCGGGGCTATATAAAACAAAATTTACACCGAAGATTTTGAAAATTCATAAGAACTAAGCAGTTTCCGGCCTATTATCTTTTAATAATTTAGCAACTTTTTCAGATGTTTGTGCGCCTTTAGAAATCCAATAATTTATACGATCTAAATCAAATTTTATCGGCACATCCTGACCTGTTGCAAGAGGATTATAAAAACCGAGACGCTCAATGAGCCGTCCGTCACGTTTATTTCGGCTATCAGTAACCACTATGTGATAAAATGGCTTCTTTTTGGCGCCTGTTCTTGACAATCTTATTGTTACCATCGTTATGGTGACCTCATAATTTCATATTATGCTAGTAGAATATACTAGGCTAAAAAAAGGCGCTATTGTACGTAAAAAACGTAAAAAAGAAAGTAAACTACTGATCTCATCATCAGCATAATGTTAATTTAATGCTTTCTTGTATAAAACTAATTAAGCCCTCATCTAATATTTTTCTTAGATAAGTGATTTATAATGTTGATTAATATAGGTTTTTTTCAATGAAGCCAGATAATAAAAAAGAATTACTTCGAAAAGAAATGAAAAAGAAAAGAAGTAGCCTTGATAATGCTGCTAGAAATGAAAAAAGCAGGAAAATCATTGAAACTCTTTGTCGTACAAAAGAATTTGAACAATCAAACACTGTATTCTGCTATGTATCATATATGGATGAAGTTGAAACTAACTTAGTAATAAATCATATTCTTAGAAATAATCTTAAACTATATGTTCCAAAAATCATAAATAATGAGGAGATGATTGCTATTCGATTGAGTAATCTGTCGGATTTAGAGCCAGATAAAATTGGAATCCTAACACCTAAAACAGGTGAAATTTTATTAGAGCCAATTGATGTGGTTATTACACCAGGACTTGGATTTACTAGAAAATGCGAGAGACTTGGCTATGGTCGTGGATACTATGATCGCTGGTTTTCCAAAAACAGTGTAAAAACAAAAATTGGAGTAGCATTTGAAATACAAATAACCGACAACCTGCCCGTAGAAAAAACTGATGTGCCGATGGATATGCTAATAACAGAAAAAAATACAATCAATATGCAGTAGCATATTTTTAAACTACTTTGAATCAAATCTTGTCAGCTCAATAGATAACGTTCCTTTATCTAATGCATCGCTTTTTGTTTTCTCAATTCTCTCCGTCTTTATGAGCCCAATTCCCGGGGCATACCAATTAGTTTGTTCTACACTTACTAAGGTTAACCCTACATAATTTCCTGCATCTTTATATGATGAGCCTGTCATTACAATTTTTATACACTTATCATATTTCCCTGCTGGAACACTTACTGTCTCATCCAAAGAAACAATTTCTATTTCTAATGGTACTTCTGCAATAATTTTAAATTCTGTTCTCTGTGGTGGGCCTGTTTTTTTTAATAATTTTGTAGTAGTTACTTGTTCCCATTTTTTATTAAGAGCTATTGGATTTGGTATTATTAACGATTGATTTGAACTAAATTTGGGGTTTATTAACATATTACTCGAACTACCTAAATAATATATACCTTCGTTTGTTATAGAATAATGAAGATTTGTGCCATCAAGTGATTTTCGTACATAGACTAATTCGCCATTTATTGAACTTGAACCTTTGTTATGGAGGATATATTTTTGTTTCTCGAGACCATCTCTTGTAGTTAGTGAAACGCTGTAGTGCCACTTTAAACCATTTTGTAATGGAAAATATGAATTATCATTTTTGGTGCAACTAATACAAAAAAGGGATGTAAGTACCACTAAAAAAAGGTTCTGCATAATCAAATTTTCTTCTCATAATATACTCTAATCATTTTTAATTTAATGAATAAAATTA
>NZJM01000066.1 GCA_002692205.1 Legionellales bacterium | reverse complement strand
TCAAAATAGAATAAATCAAAAAGCAATGGAAATTAGTGAAGCCATGGTTAATACTTTACAGATTATATTAGTTGAAGGAACTTCGAAAAAAAGTACTAACACCCTATATGGTAGAACGGAGAATAATCGAATAGTAAATTTTGATGGACCCCAGAATTTAGTCGGTAATTTTGTTGCTATAAAAATAACTGAGGCACTATCAAATTCACTGCGTGGAATGATTCCTGCTAATGAACTTGACCGAGTTGCTAACCTCTAAATTCACCTCTACTGTTTAACTAAATACTATAAATACTATAACTTCCAACGAATTACTACTTGAGCCGGTTGACAATAAACGTCTATCGAATCTTTGTGGTCCCTTTGATAAACACCTGCGACAAGTAGAGCGTTCGCTAGGAGTTGAAATAAATAATCGTGGAAATAATTTTTATGTTAGTGGAAGTCCTAAATTAATAAAATTAACGGAAAATCTTCTAAGGGAAATGTATGCTGCTACAGAAAAAGAACCGCTTTCTTCTGAACATATTCATCTGTATTTAAAAAGTATTGATATATCTAATGAAATAGATAATGAAATTATGGATGAAATCTCGATTAAAACAAAAAGAGGATTAATTCGTGGTAGAACTAATAATCAAAAAAAATATCTAGTAAATATAAAAAACCATGATATTAATTTCGGGATTGGGCCTGCTGGTACTGGAAAAACTTATTTAGCAGTTGCTTGTGCAGTTGCAGCTATGGAGCAAGATATAGCTAGAAGATTAGTTCTAGTAAGACCTGCAGTTGAAGCTGGTGAAAAATTGGGCTTTTTACCAGGAGATCTGGTACAAAAAGTAGATCCTTACTTAAGGCCCCTTTATGACGCATTATATGAAATGCTTGGCTTTGAAAAAGTATCAAAATTAATTGAACGAAATGTAATTGAAGTTGCTCCATTAGCTTTTATGAGAGGCAGAACACTAAATGAGGCATTTATTATTCTTGATGAAGCTCAAAATACAACAATTGAACAAATGAAAATGTTTTTAACAAGAATTGGTTTTAACTCTACAGCAATTATTACTGGTGATATAACACAAATTGATTTACCTTCTGGCAGAATATCAGGTTTAAAGCATGTGATTGATATTTTAAAAGATGAAAAACAAATTAGTTTTACTTTCTTCAAATCAAAAGATGTTGTCCGTCATGCTTTAGTCGCAAGAATCCTAAACGCTTATGAAAAATATGATTCAATCACAAAAAAAGAAGATTCTTGATTAATAAAGTATATGATTAATATTCAAAAAATAACAGATCTTCATTCACTCCCAGATAATAAGTCTATTATAAAATGGGCAAAAATAGCTCTTGATAATAAAAATAAAGAAGCTGAAATCGTAATTAGAATTGTCGAGGAGGATGAAGGTTTAGAGTTAAATAAAAAATGGTGTAAAAAAAATTACCCAACAAATGTATTATCTTTTCCAATTTCCGGCCCGATGAATAATATGTCTAACTTTTTAGGAGATATAGTCATATGTGCTAATGTAGTTTTTGCTGAAGCACAAGAACAAAAGAAAAATATTAACGAGCATTTTGCGCATATGGTAATTCATGGAATTTTACACTTGCAAGGCTACAGTCATGCATCTGATGATGAAGCAGAAGCTATGGAAAAAAAAGAAATAAGTATGTTAGAGAGCTTAGGTTATGGAAACCCTTATGAAATTTGATAATGATATAACTCGGAATATATAAATGCATAGAATATACCTAAATATTTTAAAGATATTAAAAAAAATATTAATAAGAGAACCATCGAGTCGTGAAATGCTAATTGAGGTATTGAGAAATGCCGAAAATAAAAATTTACTAGATGCTGATGCATTATTAATGATTGAAGGTGCTCTTCATGTCTCTGAAATACATGTAAAAGACATTATGATCCCTCGTGTACAGATGATAATTATTAAAAATGATACAAAACAAGAGGAAATTCTTTCTAGTGTAGTTGAGTCTGGCCACTCTAGATTTCCTGTAATTGGTGATACGAATGATGAAATTGTTGGTATTTTATTAGCTAAGGATCTATTGAATTACTATGCGAACCCAGAAAAAGAGTTTGATATTAAAGATATAATGAGACCAGCAGTTTTCATACCAGAAAGTAAACGTCTCAATGTATTGCTTCGTGAATTCCGCATGAGCAGAAATCATATGGCAATTGTAATCGATGAATATAGTGGTGTTGCTGGTTTAGTAACAATTGAGGATGTTATAGAGGAGATTATAGGTGAAATTGAAGATGAGCATGACTATGAAGATGATGAGACGAATATAAAAATTCATGATAATAACCGGTATACTATAAATGCTTTAACAACAATAGATGAATTTAATAATTTCTTTAAAACTAAACTTCCTGACGTTGAATATGAAACAGTAGGAGGTTTTGTCATAAGTACTTTTGGATATTTACCTAAAAGAGGAGAAACAATAATTTCAGAAGGTTTTAATATAAAAGTACTACGTGCTGATAAAAGGCGTGTAAATCTTTTATTATTTACACAAAATAGTTCTCAAGAATTAACAGAAAATAATTAAAAGAAGAAGAAAAATAACACTCATTAAATCAATATGAGTATAATAACTGAAGAAATTTTTTCTAAAAATATTTTACATAAAGTTTTATTTGCTTTATTTGCTGGCTTTCTAGTGCCATTTGCATTTTCACCTTTCGATTATTATTTATTATCTATAATTTCAATAACAATTATTTTTCTATTATGGTCTAAATGTAAAACACCTTTTGAAGCATTTATATTGGGATATATTTTTGCTTTTATGATGTTTGGTATAGGTGTTAACTGGTTACATATTAGTATAAATTTATTTGGTGGAATAAATCTTCCTTTTGCAATTCTTATCACATTTTCATTAGTCGCATTTCTTTCACTCTACTCAGCATTATGTGGCTACATATTAGTTAAATATTTTAAATCATGTATATATATCTCTTATCCGATAGTATGGTTATTATGCGAATGGACAAGAGGTTTTGTTTTAACGGGTTTCCCTTGGTTAAATATTGGAACAAGTCAAACAAATAGTTTACTCATAAATTTCGCACCAATCATAGGAGACTATGGAGTAACATTCATTGTTTGTATTATTGCTTCTTTAATAGTACAAATAATTAGACGCAAAAATAGAAGTATTGTAATTGGATTTTTGACTATTGTATTAATATTATTATTATCAATATTATTAAGTAAATTTGAATGGACAAAAAATACAGCTAAAAATCTTGATATTGCAATAATACAAGGCGCTATCCCACAAGAGATAAAATGGAATAAAAATCAAGAAAAAAAATCATATGAAATATATAGTAATCTAAGTAAACCATTCTGGAAATCAGATCTTATTATATGGCCAGAGACCGCAATTTCTTCAACATATAAACCTACTAATGAGTTTATTAAGAAAATTGATGCAATAAAATTAGATTCGAATACGTTATTCATGAGTGGCATCATTAGAGAAGATAATACTACCAATGAAATATATAATAGTGTTCTTATAATTGATGATGATCATTATTTTTATGATAAAAACCATCTTGTTCCATTTGGTGAGTATTTACCCTTTAAAAAATTTTTATATCCATTTGTTCGTTTTTTTAATATACCCATCTCTGATTTTTCCCAAAGCAGATCTAATGTTAGTAATATTAAAACAGAAAGGGCAAACTTTGGTGTGAGTATTTGCTATGAAGATGCTTTTGGAAAAGAAATAAGACGGAGTATGCCGGATGCTAATATCCTAATTAATGTTAGTAATGATGCCTGGTTTGGTGATTCATTAGCTCCGCATCAACACTTACAAATCGCAAGAATGCGAGCAGCAGAAAATAGTCGTTATTTTATAAGATCAACTAATACAGGTATATCNGCAATCATTACTAATAAAGGCAAAATATTAGCTAAGTCACCACAATTTAAAAAACATGTTCTAANTGAAAATGTCATGTTGCATGCNGGTGANACNCCNTTTAGTAAATATGGTAATAATTTACTATTTACAATATGNTNTTTATTAATTTTAATAAATTGCATTTTTTTCAAAAAANGCAAAAAAGAANGCTATTAAGATTTTCTTTTTTTAATCGCTCTCTCTAGTCGATTTTTTAGCTCCGGCTCAATACTCGCCATAGATATTACATGTCTTTTATTTAAACGAAGAAGTGTAGTTGGTTTATTCGCTAACACATTTGCCATTCTAACTTGCTCACCTAATAATGCCATTTCACCAAAAAAATCACCTGGTCCTAGTACAGCAATAGGATCATTTTTATGACCGGTTTTATAAATTGTTACCTGACCATAAGTAATAATATACAAAGAATCTCCTTTTTCGTTTTGCTCAATAATTAAATCTCCCTGCAAAAAAGTTATTGATTTTGCGGAAATCGACAGTTGTTCTAATAATTTACTAGATAATCCTTCTAGTAGCGGAACCATTGCCATCATATCTTTAGGCTTCAACTTTGGAACTGGATCTGTGATTTGTGGCAGCTGATTAATTGCTATTGCTATACGTTTTTTAATATCTGAAAAAACCTTTGTTCCTACTTCATGACTACTATGTGCATCCTGAATATATAAATTTGCTGAAATTAAAGAAACTTTTTCAAATATTCTTGTTTCAAATCGAGAATAAAAATCTGGATAATTTTCAGCTATGTAATCAAGACGACTCTTACGTCTTTCTAATCTTTTTCTATATTCTTTTGTTATATTTTTTTTAATTTGGCTTTCAATATCGTTAATATCTTTCATTTCATCTATTACCTTTTTAGAAATCAATAATCCGGCAATATTTCTTTGTAAGCTCTGAGAAAATCTCATGTATTGATATTGAGATAATATAAAAGTTGCAAGATTATTCTCACGTAATTTTTTTATAATCATACTCTCAAATCTTATAAATGGATTTTGCTTTATTGGAGTGTCAATATTTTCTTTCACAGTAAATGCATCTTTATCTCGTTGCAACAAAACTCTCATATTCATATATGTATAATATTGAAGAAAACCGACATCATATAGATTCTTTAATTCTCTCATTTCAATACGTATTGCTACTGAATGAGCATATTGATTTTTGATATGATTACGAGGTGAAATATCTGTTGATTTAAATACACCACTTACTTTTTCCTGTATCAATTTTGATGTACTTGTCGGTATAACACTCGCCCTTCTAAAAATTTGTAACGTATCCTTAGCATGCTTCAATGACTCTTTTAATCCGTGTTGTAATTCAATTTCTTCTTCATTAGTCAATTGGCTAAATCCTAATTTATTCATCAATATTTTTATGCTGGGAGCATTTACTAGTAATGAAAATATAACGACACCCAGAGTTATATAGATTAGTGTTTCTCTTTCAGGCATGCTCTCAGGTATAGATAAAACAATTGCTATAGCTAGTCCGCCTTTCAATGCACCCCACCACATAATGTGTCTCTCACGCATTGATACTTTTGGAAAATTAAATATTCTAATAGTGGCTGGAACCAAACTATAGACTCCAATCGCTCTCGCTATTAATACAAATAAAATTGAAAAAAATATAGTTTCACTATGTGAGAAAAGTAATGAAACATCTGTAGATAAACCTATTAATAAAAATAGTAAGGAATTACAAACTAGAGCCAGAACATCCCATGTTTCATCTACAGTTTCTTTTTCTTTCTGAGGTATACGAGTCACACTAATTAACCCTAAAGTTATTGCTGATGAAACAACTGCCATAACTCCAGAAACATGCATTATATGTTCAGAAAATGAAAAACTACTATATGCCAAAACAATTGACATAATAAGATATGCGCTTATATTTGCCTTAATTCTATATAATAATTCACTAGTAATAAGACCCATTACTACGCCAATCACTAAGCCTCCAAAAAATACTTTCATAAATTCTAGAATAGCAACATAAAAATCAAAAACACCGAATTGTTGCCAGACAGAAATACCTAGTAGAATGTTAAATAAAACAATTGCAGTTGCGTCATTTAATAATGATTCCCCTTCAATAAGGGTTGTTAACCGAGAGGGAGCGCCTAATTCCTTAAATAATGTTATTACAGCAACAGGATCAGTTGCTGAAATTAATGCGCCGAATATCAGTGCATAGATAATATTAAAATCTTGAAAAAACCATAATCCTAGTCCGACAATAGCAGTAGAAATGATCAAAGCTGGAATAGCTAATACTAGTATTGGAACTATATCCTTCATCATAGAACGAGCATCAAGATTAATTGCTGCTTCAAATACTAAAACAGGTAAAAATAAAAACAGAACTAAATCTGGACTTAATTGAAAATCAAGCATGAAACTTAATTCATTGTGTTGACGTGCTAATGAGCCAAGAAACATCCCTAAAATAACTAAAAAAACTGTATAGGGTATTGGAATATGACAGCATATTGCAGCTGCAATCATTGATATGGTTAAAAGACCCATGATAACTAGAATAATTTCAGATAGAGGCATGATTTTTTATCTTTATCGTATTATTTCAAAAAGCCGATTTAAAATTGTTCATTTGAGACTCTACTAAGAAATATTACTATGGTAAAACCAAAAAGCATCATGAGCAAAGAATAGAAAAAACTCTCATCAAAGGACTCTGGTACATAGGGGATAGATGTTATAAGTTTTTCTTTACCTCTAATAATCTCATATGAACGAATCTGAAATGGCCAGACTACATATAATGAGGCTATTAATAATCCAGTTATGAAAAGTACTGTTTTCTGATAAAAATATTTCAATAAATAAGAAATTATTCGACTAAAAATTATTAAACCAGCAAAGACACCTATTAAAAAAGGAAAAACTATAGACATTTTAAAATAACCTATTGCATCCAATATATAACTATATTTTTTTAACATTAATAAAATAAATGAACCTGAAATTCCTGGTAATAACATTGCTGAAATTGATGCTATACCACATATAAATATAAACCAACTATTGTCTGGTGTTGATACTGGTACTAATGAAATAAAACAACTACCAAAAAAAATACCGAGTAATAAGAAAACAAAAAGATTTGACCTAATAATATAAAAATATCTACATATAAATAAAATAATAGATCCAAAGATTAGCCCAAAAAATAATCCATAAATTATTTCGGGATGTGTTTGAATAAGAATAGGTAGTGAAATAACACGAGTGAAAAATAATATGGCTATTAATATTCCTATACCTAGCGGAACTAAAAAATTAAAATGTGGCCTATGAATAATACCTATTAAATTTAAAGAAAAAATCATAGTCAACCATTTAGTATCAAATGATTTTATAGCTTCAATCAACTTTGGGTAAATACCAAGTATAAAAGCTATAGTGCCTCCACTAACGCCTGGAACTACATCGGCAGAACCAATAAAAAAACCTTTTATTACTAATTTTAATTTAGATAAATACATTTTTGTAATTTACTTTTTATGATATTGCTGACTTAAATCATGTACAGCATCAACAAGAATAGCAACATTTTCAGGATTAATATCTGGTGTTATGCCATGACCAAGATTAAATACATGACCAGGTCCATGTCCATAACTATCAAGAATTGATCTAACCTCACCCACTATCTTTTCCTCATCTTCTCTTAACATACTTGGATCCATGTTGCCCTGCAAAGCAACTCGATCCCCTACTCTTTTTCTTACTTCCCCTATATTACAATTCCAATCTATACTTATACCATCACAACCAGTTTCTGCTATATCCTCAATCCATTGATTTGCTCCTTTCGTAAATAATGTAACTGGAACTCGATTCTCACTATTTTTTGTTTTTAGATAATCACGTATTCTTTTCATGTACGAAAGTGAAAATTCCATATAGTCTGGCGTAGACAACATCCCTCCCCAAGTATCAAAAATCATTATTGCTTGTGCACCTGCATTTATTTGAGCATTTAAATAGAGTACAACTGCATCGGTTAAATGCTGAAGTAGCAGATGTAGTGTATCGGGCTCCTTATCTAGCATTTTTTTTGCTTTAGAAAAATTTTTACTAGAACCTCCTTCTATCATATATGTTGCTAGTGTCCATGGACTACCAGAAAAACCAATTAATGGAACATTTCCATTAAGTTCTTTTCTTACAAGCCGAATTGCATCCATTACATATTTTAATTCTTGTTCTGGATCTGGAAGAGGAAGTTTTTTAATATCGCTTAATGTGCTAATTGATCTTTCAAACCTAGGCCCAACTGACTCAATCAACTTAAGTCCCAAACCCATTGCATCGGGTATTGTGAGAATATCTGAAAATATTATTGCAGCATCCAATGGATAACGAAGAAGAGGTTGGAGTGTAACTTCGCATGCTAATTCTGGTGTTTGACACAACGTAACGAAGTCTCCTGCTTTTTTCCGTGTTGCTCTATATTCGGGTAAATATCGCCCAGCTTGACGCATTATCCATACAGGCGTCATATCTACCGGTTCTCTAAGTAGAGCCTTGATTAAGCGGTTATTTTTTAATTCCTGAGGCATATGATTAATAAAATTTATACTTTATTGACTGATTTTTAACAAATAATACTTTATTCCGAGCTTGATTACATCGACAATAAATATTAATGAGCTAGAATGCATTTATTTATTAATTTTCTTAAGAGGTTATTATGATAATTCCGGCTAGCGAACTAATTGCTGCAGCAAAATCAAACTGTGATTGCTTAGATCATGTAGAAGCAAAATTATATTTTGATAGAAATAAAGATACAACCATAATTGATGTCAGAGAACCAAAAGAAGTTGAAGACTCTAAGTTGAAAGATTCTGTAAATATCCCCAGAGGATTACTCGAAATGAAAATTATTGAGGTTTGTGAAAAACACGATGCGCCTATTCTAATCCACTGCAAAACTGGCGGAAGAGCCTCGCTTTCTGCGAATACACTCCAGATAATGGGTTACTCAAATGTTCACATCATTTTAGCAAACTATGACGATGTTAAAATGACCTTTGGCTAAAAAACTATACAAGTGCAGGTAAATCGGTTTCGCCCATAAGATACTTATCGATGCCTGATGCAGCTGATCGCCCCTCTGCTATTGCCCACACAATTAAACTTTGGCCTCGGCGCATATCACCCGCAGAAAATACTCCTTCAATATTTGTCATCCATGTTTTTTTATCAGTCACAACGTTACCACGATTATCGCGATTAATGCCGAATTCTTCTAACATGCCTTTTTTTTCAGGGCCAAGAAATCCCATAGCTAATAAAACAAGATCGCAAGGTAATTCTTGCATGCTATCTTTTATTTCCTCGAATACCGTCTGACCATTTAGATTTTTCATTTCTACTTTGCTTACCTGCAAAGCCATGACATTACCCTTTCCATCATCCACAAACTTTTTCGTTGATACCGAGTAAACACGCTCAACGCCCTCTTCATGGGCTGATGCTGTTCTAAAAATACGTGGCCATTCAGGCCATGGATTATCTTCAGATCTTAAATTGGGTGGTTTAGGTAAGATCTCTAGTTGATGAACAGATTTAGCACCTTGACGGTTTGCTGTTCCCAAACAATCGGCACCTGTATCGCCGCCGCCAATAATGACGACATGCTTTCCTTTTGCGCTGATAAAATTATTATCCATTTTATCACCTTCACAAAGCTTATTCTGCATAGGAAGATATTCCATTGCTTGATAAATTCCATTTAGATCTCGACCATCAACTATTAATTCGCGTGACTCACATGCTCCGCCAGTCAATAATAATGCATCAAAATCCTTTCTTAAATCTTTAATACTTACATTTTCTCCAACTTCACTATTAGTTTTAAATATGATTCCTTCCTCAATTAATTGCTGCAGTCTTCTATCAAGACGTTCTTTTTCCATTTTAAATTCAGGAATTCCGTAACGGAGTAAACCACCTATTCTATCGTCTCTCTCAAAGACAGTTACATCATGACCAACACGAACCAACTGTTGAGCTGCAGCAAGACCTGCAGGGCCTGATCCAACAATAGCTATTTTTTTACCTGTTTTCTTTTCCGAAATCTCTGGTTTTATCCAACCATTCTCCCAAGCTTTATCAATTATTGAGAGCTCAACTGATTTAATTGTCACGGGGTCATCGTTAATTCCTAATACACAAGAACCTTCACAAGGAGCCGGACATAAAGTACCGGTAAATTCAGGAAAATTATTGGTTTCATGTAATCGATTTATCGCATCATGCCATTGATCGCGATAGACTAAATCATTCCAATCTGGAATAAGGTTCCCTAAAGGGCAACCTTGATGACAAAAAGGAATGCCACAATCCATACACCGAGCAGCCTGTTTTTTTAAAGGCTCAACAGGCCATGGCTCCATAACTTGTTTCCAGTCATGTAAACGCTTTTGTACTGGACGATATGGTTGTTTTTTTCTCTTGAACTCAATAAAACCTGTTACTTTACCCATGTGCTGCCTCCATTACAGCTTCATCTTCGGATGCGCCAGTTTCACGCGCTTTTTTAATAGCATTTAATACACGCTTATAGTCTCTAGGCATAACTTTAATAAACTTTGACTCATAATGACCCCAATTATTCAAAATATTTTTAGCAACGACGCTTTCTGTAAAGTAAACATGTTTTGAAAGTAAGGACTTTACAGTCTGAGCATCCTCATCATCTGTTAACTTATCTAGATCGACCATTCCTTTGTTACAATTAATTTCAAAATCACCTTGCTCATCCAAAACATAAGCTATACCACCAGACATTCCCGCGGCAAAATTACGACCGGTTTTTCCGATTACAACCACTCTCCCTCCGGTCATATATTCACATCCATGATCACCAATTCCTTCGACAACCGTATTGACCCCACTATTCCTAACACAAAAACGCTCACCCGCGATCCCTCGAAAATATGCTTCGCCTTGAGTAGCTCCATAAAGAACAACATTACCAACAAGAATATTCTTTTCTGCAATAAAAGAAGATTCTAGCGGAGGATAAACAATGATTTTCCCTCCAGATAGCCCTTTGCCTATATAATCATTCGCATCACCCTCAAGTGTTAGAGTAACACCTTTAGGAATAAATGCTCCAAAACTCATCCCCGCTGAACCATTAAAATGTATATTTACAGTATCTTCAGGAAGCCCTTTACCTCCAAAACGCTTTGTAATTTCATATCCAAGTATCGTTCCGGTTGTTCTATTTGTATTTCGAATTTCTGTTTTGATATTAACTTTTTTGCCTTTTTCTAACGTTTCATTACATAATGGAATTAATTGCGTAATATCAAGTGACTTTTCTAAACCATGATCCTGTTTTTTCACACAATAGATTTTATCTCCTTCACGAGGCTCTTGTTTGAAAAGTATTTTTGAAAAATCGATACCTTTTGCTTTCCAATGATCAATTGCTTTTCTTGCATCTAACTTATCGACTTGGCCAATCATTTCATCAATTGTTCTAAACCCTAATTGTGCCATGTATTCACGTATTTCTTGGGCAATATATTTGAAAAAGTTTTCAACAAATTCTGGTTGACCCGTAAATTTTTTTGTAAGTTCAGGATTTTGAGTTGCAACACCAACGGGGCACGTATTCAAATGACAAACACGCATCATGATGCAGCCCATTACAACTAAAGGTGCGGTAGAAAAACCAAATTCCTCTGCGCCAAGTAAAGCTGCTATAACTACATCTCGTCCAGTTTTAAGTTGCCCATCGGTCTGTACAACTATACGATCTCTTAACCCATTTCGCACAAGTACTTGTTGTGTTTCAGCAACACCTAGTTCCCATGGTAATCCAGCATGTTTTAAAGAGCTCATTGGTGATGCGCCCGTTCCGCCATCGTAACCCGATATTAGAACAACATCGGAGTGAGCTTTTGCTACTCCCGCCGCCACTGTACCAACACCTACCTCAGCTACTAATTTCACATGAACACGCGCATCAGGATTTGAGTTTTTCAAATCATGAATAAGTTGCGCTAGATCTTCAATTGAATAAATATCATGGTGCGGTGGAGGTGAAATTAAACCTACTCCTGCTGTTGAATAACGTACCTTTGCAATCCATGGGTAAACTTTGGTTCCAGGTAACTGTCCGCCTTCACCCGGCTTTGCACCTTGAGCCATCTTAATTTGAATATCATCGGCATTAGCTAAGTATTCACTTGTAACTCCAAAACGTCCCGAGGCAACTTGTTTTATTGCGCTTCTTCTTGAGTCTCCATTTGCATCCCTAGTGAATCGATCGGGGTCTTCGCCGCCCTCACCAGTATTAGATTTACCACCAATACGATTCATTGCGATGGCTAATGTTTCATGGGCTTGTTTGCTAATCGAGCCGTAAGACATCGCACCAGTTGAAAATCTTTTCATGATATTTTCAATTGGCTCAACTTCATCAATTGGAATTGGATTTTCAATAAATTTAAACTCAAATAAACCTCTCAGAGTTGCTAAATTTTCATTCTGTTCATCAACTAAGGAGGTATATTCTCTGAAAATATCATATTGCCCAGAGCGTGTTGCATGTTGTAATTTAAAAACGGTATCGGGATTAAAAAGATGATATTCCCCATCACGGCGCCACTGGTATTCGCCGCCCCATTCCAATTCTTTTTGTTGAACTCCTCGTTTAGGATAAGCATTGTTATGCCGCTGAGCCATTTCTTTAGCTATAATATCAAGGCCAATTCCGCCAATACGAGAAGCGGTCCATGTAAAATATTTATCAACAAATTCTTTTTCGAGCCCAATAGCTTCAAAAACTTGCGCGCCGCAATATGACTGCACTGTTGAAATTCCCATCTTTGACATTATTTTAACCAAACCTTTATTAACCGCTTTAATAAAATTCGTTGCTGCTTCTTCTTGTGTTATTTGAGATAAATGACCTTTTTCAATTAAATCACCCAGAGATTCAAATGCAAGATATGGATTAATAGCGCCAATACCATAACCTAAAAGTACAGCAAAATGATGAGTTTCTCTTGGCTCACCTGACTCCAAAATCAATCCAAGCCGGGTTCGTTTTCCATTACGAATTAAATGATGATGAACACCAGCAGTTGCTAAAAGTGCAGGGATAGCTGTTTTTTTATCATTAACGCCACGATCTGAGAGAATAACAATGCTGTAACCATCATCTATTGCTATGTCCACAGCTCTACAAACTTCATTTAATGCATTGTCTAATCCTCTAGAACCTTTTTTAACATCATATAAAATCGATACTTTCTTTGTTTTAAGTCCCGATATATTTATATTAAATATTTTAGATAATTCATCATTTGTCAAAATCGGTGAATTTATTTTAATTCGCCGGCAGCTAGTAGGAGTTGGCTTCAAAAGATTACTCTCTGGCCCAATAGTTGTTGCAACCTGGGTAACTAGTTCTTCCCTAATCCCATCTAATGGTGGATTAGTGACTTGTGCAAATAACTGTTTAAAATAATCATAAAGTAAACGTGAACGATTAGATAAAACTGCCAAAGCGGTGTCTGTCCCCATAGAACCAGTGGGCTCCATACCGTTTTTTGCCATCGGTGCCATAAGAATTTTTAGATCTTCGTAGGTATAACCGAAGACTTGTTGACGTTGAAGCAGTGTTTCCGAATCAATATTAGTAGTTTTTTTTGGGAGTAATAATTTTTCAATAGGTATTAAGTTGTTTTCAAGCCATTCTCGATATGGTTCAGCGTTAACAAATTCCTCTTTCAACTCAGAATCGTCGATAATGCGCCTTTGTTTAGTATCCACCATAAAAATACGGCCTGGGTGTAGCCGTCCTTTTATTTTGATATTTTTTGGTTCTATATCTAAGACACCTACTTCAGATGCCATAACGACCATATCATCTTTTGTCACATAATAACGTGAGGGTCTCAAACCATTTCTATCCAAAACAGCACCAATAACTTCACCATCAGTAAAAGCGATTGAAGCTGGGCCATCCCAAGGCTCCATTAAACAGGCATGATACTCATAAAAATCTTTCCTTTTCTGATCCATCGTCTCATGTCCTGACCATGCTTCAGGAATCATCATTAATACTGCGTGGGGTAATGGCCGACCTGACATGTATAAAAATTCCATTACGTTATCTAAAATTGCAGAATCGCTTCCACCTTCTGGAATAATTGGAAATAATTTATTAAGTTCTTCACCAAACAACTCTGATTTACATAAAGACTCTCGTGCCCTCATCCAATTACTATTTCCTCTTACAGTATTAATTTCTCCATTATGTGATATATATCTAAATGGGTGAGCAAGCTTCCATTCTGGCATTGTATTTGTTGAAAAACGTTGATGGACAAGAGCTAATGCTGATTCAACATCAGGTTCAGAAAGATCTGGAAACATTGGTTCAATTTGAGTCCCGGTTAGCATTCCTTTATATACAAATGTTCGATATGACAACGATGGGACATAAAATAAATTTTGTTCCGAAATGTCAGAATTCCATATATGATTTTCTACTCGTTTACGAATAATATAAAGCTTACGATCAAAGGCAGATGAATCTATATTTTCATTCTTCCCGATAAATATTTGCTTAAAAGTTGGTTCACCTTCTTTTGCTGTTGGCCCTAATAGATCGTCGTTAGTAGGTACGTTACGCCATCCTAAAAATTTTTGATTTTCTTCAAGAATGATTTTCTTGAAAATCTCTTGACAATAATTTGATTGAGATTCATCCACTGGTAAAAAAACCATACCAGTTCCATAGTCATCAACATCTGGCAATATAATATTGATATCTTCACATATGCGCTTAAAAAACTTATGTGGTTTTTGAATGAGTATGCCTACTCCGTCGCCCGTATTTTCTTCACACCCACATGCGCCACGATGCAGTAAATTATTTAGTATAGTTAGGGCGTTATTGACTATTGCATGAGACTTACGCCCCTTCATATCAACAACAAAACCAACACCACAAGCATCGCTTTCTGTTTGTGGCTCATACAAACCTTGTTGTTCTTGATTTTTTTTCATAATGATTTTCTCATTAAACATATATATAGAACTGTATCTAACAATACTATACAAGATTTAAAAGGGCTGAAATTATAATAAAGCGACGTGTTTATGTCACGGTGCATGATATATCACACCAATACGAGTTTTTGCCTATTGAAACCTAATTCAATCTATTTTTCATACAGTTACAGTACGACAAGGCTATTGGACCGACTCTTTTATGCTCTCAACTGTCCTAATCCAGGGTTTTATTTGTCTAGCTTTTTTCGGTAATTTCTCAATATTAGCCTTCGCTAGACTAATACTATCGAAAAGCCCATATACTAATATATGATATTTTTTTCCACTAATAGATGCCGAAAACTCTATTATGTCCTTATTATCATCAAAATACTCTAAGTAATTTGTTATTGTCTCCTTCTTTGTAGCACTTATTAATTGTATAACATACTTATCAGAATTTTGATTTATCAACCAATTAATATCCTTATCAATTTCTTTGTTTGATACAACGTCGTTACTTTTAGATGCGTCTATTTTTACAATAGTGGCAGCTTGATCTGGTTCCTCATATTTTTCAGGCTCTGCAACAGGCGTGTTTAGTACTGCTGGTTCCTCATATTTTTCAGGCTCTGCAACTT
>NZJM01000065.1 GCA_002692205.1 Legionellales bacterium | reverse complement strand
ATTAAAAAAAACATCACTATTTCGTCACATTTTATCAGCGTGCATGTTATGCAGGCAAATCACTGGATGTCTAGTAATATTGTTTGATTTCCTGATTATATTTACATTGGTCACAGCGTTCACTGGGGCTTGGAATCTCATCTTGACTTAAGCAGTCGACTATTTTTTTAATTGTGGGTTCAACCCAATCATCTTTACCATCATAAGCAAGGAGGTCTACATCAAATTCAACCCTTTCATTGAATGCCTCGCGATTTCGTTGCCCATTGCAATAGACGAAGTAACCTCTATTAGAAACTTGAAATTCATTTTTTCTTAAGAGCCACTGATAAAATTCCATTTGTCTTTTGTAGCTTCTTTGCCACGGCGCATTAATATTAACTTTATCATTTTTACTCGTTGCTTTGTAATCGACAACAATTAACTCATTCTCATCAGATTTCCACACGTCATCAATTGCACCATGAAGAATAAGATTTGAAGATTCATCGAAATATTGCACGCCAACAAAATTTTCACGCCACTTATCTAAATTTTCATGCTGATAGGGAATCGCTTTTATACCCGCATCAACCATATATGGATGTGGTTCCTCTCGAACTCTGTATTGATCAAACTCAGATTTTAATAACGCATCAACTGCGGAATTAATATTGAAGGGAAAACTGGGAACTTGATTAACACCAAGTCGTCTATCAAGATAAAAACATCTTGTACATTTTACAAACGATTCGATTTTCGAGCGTGATAATTTAAAAGGTTTTTCTTGACCAGGTGAATAGATGTTTCTCGAACGTTTTGGTTTATAATCAGCCACGCGGTATCGCAGTCTTTTCCTGCTCAGAAGGATATTTGTTAGAGGCAAATCGTATAATAAAATTTGATATTGCTAAAAGCAGAATCGTCGCCCCAGCATAAATAATTGTGAGATTCGGTTCGTCGTGGATTTGAATTTCACCAACAATCATACGAGTAAGGGCGGTGATAGCGACATAAAGAAGGAAACGAATTGGCATATGATTGGTCTTAAAGTAGATGCCAACCATAACAATAAGCTCAAGATAGATAAAAAGCAGTAAAATATCCTCAATTGAGATTGATTGCTTTGCAATCATTTCGGAGAAAGCGAGTGACGCTGATATGATGATTGTTATCAAAATCGCAAATAATGCTAAGAAGTGGAATACATCAACTAATAGATTTCCACAGGTATCGGCCATTGAGTGCAGTTTCTTATTTGCGGATTTGATAGCAGAAAGCTTCATAATTACGAGCTCCTCATGAGAATTGATAATATTTGAAATAGATACTAACAAACCTTAACATATATTTAATAAAAATATAAAATTAGCTAAAAGTATTATTTACATGAATAAAATTATCCACATAATCATTATTTTATCACTAACTATTATGTCAATTTCTGTAAAATCTAAAATAGAAGCTACCGAACACATTGAAAAAATTGTTTTTGGAGCGGGTTGTTTTTGGGGTGTGGAAAAGGAATATGCCTCAATCGATGGTGTTATTAATGCGGTTTCTGGTTATTCGGATGGTCAGGGCGTCGAGCCGACATATAAGGCAATTACTGAACCTCGTAACAATAATAATCCTAATAATCATGCTGAAGTTGTTGAAGTGACATTCAGTACCAATGAGATTTCAACTGAAGAATTAATACGTCATTTCTTCGAGGGGCATGACCCAACGCAGCTCAATCGCCAAGGCAATGATATTGGCACTCAATATCGCTCAATCATTCTCACTGCTGATGAAAAACAAAATGATATCGCTAAAAAGGTATTAGATGAATATCAAATCTTATTAACTGCGGCTGGCTATGGTGAAATAACCACCAAAATTAAATCACTGGATAAATTTTATCCAGCTGAGGAGTACCACCAGGATTATTTAGTAAAAAATCCAAATGGCTATTGTCCAATTCACGCAACAGGGATTAAGTTTGATAAGACAAAAAATGTGAAAGTAGATAATTCAAACTTATTTGAGGGTAAAAATATTGTTGTGATAGAGCCGGAGGGATATTGCCCATATTGCGAGAAATTCAAGGAAGATGTCACTAATCATTATCAAGGTACGATTCCACTTATATATAGATTAGCAACACAGCTTGATGGTCTTAAAATTAAAACAGCTACTTGGGCAACCCCGACAATTTTATTTCTTGAAAATGGCGAGGAAGTTTTCGGGCATCAGGGTTATATGGAATCTGAAGTTTTTTATCGTTCATTAGGAGCATTCAAGCTTGGAAATTCAGAGGCCTATAATGTCGCTTTTAACGAGGGAACGGATGCAAGATTTTGTAAACAGTACGAAGTTTTTAAAAATACTCCAGATGGACTCTTTGTCGATAAATTAAGTGGTGTTCCACTGTTTGATACAGCAGATCGTTTCGATTCAAAGAGTGGATGGCTGTCATTTACTAAAGCCGTTGATGGTGCAGTTTACGAACTAGAGGATAATAGCTATGGAATGCAAAGGGTTGAGATTCGTTCGGCATCCTCAGGCATTCATCTTGGACATGTTTTTAACGATGGTCCAGGGGGTAAACCGAGATATTGTATTAATGCGACTGTGCTTGAATTTAAGCAAAGAGAAAATCTTTAAAAAAATTAAATTTTGGGAGAAATAAGGGATGAGTGAACGTATTGTTATGCGTGTTGGCGAGGCTTTAGTTGCGGGCGGTCCTGCGGGAACAGCTGCTGAACCTGAAGTGGTAATTGGGGAACTTGATGGTCCAGTTGGCAGTGCATTTGCCAATTTAATAGGCGACCAATCAAAGGGGCATTCAAAAGTTTTGGCAATTATGAATACCGATATTATGGTAAGACCTGCAACCCTAATGGTCAGTAAGGTTACAGTTAATAAGGAACGATATACCAATATCTTAATGGGAACTGTCCAAGGTGCAATTGCAAATGGCGTGTTAGATTCTGTAAGAAGTGGTGATATTCCAAAAGAAAAAGCCAATGATTTAGGTATTATTGTTTCGGTTTGGTTAAATCCATTAGTGGCTACTGCTGACGATTTAGATCATAAGATACTGTTTGATATTCATCGAAAGGCAACCGCAGAGGCGATTCGTAAAGCAATGAATCACGAGCCTGATATTGATTGGTTGCTAGAAAATCAAGATGATATCGTTCACAAGTACTATCAGATGGGATTAGACGGGAAGATTTAATTTATATTTGTTAGGCTCTACTTTTTTATGAAAGTGAAGCAATGCCTTTAATTACATTTGATGAGGTCTCCCTCGAGTTCGGCGATCAACTAATTCTAAATAACGTAAGCTTAGCGTTAGAAAGTGGAGAGCGTGTTTGCTTGATTGGTCGGAATGGCGAAGGTAAATCAACCTTGATGAATATCATTACCGGTAGCGTCGAGGCAGATAGTGGTGAAATCGTCAAGCAATCACATCTTAGAGTGAGTCAGTTAGAACAGGGCCTTCCACAAGAAAGAGATATCAGTGTCAAAGATTATGTTGCTGAGGGGTTAAAGCACTTACAGGTTTTACTTAGTGATTATGAAAAGCTTTCTGCGGTATCAATAGAAAAAAATCCAACTGCCTTACGTGAAATTGAGGGATTACAACAACAGATTGAAGCGGAAGGAGGCTGGAATATTGACCAGCGAGTCGAAACAATTATCTCTGAACTCAATTTACCCTCCTCATTAAATCTCAATCAATTATCTGGCGGATGGCGTCGTCGAGTAGCATTGGGAAAAGCACTCGCTAGTAATCCACAATTGTTATTACTGGATGAACCAACAAATCATCTCGATTTAACTACTATCGAATGGCTTGAAAAAAGAATTTTAAATTTTAAAGGCGCCATACTTTTTATCACACATGATCGTGCTTTTCTGCAACGCTTGGCAACACGAATTCTTGAATTAGACCGAGGTAAAATATCAAGTTGGCCTGGTACCTATCAGAATTATTTAATCAATAAAGAAAAGGCACTTGAGAGTGAAGCCAAAGCTAATGCGCTTTTTGATAAGCGATTAAATGAGGAAGAGATTTGGATTAGACAAGGGATTAAGGCGAGGAGAACAAGAAATGAGGGTAGGGTACGTGCATTAATGTCCATGCGAAACGAAGTCTCTAAAAGATTAAAGCCGCAATCGAAGGCACGTATTCATATAGAGGAAGCTGAGCAGTCGGGTCGAAAAGTGATTGAAGCATATAATATTTGTCATAGTTACACCGATGAACCTCTCATTGATAAATTATCGTTAAAGGTAATGCGTGGCGATAGAATTGGTTTAGTGGGTAATAATGGCGTTGGTAAAAGCACATTATTAAAAATTATCCTAGGTGAAATTAAACCTGATTCGGGAACAGTTAAAATCGGCACCAATCTTGAGATTGCTTATTTTGATCAATTAAGACGCACTCTTGATCCTGAAAAAACTATTGCACAGATTATTGGTGATGGCGGTGATTATATTAAGTTGAATGGTAAACCGAGACATGTCATTGGTTACCTTCGCGGCTTTCTTTTCACAGCAAAACGCGCCATGACAAAGGTCAAAGTCCTGTCAGGTGGCGAGAAGAACCGCGTTATTTTAGCAAAACTCCTAACCCGTCCCAGTAATCTATTAGTCTTAGATGAACCCACTAATGACCTTGATATTGAGACATTGGAGGTGCTTGAGGATAAGTTGCTTGAATATCAGGGAACACTAATTATTGTTACCCATGATAGAGAATTTTTAGATAATGTTGTCAGTAGCATTCTAGTTTTTGAGGATACTGGTGTGATTCAAAACTACGCAGGTGGGTTTAGTGATTGGCAACGACGCGGAATACAGCTTGCAGAAATGGATAATCCTGAGGTAAAAAAAGCTCCAATTAAAAAGACAGATGATAAGAAAAAAACACAAAGAAAGTTAACTTATAAATTAAAATATGAGCTTGATTCGCTTCCCGGTAAGATAGATACGTTCGAGGAGGAAATTAAAAGGCTTCATGAGGAGATTAATAAGGATGATTTTTATAGTAAGCCTTATAATATACAGCAACCGATTTTAGATGAGTTAAGCTTTAATCAAAGTGAATTAGATAAAGCAATTTCTCGTTGGGATGAACTTGAAAATCTTGAGCGAGATTTAAATCAGTAGTTTTTTAAGAGGGTAATACAATGACAAGTGATAATGACAAAGACATGATCGAAAAAACATTACAGTTTTATATTAACGGTGCGAAATCGGGTAGAGGCGATGATATGAAACCCGCTTTTCATGATGATGCCACTATTTTTGGTTATATTGGTCCAGACTTATTTGCGGGGCCTATACAAAAACTATTTGATTGGAATGATGAAAACGGCCCAGCNGTTGATATTAAAACAGAAATTACTAGCATGGATATTATNGGTACTATCGCCACTGTTCGTCTTGAAAGTGATAATTGGACAGGACANAANTTTACTGATTTCTTCACTCTACTTAAAATAGATAATACGTGGAAGATTATGAACAAGGTATTTCATCTTCACGCTTAATTGACTCAATATAGAAAATGTGACTTAGCATGTGTATGAATAAAAATTTCTACACGATTATTTTATTACTGTTCTTCTCTTTCAATGTTTCAGCTGAACAATGGGAGTGGCTGCTGGAAAGGGAGGTCCAAGCTGCAGTCAAACTAACATCTAATGCTAAAAATCTTATGAAGTATTGTAAGTCCTGCCAAGGAAAACCGATTGAACTTGAAGTGAAACAAATTAACACACTAAAGATGAGAGATGGCTCATATCGCTTTGTGGTTAATAGCGTACCACAGGACCTCGCTTATCTTTATTATTTCACAGAGGGTCGATGGAAAAATATTGCTATAACCTTGGGATTAAAAACTCATGGCCTAGATGAGTTCATCAAAATCAACTGATAACCCTCAGTAGAAACAAGAGGATAAGCCACTAAAATAAAACCGTCCTTTTTCGAATAAATCATTTTTTTGCCATATTCCTAACATTTTATTGCCTTTTCCATTAGTTATGCTCTCTTCATGGTAAAAACAATATTCAAAATGTACTTGAGTGCTTTATGCATTTATCTAATGACCGCATTAATGGTTGTTTATGCGGAAGAGGAAACTGGGTGCGAAAAAGCATGGAATGATTATTACGATAATCTCCCTGAGAACGAACGAGATACTACTGATTCAGTAGTTAAATATGTTCTCATCGAGGATTGTAGTAATGGTTTTGAGCTGACAGCGGCACGTATGCATGAGTCTCGTATTACTTACATCACAGCCATTAAAAATTTTAAAAAAGGATTTGATGCCTATCAATTAAAAGATTACGACGCAGCATTCAAAGCATTCCTTATTGCTGCAAGGGCAGGCGATACTACAGCACAATATAATCTTGCTGTGATGAATGCTAAAGGAGAAGGAGCGCCAAAAAATATTATTAATGCTTATATGTGGGTTGATGTAGCTGTTAAAAATGGTGTTGAGGAGGGGCGTGATTTGAGAGATGAACTACTCAAGGATATGAGTTCTCAACAAGTATTTAAAGCCCAGGCATTAATCAATCAATGTACCGAGAATGTTTACATCTATTCAGATAGCTTTCATGCAAAAACCACAATAAAAAATAGTTGCCTAAATATGGAGGTCTCATGAAAAATATTATCTTCACAATAATACTCTCTTTTTTATTTTCCTTTAGTGTTGCAGCTGATATTGAAAAGGCCATGACTGCCTATCAGGCTGGTGATTACGAACAAACCTTTAAAATATTAAAACCACTCGCTGAAGAGGAAAATGTACATGCACAGTTTATGCTTGCAAAACTCTATCAGAAGGGAGAAGGCGTACATCAGAATATTCAGGAAACAGCAAAATGGTTAATGCGTGCTGCAAATCAAGAAGTTGATCCAAATAATAAATTATCCTCTCTTGGTATCAGTACTTCTCAATATAATCTGGCACTGATGTACAAAGACGGGATTGGTGTCGAGCAGAGTTTTCGAAAAGCAGTGAATTGGTATCGCTCGGCCGCAAAACTCGGCGATGATGATGCTCAGAATAATCTGGGAAACATGTATGCAAAGGGGCAGGGAGTTAGAAAAAATTCTGTCCGTGCCTATATGTGGTATTTCATTGCACGGAAAAATGGTAATCCTGATGCAAAAGCAAACACCTATACGCTATTAATAGGTGATAGTGAAAAAACACTAGCACAAAAAAATCGTGAAATTAAAAAGGCAATTAAACTTGCCGATGGATGTATTGAGAATCATTATAAAAATTGTAATTAACACTCTTGTATGCTTCATCATATAGGCAGGTTGCCCCACACCTGTGCTTGAAAAGTGGGGACACTTCCTTAATCACACTTGATTTATTATTATTTCACCCCCATATATAGAGTGTCCCTTGAGAAACCTTTGGAGGTAAATCATGGATAAAGAGACCGAAGAACTTTTAGAAAAAGAAAGACAAGAATTTGCTGCGATGACTCCTCAAGAACTGGCTGCTTTCGAAGCCAAGATGAAAAGAGCAGAAGCCAGAGTTGATGCTATGGTAGAAGGTCTTAACGCTCACACAGCAAAAATAGATACCGATGAAAAAGACAAGGTTGTTTTGACGGCTGAAGAACAACAGCAAATTGATAAAATGCAATTAACCGAATACTTCAAAAAAGAAGCCGAAAAGTTAATAGCTAAAATGCCGGATAAAGACGAAAAGTAACTCTTATCGATTTGGTTCACCTTTTATCTCAAATCCCTGCTTTTTTAAAGCAACTAATAAGTTTTTCAATATCCGATCTTCCGACATTTGTTTGGTCACTTCTATAAGTTCCACTTTCTTCGGATGTTTCGCTATCAATTTCTGTTTTGATTTCACTTTATCCTCTTCCATTATATTTTTAG
>NZJM01000064.1 GCA_002692205.1 Legionellales bacterium | reverse complement strand
CGAGAGAGCAATTAGCGCTAGTGAGAGAAGCACTAAGGCAAGAAGAAAAACAAATAGCAGAAGAAAAACAAATAGCAGAAGAAAAACAAATAGCAGAAGAAAAACAAAAAACTGAAGCTTTATCTACCTCACCGAATAAGCTTGAAAAAACGACATTATCGAAATGTGAAGACTTATATGGTTCTGATGATACCAGACAATGGCATGATTGTTTTGGTATAGCAACATTTCCAACCGGAGATATATATCAAGGCGAATGGAAAAACGGAAAGGCAAATGGAAAAGGAACACATACTTATAGTGAAGACAGTAAATGGGCTGGTGATATCTATGTGGGTGAATTTAAAGATAATCAACATCAAGGAATGGGAACATACACATGGAGTAATGGAGATAATTTTGTTGGTGAATGGAGTCTCAATATTTACACTAAAGGAGTTTACACATGGATAACTGGTGAAAAATATAAAGGTGAATGGAAGAATATGTTAAAACACGGACAAGGAAAGTTGACTTATGCAGACGGAACTGTTGAAGATGGAATATGGGAAAATGATTCATTTGTTTTACCGCGCTGTGTTGGAAATGATGTTAAACAAAAAAGGTGTTTCGGCGAAATGACCTTCGGTCCAGGAGAAAAATATGTTGGTGGTTTTTTTAAAGGTTTGAGAAATGGACAAGGAACAAATACATGGGCTGATGGAGAGAAATATATTGGTGAATGGAAAAATGATAAAAGAGATGGGAAAGGAGAAAATATTTGGGGGAACGGTGACAGATACACAGGAGAATGGAAAAATGATTTGCAACATGGGAAGGGAATTCTCACCTATATCGGCGGAATTATTCAAGAAGGTATTTGGGAGAAGGGTTCCCTGAAATATCCGAAAAATATTGAACCATAAATGATTTATTTATGAACCAATTCTATTCATTTTCATGCATAGCATTTACTTGAACGTCCCCATCAAAGCCAACAGAAATTATTAAATTAATAGGTCTACAGCAAACTTGACAGTCCTCAATGTAAGATTGATTTTCAATACTACAATCAATAAATATTGTAATATACTCCCCACAGTATGGGCATTGAATTTCTTGGTTTTTTAGATTTAACAAATTTGTTATTTTAGTTAAAAATATAAACACTCCTATATACACTATATTACTAATAATTAAATGAAACAAAAAATCTCAATTTCTGATCTATCGAGAATTATTGAAATGGCCTGGGAAGACCGTACTCCTTTTGAGGCAATTAAAGTTAATTATGGGTTAAATGAAAGCTCAGTTATAAAATTGATGAGAAGAAATTTAAAGCAGAATTCTTTTCGCTTATGGAGAAAACGTGTTACTTCAAGAAAAACAAAACACTTAAAAATTAGGCCAATGAAAGTAGGGCGTGCTTACTGCCCAACTCAGTATAAAAGATGATATTAATTGAAAGGGAATTCTATTTGCCAGCGGATAGTATTATCGGCACTTTCATCGGTTAATCCAAACATCCAAACTATATGTGTTTCAATTTCAAGACCGCCTATTTTAAAATCATTGTATAAAGCTGGGCCTATAATATGTTGTTGTTTTTCTAGAGGCGAAAGGTCATTGACCTCTCCCATTGCTCCATAAGCTTCAAAACCAATACTAAAGTGATTAGTTATCGCATTTTTAGTTCTCCATATATATTCAATCTCCGTGCTTTCATCTGCGCTACTACCATATTGTTGTTCAAAATTAATATTAAAAATATGTTCATACTTATTAATTGTTTTTTCAAATAACAAACGAAGCTCAAATGCATTTGCTTTTTCATTTTCATCATCAAATTCAAACTCAAAGTGAACGCCTAAATCTAATAGATATTTACCTTGCTCGGTAAACTGCACTGTATTTTCCCATCCGAAATTATTAAAGATTAAGGTTTCTTGTGATGGCTTAATTAAACTGACTGTTATAGATGATGCCCACCAATTTGTTATGCTTTTCTCAAACTCGAGCTCATGATATTGAAATTTATCCTGCTCAGCGTCGTCATCAATTGTTGTATTACCTAAAATCTCTAATCCTACTTCACCTTTTTCAATAATTGGTGAATAAACTTTTAAATCAGATAGGTTAGCCCAGCATGCATTCGAGATTGTGTTGATTAAAATTAGAAAGTGCAGAAGAGCGGGGCAGAGTAGAGAGACTCTACCTTTAGTAAATTTACTCATTATTATTTTATTTAATTACTTTAATAACCTTGCCGTTTTCTAGAATCTCAGTTTTAGTTAGGTTACCTTCTCTGTCCCATGATTTTACAATTCCATTTTCCTTACCTTTTTTATAATTGGCTTCGTAGGATTTTTGACCGTTTTCATACCAAAATATGTATGGACCTTCTTGTTTGCCGTACTTGAAATTAGCTTCGTATGACACTTGCCCATTTTCATGCCACTTAATCTGCTTTCCCTCCATTTTTCCGTTCAAGAAGGTGCCTTCATAACGTTTGTTTCCATTTTCATGATAAAGAATATATTTGCCGGTATAGGGCTCTTCCACACCTGGCTCATACATTCTTCCATGGTTTTCTAGAAGCAGATTGACTTCTTTTGCCTGAACGTTGATAGAAAGCAGCATCAGAACTAAAAGGGCGTAATTTTTTTTCATTGAAATATTCATAGTTAGTAGTGATTTATTTTATTATTATCAATTATTTATAATAATTTTCTAGAAATAGATTTAATTATATTAATCTAAAAAAACATAGTACTCTCATCAAAAATAAAGATGTCCATAGTACGATGGTCCTTCACTTTCTCTATGTTTAGTATGGTGATTCGCCAGATTATTATTCTCTATTATAATCTCGGCGGACCGCCAAGCTTTCAGCTTAGTTTATTTTGAAAAAAAGCTTCCCGTGCATTTTCTCATTTTCCATGCAAGATAAATTAAATATGCCGTAATTGCTACCGCTATACCCGATACAATTATTTCTGGAAGGATATCACCTAAAACTGCATGTGTTGTATTCCAGAGGAAAGAATCTTGAAATTCGAATTTTAAATAATCTATATTTAATGTTTTGTAAACATAATCGTCAATAAATGTAAGCATTGCGACGATTAATATATTAATTAGAAGACCAATAATATTTGCTGTTTCTTTTGTCATAATTTATTCCCCTCTGAGAGTATTTATTAGAAATTAAACTTTCTGTATATGAAAAGCCAATGTATTATTTATCTTTAAAAAGTAAACGAACTATAATAGTTCTATAATTAAGATTAGAATATTTCTTTAATTTATTGAAAAATATATAATTTATTGAACAATAACTCCTCATTTAATACTAATTGCAAACGTTGCCCAAGATTAGCTAAACATCTCAAACGGGTAAACCAAGATTATCCGGCATACCACTCGAAACCTGTCCCATCATTTGGGGTAAAACAGCCAAAACTACTTATTGTTGGTTTAGCGCCTGGTCTACATGGGGCAAATGCAACGGGGAGACCATTTACCGGCGATCATGCGGGAATCATACTCTATGAAATGCTCTATAAGCATGGTTTTAGTAATAAAATATCATCAGTGTCATTAAATGACGGGTTAAAACTTGCCCATTGCCGTATAACAAATGCAGTCAGATGCCTACCTCCCGAAAATAAACCAATTAGTGGCGAGGTGAATAAATGCAATCGTTACTTAGAAGAAGAATTAGAAAATGTTAGCGGGGAGGGCATAATACTATGCCTAGGTCATATTGCGCACAAATCGAGCATAAAAGCCTTATCACTAAAGCAATCTGATTATCCGTTTAAACATGGAAAATTTTATAAATTAAATACCGGCAGAGTAATTGTCGACTCATATCATTGCAGCAGGTATAACACGAACACAAAAAGACTTACAGAGGACATGTTTAGTAAAATTTTTCAACGCATCAAAAAACAATTAAAAATATAATTATCATGCCTTTAAACATCAAAAACTTCGTAAGCTCACTAACAACTAGACCTGGTGTTTATTGCATGAAAAATAAAGACGGGAAAATTATCTACACTGGAAAAGCTAAAAATTTAAAAAAGCGTGTTTCCAGTTACTTTAATCGTAGTCAAACCGCATCAATTAAAACTCAGGTCATGGTTAAACAAATTGATGATATTGATATCACTGTAACACAAACAGAAAATGAGGCTTTAATTTTAGAAAACAATATTATTAAAGAGTTTAAGCCTAAATATAATATTATTTTTCGTGATGACAAAAGTTATCCATACATACATTTAACTACAATGCATCAATTCCCACGTTTTAATTATTATCGCGGATCACTAAAAGCAAAAGGGAAATATTTTGGCCCATTTCCAAGTCCAGGATCGGTTAAGAAAACATTAAATTTAATTCAAAAATTATTTTTGATTAGAAATTGCGAAGATAACGTTTTCTCAAATCGATCAAGAGCATGTTTACAGTATCAAATAAAAAGATGCTCAGCTCCGTGTGTTAATTATATTTCAAAAGAAGATTATCAATCTGATGTTAACAATGCTGTGTTATTTATTGAGGGAAAAAAAGAAAAAGTAATAAAGCTATTATCCGAGCCCATGCAAGAAGCTGCAGATACTCTCGATTACGAAAAGGCAGCTAAGTTACGAGATCAAATACGCTCAATTCGCGAAGTCCAAGAAAAGCAATTTGTTGGCTCTGACGGTGATAATTTTGATATAGCAGCCTGTGCAACTAAAGATAACAAAGCGTGCATTAGTGTCACTTTTATTAGATCGGGCTTAAATTTAGGAAGCAGGAAGTTTTTTCCTCGTAATAGTGAGGGGCAATCCGAATCAAGTTTAATAAAAGCTTTTATAAGCCAATTTTATTTGAGTAATGTAAAAGTTAAAAAACAGCCCAATGAAATACTTATAAGTCATGACTTTGACGAAAAATCGTTACTAGAAGAAGTCATAGGGGGAAAATTCTCTAAAAAAATTAAAATTAAATTTAATGTGAGAGGTGAGCGTGCGAAATGGCTGCAAATGGCAAAAGAGAACGCCCTGTTTAATTTACGCCAAAAATTAGCAGTCAGCGAAAGTTTAGTCAGAAGATATAAGGCTTTACAAAAATTACTTAATCTTGATAGTGAGATTGAAAAAATTGAATGCTTTGATATTAGTCATATTCAGGGCGATGCCACTGTCGGCTCATGTGTTGTGTTCTCGAAAAACGGCCCGATAAAAGAACAATATCGTAAATTCAATATTGCTAATATTATAAAAAGCGATGACTATGGGGCCATGGCTCAAGTAGTAAGAAGACGTTATACAAGGCAAATTAAAGAGGATATAGGGCTTCCTGACTTGATATTAATTGATGGCGGTAAAGGGCAAATTTCAGTGGCCCAAAAAGAACTACTTGAATTACAACTTTCCCATATACCGATACTAGGTGTTGCTAAAGGACCTTCAAGAAAAGCAGGTATGGAAAAACTTATTTTTTCATTTGATAAAAAAAATCTTGAATGCGATAGCACCTCTCCAGCTTTACACTTAATTCAACAAATTCGCGATGAAGCGCATCGTTTTGCTATTACTGCGCATCGTCAAAAGAGAAAAAAGAAAACTAATAATTCTATTCTTGAAGATATTGAAGGAATTGGTAATAAAAGAAGACAATTATTAATAAAACATTTTGGTGGGTTACAGGGTGTTTCAAAGGCTGGTATTAATGATCTTGCAAAAGTCAGTGGAATTAATAAAAATCTAGCAAAGAAAATTTATGAAACAATACATGACGATACCTAATCAATTAACCTTACTAAGGATATTATTAGTACCTATCTTTATTCTGGTATTTTTTTTACCAATTGAAGGTAGCAATTATTATGCTTGCTTCATCTTTGTGCTTGCAGCAATAACAGATATATTAGATGGGTATTTTGCGCGTAAATTAAATCAAATATCTACATTGGGGGTTTTTCTCGATCCGGTTGCGGATAAATTAATGGTTGCTGTTGTATTAGTTTTATTAGTACAAAAGAATCCTGAAGTTTATTTAGCTATTCCTGCAGCTATTATTATCGGTCGTGAAATTACTGTTTCTGCATTACGTGAATGGATGGCTGAATTAGGCTCAAGAAATAAAATTGCAGTCTCTGCCTTAGGAAAAATAAAAACAATAATTCAAATGGTCTCCTTGGGTTTCTTGATATTTGAAGGTACTTTTTTTGGATTACCGGTTTATTTAATAGGAGTAGTATTATTATATATCGCGGTATTTATAACTTTACTTTCAATGATTGAATATCTTCTTCTTGCATTACCCAGAATAAGAAAATAACTACAAGGAGTATTTTAGTATTGTGGTTGACACAGTAGTAACGGCGACTACAATATGCATCCTTTATAAACACGGCACAACCAAACCAAAGGTTACCAAAGATTAATATAAATAAAATTTGCGGGAATAGCTCAGTTGGTAGAGCGATACCTTGCCAAGGTATAGGTCGCCGGTTCGAACCCGGTTTCCCGCTCCAATTTTTTGTAATCATAGAGATAAAATAAGATTCTGGCTGAGTGGCAGAGTGGTTATGCAGCGGCCTGCAAAGCCGTGGACGCCGGTTCGATTCCGACCTCAGCCTCCATATTACACAGGTATAAAACAATGCCCGGGTGGTGGAATTGGTAGACACAAGGGACTTAAAATCCCTCGACTTAACGGTCGTGCCGGTTCGATTCCGGCCCCGGGCACCATTTAAGCGGTGCAAATGCTCTAAAACTTATCAAAATGTTATCTACATCCGAACATTCTCGTGAGAGAGCAGGGTTTAAGTATATTTATCCTGTCATTTCTCGTCGCTCAGGGGGTCTTTCTGTTGGGATCAACTTAAATACAAATAATGCCTGTAATTGGCGTTGTATCTACTGTCAGGTGCCTCAATTAACGCGAGGAAGCGCTCCCCCAGTCAATCTAGAATTACTAGAGAATGAATTGAATCTATTCCTGGATTCCGTTTTAAATGGAGATTTCTATGATTTAGAGGAAATACCAAAAGAAATGCGACAAATTAAAGATATAGCCATATCTGGTAACGGGGAGCCAACTACTGCCGATGAATTCGAGCAAACGGTAGATACAATAGAAAGGGTGATAACTGAACTATCATTATTAAATCGAATTAAATGTGTCTTAATAAGTAATGGTAGTCTCATAAATCGCGATTATGTCCAAAAGGGATTAAGCAAATTAGCCCAAATAAACGGTGAGGTATGGTTTAAAATTGACAGCGCTACATCTGAGGGCATGGAAAAAATAAACCAAATCAGCGGTAATGAGCTATCAACAATTAAAAGATTGGCTATTTCTGCGGACCTTTGCCCAACATATATTCAAACCTGCATGTTTAAATTTAAGAATAATATCCCTAGTAATACTGAAATTGATGCGTACCTTGAGCTCTTAGAAAAAATTATAAAAAAGAAAATAGAAATTAAGGGGGTTTTATTATACGGAGTGGAAAGACCGTCGCTCCTACCGGAAGCCTCAGGGAAAATTGAAAAGCTCTCAGAAGACTGGCTTATTGAGCTTGGAAATAAAATACAATCTATCGGTCTTAGTGTAAAAGTAAGCGTATAGCATCCAATAAAAAAGCGTAAAACCTGAAAGGGCGCCCAAATAGAGCGCTTCTTTCAGGTTTTGTTATATCTTAGTGCTTATATCTTTTAGGAAATGGTGTCGTTTAGCTTGTTCGCAGCCATTGCAAAAACGCAACCGAGAACAATCGAAACAACCACCGTTACCAACGGATTGGATGCATCCATATTAGCGAGCATTCCTCCGCTACTTGTGTGTATTGCCAAACCTGCGGTTGCAGCATAAGTGTAGACTGCTGTCGTTGCACTAGTGAACATTGGCATTGAAGTAAGCCAAACTAACGCAAATACCGTCACACCAACTGAGACAGGCACCACCCATTCAGCTGAGCCTAATTTACCCATCAAGACAAAGGCTACTGCAGCTAAAACTGCGCCCATGACGCCCGATTGAACAGTGGTTTTCATGCAATTGTTATTCGCTAAAAATGCTGCCCAGGCAATAAATCCAATCCAGACAGAATAATAGTCGAAAACGCCCGATACATATGTTGCAATTGCGCCCATTACGGCAATGCTTACAGATAGAGACATATGTGCTGACATAATTTCACACCCCCAAAGTTTTTTTATGTGTACTACATATTGTAGTGTCTGGCTTTATAGACCACAAAATGTGCAATGTCCAGTATTTTCGCACCATTTCTATGCATTTATATTTAAGCAAGTAAATGGCATTTTTTTTTGCAAAACACGCAAAAAACATCCTATTTCAGTGTTATTATGCGCTTAATTAATTACTTACGGATTTAATTTAAAGTTCTATCTAAATATGGTTACGCGTACTAAAAAAAATAAAACACTTTCTTGTCCGACATGTACTTTGTTGTCTAATGAAAAAGATTCCCCAAAATTTGATCTTTCGCATCTTGAGCATCATTCATTAAAGGGATTTATAAAGCACCCGGAGAGCTTTTTTTTAAAAAGTCGCTATATGTCGTTCTTTAGTGAAATTGCACCAGACAAAAAAGAAACGTCAGGGCTTCTAGGGTTTTCATTTAGTTCTAAGTCATATCGTGTTACAGGCTCAATAATCGAGGTTTCTTTAAATACTGTAAATGAGACTCACCAAATTTTAGGAAAAGTGATTGTTTCAATACAAACACCCATGGGTTATGAAATAGGGATGCTTTTAATGAACGCTGAAGATTATCGTAAAATTAGTTACATTGAACAGATATGCTATATCGATAATCAACTTATAAGTTCAATAATTTAATATAAAACAGATGCTTATATAATTTATATAATCTATAACCTTATAATAATAAATATCTATATATATGCGCATAATATATATTATGTTAAATAAGATAAAGATTGCTGCAGAGAGGAATTTAGGATGACAGAAGGTGCTGCCCCATCGAGCAAAAAGAAGTTAGTCAAGAAGCACTATGAAACTGAGCTTCAGAGATTACAGATTGAGCTGGTTAAACTGCAAGAGTGGATTAAACATAAGAAGCTTAAAGTTCTTGTAATCTTTGAAGGAAGGGATGCCGCTGGAAAAGGTGGTGCTATTAAGCGAATCACAGAGCCACTTAGTCCGAGAATCTGCAAAGTCGTTGCCCTGCCCGCACCAACAGAGCGTGAGAAAACACAGTGGTATTTTCAACGTTATATTCAGCATTTACCGTCTGGCGGTGAAATGGTGCTTTTTGATCGAAGTTGGTATAACCGCGCGGGTGTAGAGCGAGTAATGGATTTCTGTAGCAAGGCTCAATATAAAGAATTTCTTAAAAGCTGCCCTGTTTTTGAGCGAATGCTTGTACGTTCAAAAACCATAGTAATTAAATATTGGTTTTCTGTAAGTGATGAAGAGCAAGAGCGTCGATTTCAGGGGCGTATACATCATCCAACTAAACACTGGAAGCTTAGCCCCATGGACCTACAGTCTCGTTCGAAATGGATGGAATATTCCAAAGCAAAGGATAAGATGTTTAAGTATACCGATATTAAGCAGGCACCCTGGTATGTGGTAAATGGCGATGATAAAAAGAGAGCGAGGCTAAACGTTATAAATCACCTATTAAGCTTAATTGATTATAAAGACTTATCACCCGAACCCGTCGAATTACCCCCAAGACAGGATGAAGATGAAATGTATGTAAGGAGCCCGCTTGAAGATCAGAATTTTATTCCCGAAATATATTAACAATGAAAAGTATTCTATATTCGGTCCTTCTTTTATTATCAGTCAACGTTTTTTCTGGTTACCCAGAAGATGATGCAGAACGTGGTGATGCTATCGCTCAATGGGCACTAGGGATGAAATTTGTACGCGGTGATGGTGTAGCGCAAGACTACAAAGCTGCTCTAAAATGGTTTCAGTTATCTGCCGAACAGGGATTTTCAGATGCGCAATTTACTCTAGGGACAATGCATCATAATGGAGATGGAGTTAAACAAGATATTGTTATTGCGCATATGTGGTTTAATATCGCATCAGCAAATGGCCATAAAAGTGCTAAAAAAAAGCGAGACTCGCTTGAGAAAAGTAAAATGACAAAAGAACAGATTGCAGAAGCTTGGAAGATCGCTCGTGAATGTGTTAAAAATAATTATAAAGATTGTAGCTAAACTATGAAAAACATCCTCTACTACTCTGAATTAACTGTATTTATTAAACCCGCACTTAATATCATTACTATCCCAATAAACTGAATAACAGTTATAAGTTCATTTGCAAGCATCACAGCTGATACGGCACCCACAATAATCTCGAATAAAAATAAAACTGAGGATAAATAAATCGGTAAATTTGAAACAGCATATTGTGCCGTCCATGTCATAATCATCATAAGCGGAAACCCTAAGACACCTATCAATAAGAAATTGTTTAAAGTAATTATTGGAAAGCTATCCTGAGTTAAAAGAATTCCGCATCCAGCAATCAATATAACCCCAAGCCATGAGGAACACATTTTAACTGCATGAGTCAGCCCCCCTATTTTTCTAACTAAGATATTAGTAATTGCAAAGGCAAAACCAGAGCTAATTGCATAGAGATCAGCTCGATTAAAACTCTTCATGAATTCTATTTCAGGATGCCAGGAGATTAAAAAGACACCGGCCACAGCAAGAAATAAGGCGAAGATATTACGTTTTTTGAGGCGTTCTTTAAGGATAAAAAAAGCGAGAAGTGTTGCCCAAACAGGTGAGAGATAAAAGAGAATCATTACTCGAACGACCTCCCCTTCTAATAAGGCGAGTACAAATCCGAGATTTGTCCAGCCGGCAAATAACGCGAGGAGCGTATAAAGGGTCTTTGAGGCATAAAAATCGGCACGAAGTGTATAAAATCTCGGGAAAATGAACAAAAACGACACAAAATAGATTAAAACACTCGCCCAGAGGCCCGATATACCGGATTTTTCCAGAAATCTGAGTGGAATCCAGTAAAGTCCCCACAAGGTTGCTGCGACTAAACAGGCAAAGATCGCACTTAAATTAGTAGTATTTTTCAAAAAAAATTAGGCGCCTAAAATTAGAAAGATATTAGAAAGTTATTATAAATTATTTATTTTATTGAATTTTTCTTCGTAATTTTTTGTGGTATTCAATGCAATATTCTCAAGAGTTTCTTCTTTTAGCTCAGCTAAAAATTCAGCTACATATCTGACATATGCTGGCTGATTTACCTTTCCTCGAAGTGGAGTCGGGGCTAAATAGGGTGAATCTGTCTCAATTAGCATGTTTTTGAGGGATATTTGCCTTGCGACCTCCTGTAATGGCTTAGCATTTTTAAATGTTACGATTCCAGAAAATGAAATTAGGAAGTCTAAATCAATTGCCGCTTTTGCTGTTTCTAAATCATCGACAAAACAATGCATTACACCGCCTACTTTATCTGCTTTCTCTTCTTTCAATATCTGAATCACATCGACCTTAGCTTCGCGTGAATGAATGATTAATGGTTTTTTGAGTTCTTTGGCAGCAGTAATGTGTGTTCTGAATTGGTCACGCTGCCACTCCAGGTCGCCCTCACTTCTAAAGTAATCAAGACCCGTCTCGCCAATGGCAACAACGTTATCATTGCTACCCAAGCTAGTAATATCATCAACAACAAGCCCATTTTCATGTTGGGTATTGGGATGAACTCCCACAGACGCTGAAACCATCTCATATTGCTTTGCTAATGCGATAATTTCAGGAGAACCCTCCAAATCGACCGCCACACATAGCATGTGAATAATATTGTTATTTTTTGCTTCATCTAGGATTGAATCGACTTCCATTTCATCACTCAGAAGCGGAATATGGCAGTGTGAATCAACTAAACCGGACATATTTTGAAATTATCTTGTGATTGAGGTTTTAGAGCGTATGGGAAGGACGTTCTGATGAGAGTGCCCCTGCAAGCATTTTCTCGATTTTTGTTTTTGTTGCACCTTTATCTAACTCGCTAAATTGAATACCTATACCCTCTGTTTTTTTACCATGCGCTCCTTTTGGGGTAATCCATGAGACTTTACCAGCGATTGGAATTTTATCCTTACTTCCATCAATAGTTAGTAAAACAAAGATGTCGTCGCCCAACGCATAATCGTCTGACTTATTACTTGGGATAAAAATGCCGCCATTTTTTATAAAGGGCATATAAGAGACATAAAGCGCACTTTTGCCCTTAATATTTAGCGATAATATTCCTTTGTTGTTTTCAGTTGCCATAGATATAGGAGCTTAATGCTTATTTATGTTATTTCATAATCATTGAATGGTTATAATTTTTCCAAAACAATGCTATTTCCTCAAGAATAGCCAGTGAGTTATAGTTCATTG
This sequence comes from Legionellales bacterium, assembly GCA_002692205.1. GTDB lineage: Bacteria > Pseudomonadota > Gammaproteobacteria > Eutrophobiales > Eutrophobiaceae > UBA11869. The sequence continues at coordinate 27,231 of NZJM01000064.1, read as the reverse complement.
GCCCTACTAATTCTTTATATTTCAATAATATAAAATCATAACTTCTAATCAGTTTTAATAAGTCTAATGTATTTGAGATTCCATGCAAGTCTTCAATCAAATCGATATTCACAATATTTTCCATCTTTGGGCATAATTTTAATCGAACCAAGTCGTTTATTAACTGCATTAAACAAAAAATTGTTGTTTCAGCTGATTTAATTTTATCTTTACTAAATTCATTCCAATTTTTAGCAATATCCACAGGATTGGTGTTTCTTTTATTCAAGGAGTCCAAATCCTTAAGTAGATTAACTCGGTAATCCAGATAATCTTCTTCTAGAAGTTTTTTAACCTTCAAAGGGCCGCCGCCAGCAAGACGTAATAACAAATCAGACGAAAAATTAGAATTATTGAAAGCTCCATCAACCCATTCGATAGATTCATTCTCGTAAGTAGGATTAAAATTTATTTTCTGACATCGACTTCGAATCGTTACTAAGAGTTGTGAAGGACGATGACTTAACAAAATAAACATAGATTGTGATGATGGTTCTTCAAGTACTTTTAAAAGTGAATTTGCAGCTGACCTATTCATAGCGTCAGCCTGACTAATAATAATAATTTTCATATTATTATTCAAAAAAGATTTAAGTGAAGCATAACTAACTACCTCACGAATAGTATCAATTTTAATTTGTCCACCTTCCTTCTCAGGTTCTATTAATTTTATATCTGGATTTGATCTCCCTAGAAACAATTGACAACTTTGACACTCTCCGCAAGGAGGTTGTTGCATTTCATTAATCAAGCACAATCTATTTGCAGCAACAAACAACGCGAATTTTTTCAATCCGATACCATCGGGTCCTGAAAGGAGCAAAGCATGCGGTAGACGTTTTTGCTTAGACATTTCTATAATTTGCTGTATTTGTGTTTTTTGCCAAGGGAATAATTTAATCACAGTATTTCCTTTAACACATTACGAACTTGTTCTTCTACATTTTTAAGCGGTAATGCTGAATCAATAATTTGAAATCTTACAGGTTCACTTTCAGCTCGCTCTAAATAAGATTCTCTTACTTTCTCAAAAAAATATAAATCTTCACTCTCAAAACGATCTGCGTCACTACGTTTCTTTATACGCTCCAAGGCGATGTTAACATCCAGATCAAAAAGTAATGTTAAGTCAGGCTTTAAATCCGGCATCACCCATTTTTCTAATAAATTTATTTTTGAATATTCAATACCTCTACCACCACCTTGATAGGCATAACTAGCATCAATAAATCGATCGCATAATACGACTTTACCGCTAGATAAGGCTGGTAGAATTACTTCACTGATATGTTGTGCTCTGGCAGCGAACATTAAAAGTAATTCTGAATCACTTGTTAATTTTTGGTTTTCATTCTTGAGTAATACATCTCTTACTTGTTCGCCTATTTTTGTTCCACCTGGTTCCCTTGTTTTTTTTACATCACGCCCTTCATCAACAAAAAACTTTTCAATAAAGTCGATGAAAGTGCTTTTTCCTGCACCTTCAATTCCCTCCAATGTTATAAATAGATTCTTCTTCATAATTAATCTCTATTTAACTGGTACTTTCTAACCGCCTTATTGTGCTCCTCCAGTGTCTTAGAAAAATAATGTGAACCGTCTTTTTTTGCAACAAAATATAGACTTTCACCTTTTTCTGGATGTAATGCAGCATGTATAGCCTCTCTCCCAATTAACGCAATAGGACTAGGCGGTAATCCAAAATATCGGTAAGTATTATAGGGAGAATCGATACTAAGATCCTTTTTTCTAATATTGCCTTTATACTCGTCTCCCATCGCATAAATTACCGTCGGGTCTGTTTGTAGTCTCATTTTATTCTCTAATCTTCGTATAAAAACNCCTGCTATTATTGNCCTTTCAGNTGGGAGAGCAGTTTCTTTCTCAATAATTGANGCCATAATNAATGCTTCATATTCATTTGNATAGGGTAAATTCTCAGACCTACCCCTCCANTCTTCTTTAAGAATCATNTTTTGACGTTCGTATGCACGTTTNAGTAGCTNTANATCTGTTGTGCCTCTTACGAAATAATATGTATCTGGAAAAAAAAGCCCTTCGGGATTTGATCGGTTGATGTCAAGTTGACTCAATAGAGATTGTGAAGAGTGATTTTTGAGTCTTTGTTTGAGTATGTTATTTGAAGATATTGCGCTAAGCATTTTAGTGATATTCCAACCTTCTAGTAAGGTTATTGAGTGCTGCACAACATCACCTGAAACAAAAATGTTCACTAACTCAATAGGACTTAATCCTGGCGTAAGATAATACTCACCAGATTTAATTTCTTTAGAATAACCAGTAACCCGTCCATAGAAATTCAAATAATACGTTTTATCTATTATATGATATGACTTTAATTTCTTGGATAGATCATTAAAATTACTGCCTTTCTCAATTGAAAAATAAATATCTGTGCTTATATTTAATGGTGTGCCTAAAAAACTTTTGTATTCACTGTATATGAAAAAAAATACAATCAACGGCAAAACTGTAGATAAAAAAACGATTTTCATTTTTTTAATTTTCATAAAACAGGAATGTAATTATGCTTCTCTAATATTTCAATTATGTTATTAGTCACATTATGAGTCGTGAATTTTTTTCCATCAATTTCTTTAACAGGCCATATACCAATAATACTATTGCACATAAATATTTCTTCCATACTCAATAAAGAATCAAGTGTTATATTTTTTACTTCGATATCTAAATTAAGATCTTCGGCCAAAGCTATTATTTTAGACCTGACTACACCATCAATACCACTGTATGTTAAATCAGGGGTGTATAATTTTTTCTTTGACAAGCAAAAAAGATTGCTCATCGTTCCTTCTATAATAAAATTATCTGTATCCATTACAATTCCTTCTGCTATTTCATTGTCATTCCATTCAGATCTAGCAATTACTTGTTCGAGTCGATTTAAATGCTTTATCCCAGCTAATCTTGAATTTTTAGCATAACGATATTCACATACTCTAAGAGTAATTCCGGAGCGAGGGAGTTTATTTGCATGTTTTGCCCATGGAGATACAGAAATAATTCGCGTAGGTTTAATGTTTTCAGGTATTTTATAGCCACGGTTACCGGTACCACGTGTGATGATAATCTTTATAATCATCTTTTTATCTGTATCAACTAAAGATAACGCTTCTTTTTCTAAAACTTTTTTATCGACAGAAGCAATATTTAATTTATTACATCCGATCTCAAGACGCTTTGTGTGTTCGTCCCAGCATAATAATTTTCTTTTAACGACAGCAATAGTTTCGAATAACCCGTCACCATAGTTTAAGCCACGATCAAGAGTAGTTATTTCGCTTAATGCTTCGCCATTGATTAAACACTTAGCTGTCATTTGTTTTGACGGCCTTTTGTATAATTTAATTTAACGCCTTGAATACAAGCGACCCATTAGTACCACCAAAACCAAATGAGTTGGATAATGCAGTAGTAATTTTCATTTCTCTTGCCTCTTTTGGAATATAATCCAAATCACATTCTGGATCTTGGTTGTCTAAATTAATTGTTGGCGGTGCAATTTGATCCTGTATAGCTAATACAGAGAATATTGCTTCAACCCCACCTGCAGCCCCCAATAAGTGACCAATCATTGATTTAGTCGAGCTTATTGCCATTTTTTTAGCTTCATTTTGAAATACATTTTTTATTGCTACAGTTTCTGCAATATCCCCGGCAGGAGTTGATGTACCGTGCGCATTAATATAATCAACCTCACTGGAACCGATTTTTGCATTTTTAAGTGCATTATTCATGCACAACGTTGCTCCTTCTCCATTTTGAGATGGCGCTGTCATATGAAATGCATCTGCACTCATTCCATAACCAATTAATTCGGCGTAGATTTTTGCACCCCTTTTCTTAGCAAATTCCAGTTCTTCCAAAACCATCACCCCTGCGCCATCACTTAGAACAAATCCGTCTCTATCTATATCCCACGGTCGACTTGCGGATTCAGGCGCATCATTTCTGGTTGATAATGCACGTGCTGAAGCAAAACCGGCTAATCCTGTTTTCGATGTTGCCATTTCAGCTCCACCGGTAATCATGACGTCGGCATCTCCGTATTCAATAAGCCTCGCGGCATCACCAATGTTGTGGGTGCCCGTTGTACAGGCTGTAACTATTGCAAAATTTGGACCTTTCAAGCCGTACATAATAGATAGATGCCCCGAAATCATATTAATAATATTACTTGGAACATAGAAAGGAGATATTTTTCTAGGTCCGCCGGATAATAATGATTCAGTTCCTTTTTCAATGCCGGGCAANCCCCCAATACCTGAACCAATGGCAACACCAATACGATTNATNTCTTCTTGGCTAAAATCAATTCCTGANTCATTAATGGCCTGNATGCCAGCAACTAGACCATAATGAATGAAAGGATCCATTTTTTTTTGCTCTTTCCTTGGGATATAGTCATCTAAAGGTAGATTTTTTATTGAACCCCCAATCCGAACACTAAAATTTGACGTATCAAAATGCTGAATGGCAGTTATTCCGCTTTTTCCATCGAGGATATTAGTCCAGGTTTCGTCAACTGTATTGCCAACTGGTGTAACCATGCCCAGTCCAGTTACAACAACACGTCTTTTACTCACTCTTATTTCTCCTGGTAATTAAAAATAAAAAAGCCGCGTATTGAATATTTTCATAACGCGGCCTTCTATGATCTCTTGATGATATCGTTATTTCAAATGGGCATTTATATAATCAATTGCCTGATTAACCGTATTAATATTTTCGGCCTCTTCATCTGGAATTTCAGTTTTAAACTCCTCCTCTAGCGCCATCACCAATTCGACGGTATCAAGGGAATCCGCACCCAAATCATCAACAAATGATGCTTCGCTTGTGACCTCCTCTTCCTTGACTCCTAGTTGTTCTACGACGATTTTTTTTACACGTTCTTCAACACTACTCATGTCGATAATTCCTCCGTTATGGCTTCAGAGCCAATTCGCGAATGCTAAGTTTAGAGAAAACAAATCTTCTTGCAACTTAGATTATTATAATAATAATATTTACATATATATCAATAGTTTATATTAATAATTTAATTTAAATTATATATTTATCCCATGTACATTCCCCCATTGACACTGATTGTTTGACCAGTTATGTAATTCGCCCTGTTTGATGCCAAAAAATCAACAACAGATGCAATTTCTTCGGGTTCACCTAATCTTTCTAATACAATTTGCTTGATAACAGCTTCATGAATTTCATCACTAAGTCCGTTTGTCATATCTGTTTTTATAAACCCGGGTGCGACTGCATTAACCGTAATCCCTCTAGAGCCGACCTCTTTAGCTAGAGAGCGAGTAAAACCAATCATTCCTGCCTTAGTTGCTGAATAATTGGTTTGACCAGCGTTTCCCGTCAAACCCACAACCGAGGTAATATTTATAATTCTACCGTATCTTGCTTTCATCATAGCTCTAAGGCATAGCCTTGTTAGACGAAACATACCTGTCAAATTAGCGTTAATAACATCTTCCCATTCATCATCTTTCATTCTCATTAATAAGTTATCCCGCGTAATTCCCGCGTTGTTAATGAGGATATTTGGCGCGCTCATATCTTCAATATTTTTAGCAAATTCATCAACAGATACTTTATCTGCGACATTTAATACCAAGCCAACACCAGAAAAGTTTTCCTTTTTAAAGCTATTTGTAATCTGTTCAGCAGATTCCTCAGTTGTAGCAGTCCCAAGAACATGCGCACCCTGCGATGCGAACTTAATAGCGATAGCTTTTCCAATACCTCTACTAGCACCAGTCACTAAAATAACTTTATTTTCATATGTATTATTCATTTTGCTTCATCAATTATGTTATTAGGAAAGTTCATCATCTATTGAGAATAATTCAAATGAATTTTCAATCCTTTTGATTAGTCCAGTTAGAACTTTACCAGGTCCACATTCTATAATTTTAGTTGCACGTAGTTTATGTATAGCTTCTATAGTTTCAACCCATCGAACAGGTTCATATAATTGCTTTATAAGTGCTAGTTTAATTTGTTCAGGTTTAGTTTTCATTTTAGCGTCTACATTTTGTACTATCGGTATTTCAGCTGTTTTAAATTCTATCTGATCAACTAGTGCTGAAAAATTTTCAGCGGCATCTTTCATTAAGGCACAATGAGAAGGAACACTTACAGGAAGAAGTATAGCTCTTTTAGCTCCTGATTTTTTTGAAATTTCAATTAATCTGGTGACAGCACTTTTGTGTCCGGATACAACAATTTGTTTAGGAGAATTATAATTAGCTGCAGAGAGAACTTCACCTTCAGAAACCTCAGCACAAATTTTCTCAATTTGCTTATCATTTAACCCAAGCACAGCTGCCATTGCTCCAACATCAGTTGGCACTGCTTGCTGCATATATTTACCTCGTTCTGAGACTAAATGCACAGCATCCTCTAGACTAATAACTCCTGCACAGAGTAATGCTGTATATTCCCCTAAGCTATGACCAGCTAGAGCAATTGGATTAGAATTGGATTTCATTTTCCATAAAAGCCATGCCGCATAAGAAGTCAAAAGAATAGCTGGTTGCGTAACTTCGGTTGAATTTAGCTTTTCTTGAGGTCCATCAGTAATTATTTCCAAAATATCATAGCCCAAGATTTTAGATGAGATGTTAAATATATCTTTCACCTTACTGTCAAGCTTGATGAAACTATCCATCATTCCAATTGTTTGTGAACCTTGCCCTGGAAATACAATAGCTAAGTTTGAATTATCCATATGTTAATTTAATATTTTAAAAGTACAGAGCCCCAAGTAAAACCGCCTCCAAAGGCTGGTAATAATAAGGTATCATTTTCTTTAATTCTTCCATCATTCACTGCAACATCTAATGCTAAAGGAATCGAAGCAGCAGAGGTATTCCCATGTTTATCTACGGTAACAACTACTCTATCCATAGGCATATCTAGCTTCTTTGCCATTGCAGAAATGATTCTTGTGTTAGCTTGATGAGGGACTAGCCAATCAATTTCAGTGTTTTCCATAGAATTCGATTTTAATGTTTCATCAACTATTGAGCCAAGGGTATTGACTGCAACTTTAAAAACTTCATTTCCTTGCATCTTGATAAAAGCTTTATTAGATTTAACTAAATTATAATCAGAAGAAATACCAGCTGGCACCGATAAAAGTTCTTGGTATGCGCCGTCTGCGTGTATGTGAGTCGATATAATCCCGGGTTTTTTACTTTCTTCTAAAATAACAGCACCAGCCCCATCACCAAATAAAACACATGTATTTCTATCTTTCCAATCAACAATGCGAGTCATCGTCTCAGCACCAATAACTAGTGCGCATTTTGAGTTACCAGTCTTTATAAATAAATCAGCGACATGTAGTGCATAAACAAACCCTGTACACACAGCTTGAAGATCAAACGCAGGGCAACCATGTATTCCCAATCTCTGTTGTAATAAGCATGCAGTACTGGGGAAAATAAGATCGGGGGTTGTCGTAGCTAATATAATTAAATCTATATCTGACTCATTTTTTTGAGCGGCTTTAATTGCTCCTCTTGCTGCTTTTTCAGCAAGATCACAAGTAGTTTCATCATTTCGCGCAACGTGTCTCTTTTCAATACCTGTACGAGATCGTATCCATTCATCACTTGTATCAACCATTTCCTCAAGATCACTGTTAGTTAATACTTGATCTGGCAGGTATGAGCCTGTTCCCGTAATTTTTGAGTAGATCAATTATCTTTACCTATTAATAAGTAGTTGTTCTAATTTTGTATTTATTTTTTCAGGTATATTATTTTCAACCTCTATCATCGCTTCATCAATAGCCCTCGAAAAAGATATTCTTTTGGCACTACCGTGACTTTTTACTACGATTCCACGCAAACCAAGTAACGATGCGCCATTATATCTCTTTGGGTCGATTTTATGTTGTAAAGATTTCAATATAGGCATAGCAATAAGTGCCGCAAATTTTGAATACATACTACTTTTAAATTCATTTTTCACATTATGTAGCAAAAAGTCGGCAACACCCTCACTAGCCTTTATCGCTACATTGCCTACAAACCCATCACAAACGATAAGATCTACATTGCCGGTATATAAATTATTGCCTTCGACATATCCAACATAATTCAAAGAACTTTCTTCTAGTAATTTAGCAGCCTGCTTAACTCTGTCATTGCCTTTAATTTCTTCTTCGCCAATATTTAATAAAGCAACGGTTGGGTCATCCTTGTTTTTAACTGCACTCGTTAATTGAGCGCCCATAATTGCAAATTGAAATAATTGTTCAGAGCTCGAGTCAACATTGGCACCCAAATCCAGTATATGTGAAGTACCATTAATTCCTGGTAAAGTAGTGCAAATCGCAGGCCTATCCATACCAGGCAACATTTTTAGTATAAACCTAGATGTTGCCATAAGAGCGCCTGTATTTCCGGCACTAACACACGCTTTGGCACTGCCATCTCGGACTAACTCAATCGCGATTCTCATTGAAGATTCTTTTTTATTACGTAAAGCCTGAGATGGTGATTCATCCATTTCCACTATCTCAGAGGCATGTGAAATAGTAATTCTTTCGCTATTCTCTATATTATATTTTTTTAATTGACTTAATATAACGTCTTTTTTTCCAACTAAAATAACATTAAGTTGGGTGTATTTTTTTAATGAATAATCGACGGCAGGAATTATTTCTGTGGGCCCAAAATCACCACCCATCGCATCAATAGCTATTGTTATATCTGATGACATACAACAACCCAAAAATATTTAGGCCAGAGAATTTCTTTTGATATAAACAGATCAATTACCCTGAATCTTCTTCTGACTCAGACTCAGACTCAGGCTTAGACTTAGGCTTAGTTTCAATAATTTTATTGCCTTTGTAGTATCCGTCAGGAGTAATATTATGTCTCAAATGTAGCTCTCCTGAAGTTGGATCTGATGACAGTGTGCTAGATTTCAGAGCATCGTGTGATCTGCGCATGCCACGTCTTGATGGTGATTTTTTTGATTTTTGAACTGCCATTATTATATTGCTCCTACATTTTCACTTTTTTAGCTTTAAAGAATTTTATGCTTTATTATTTTTCAATTTTTTTAATACAGAAAAAGGATTTTCTTTAATATTCTTAGTCGACCTTTTAGTAGTATTTTTATCTTTACATTTGTTGTCATTATGAAGAGGAGCTATCGGCATTGCCAATAATAATTCATCTTCAATTAACATATCTAATGAAATCGTCTCTTCATCAAGTTCAAAAGGCTCATATTCATTGTCTAGTCTATCAAGCTCTTCAGAATTACTAAAAATTCCGAGAATCGAATTTCTTTCAATATCAATACTTATTGGCTTCAAGCATCTCTGGCATATAACTGAAATTCTAGTATCAACATATGCTTTAATTATGCAAATTTCATCCTGGTCAATATCAAAAGAAAAACTATATTGAACTTGGCCTTCGCTCTTCGCCACAATATCTTTTAGGCGGGGTAATAAATCAAGGCCAATAGACCCCTTGATATGCTCTCTATTTCTGGCTAAGAGCAAGGGGCTTATAGTTTGCGGTTGCTCAGATACCATTAGGCGGCGAATTTTAGCTATAGACCCACAAACTGTCAAAATTTTATGGCGTATTTATACTTAAATTTATGAATTGTCTGATATTTATTCTACAATTGAGAAAATAAATTCAACATAGAGGTTTGATTATTAACCCCCAAACTATCAAAATCGTTCTTGCATCGACATCGCCATACAGGAAAGAGCTGCTTAAAAGACTTGGTATTAAGTTTACTACAGCTAGTCCCAAAATTAATGAGGATCATATTCAAGGTGAAAAAATCGATGAATATGTAAAAAGATTGTCAAAATCAAAAGTTCTAAATATTATTAATGATCATGAAAAATCGATAATAATTGGCTCCGATCAAGCATTAGTGTGCGATGAAAAAATTCTCGGCAAACCCGGTAATTATGAAAATGCAAAAATACAGCTAGATTTTATGAATAATAAGACTGTATCTTTTTATACAGGACTATATGTGGTCAATACGGAAACAAAGACATCAAAAGTAGATGTTATTCAGTATGATGTTGAATTCAGAAAACTAACCAATCTGGAAATTAATAACTATTTGATTAGAGAAAAACCATATGATTGTGCTGGTAGTTTTAAGTCTGAAAAACTTGGTATTAGCTTACTAAAATCAATGCATGGAGATGATGTAACTGCATTAATAGGATTACCCTTGATTCGATTAAGTGAATTATTAAGGGATGAAGGAGTCAGTATTCCATAACTCTATTAATTAGTGTTTAAACGATTGAAATTATAAAATAATGAAGCACCCACCTGCTTTGCAAACCTATCAAAATAATTCTCACGTTTAGTAAAATTTACAATAAATTCTGTGCCAATAAAATCTCTTGCAACTTGATTAGTGCTTGCAAGATCATCAACTAAGCCTAATTCTAATGAGCGTTTACCGGACCAAACAAGTCCTGAAAAAATTTCCTCATCATCTGCAAGAAAATCTCCTCTACCTTCTTTAACTATAGATATGAATTGCTGGTGAATTTCATCAACTAAACCCTGCATATGTGATTGCTCTGAATAATCAAGAGGAGTAAATGGGTCCATTAATGCTTTATGTTCCCCGCTATGTAATAAACGTCTTTCAATACCAAGCTTGTCAATTGCATCAACAAAACCAAAACCAGAAATAATTACACCAATTGATCCTATTATACTTGCCTTGTCAGCAAAAATTTTATCAGCGGCAACAGCAATGTAATAGCCTCCGGAGGCGCACATATCTGTTATAACAGCATACAACGGCACGTCTGGATAAGTACCTTTTAACCGATTTATTTCATCATTTATGTAGCCAGCCTGAACTGGGCTGCCACCAGGACTGTTGATTCTCAATATAATTCCTGCTGTATTTTTATTGCTATAAGCTTTTTCTAAACTTGAAATAATAATATCAGCATTAGCATCAGCATCAGCCGATATAACTCCATTTATTTCAATGAGAGCGGTGTGTTTATGATCGCCAAATTGCCCGCTACCTATATTTTCATACCCATAAAAAAATAGAATAGCTGTAAGGTATGCAAAAAAAAGTAATTTAAAAAATATCCCCCATCTACGACCACGACGTTGTTCTTTTAATACTTCTTTAGCAATTTCTGTGTTTATTGAGTTTTCTTGCATATTATTTGATCTTTTATTAAAAAATTCATTTTAATTGATTTAAGAAAGAAATTAGTTTTTTATCTAAGGCGGCCTCTATTGTAACTATTTTTTTTGACAAAGGTGACATAAAACTCAATGATTTTGCATGTAAAAACATTCTTTCCAAACCGAGCTTTCTAATCTGACTATTAGTCTTTTTGTCTCCATATTTTCTATCTCCCAATACAAAATGCCCGATTGAGGAACTATGAACTCTTATTTGATGAGTTCGTCCGGTATGTATTTCAATTTCTGCTAATGTTGCATTATCAAATAAAACTTTACGAAAAAAAACAGTTTTAGCAGGTTTTCCTTGGGCATCTACTGTTACAACCCTCTCACCTGAGCGAATTATATTTTTTTGTAGCGGTGTATCAACAATAAGTTTTTTTTCATTGAGCCGGCCATTCAGTAACGCAAGATATCTTTTAACGCTTTTTTCATGATTTATTGCTTCCTGTATCAATCTTAACGCCGGAATATCTTTTGCTAATACTAAACAACCAGAAGTATCTTTATCGAGTCTGTGCACAAGCTCTAGAGTAGAATATTTATTATTTGCCCTTAATGCCTCTATAACTCCATATGACTGACCACTCCCACTATGAACAACAATGCCTGACGGTTTATTTATAACAATTGAAAGCTCATCCTCATGGATAATGGAATTCTCTATTATGTTTCTAATAGTCTCGCTAGGCTCAGGAGTGTATTTTTCCTCGATATATACAGGCGGAACTCTTACGATATCATCAAGCCTAAGCCTGTATGTCTGCTTGATTCTTCCGCTATTAACTCTAACCTCTCCTTTTCTTAACATTTGATATATTCGAGAATTAGGAATACCAGCAAAATATCGAATCAGAAAATTGTCAATTCGCTGACCACTATGATTATTTGTTATAACTAGCTGTTTTGAATCAATTTTTTTTTTACTATTTTCTTTCATTTCTCACTATCTTTATTGCTGCTACTAGATAACATTGTTATATTAGGGCTTAGGTATTTAAATGTGTTTTAAATATGCTAGAACATCGCGATTATTAATGCACTAAAATAGTGCAACTTGTCTAAGTTTACTCGTGCACATAACGCTGTACAAAGACAATTTGACGATATCTTTAAAGGATATCGATATTAAAAGAACAAAAAATTAATAGCGAATATTTAAACGATAAAGAATTTTTAAGAAAATCTGAGTTACAAATAGTTGATAAAATGACATTAAAGCATTTTATTCAAAAAAGATAAAAACATTGGCCGTAATAGTCAAAAAAAAATCTATTACGCCTTAAATAAAATAATAGTATTTGTGCTCCTTTGCGTAAGCATTGACGTGTAAATAAACATAATTTGCGCGTAATTAAAATGAGCAGAATACAAGGACAATAAGACAATGAAACGTATGCTGATAAACGCAACTCAGCCGGAAGAGGTGCGTGTCGCACTTGTTGATGGGCAGAGATTATATGATCTCGATATAGAATCGACTGCATATAAACAAAAAAAATCAAATGTGTATAAAGCTCGTGTTTCAAGAATTGAACCCAGTCTAGAAGCAGCATTTTTAGATTATAGTTCGGAACGCCACGGCTTTCTTCCATTCAAAGAAATTTCTCGAAAACTATTCAAAGCAAAGTCTCCAACTGATGAGAAAGGATCTCGCCCGTCCATTAAGGATGTAATTGAAGAGGGTCAAGAACTAATAGTCCAAGTTGAAAAAGAAGAGCGCGGTAATAAAGGTGCAGCTCTAACAACTCACATCAGTCTCGCCGGTAGATATCTGGTGGCGATGCCAAATAATCCTCGTGTCGGTGGTGTTTCCAGACAGATAGAAGGTGATGATCGAACTGAAGCACGCAATGTTATGGGCGAATTAAAAATCCCAGCAAATATGGGAATAATCCTAAGAACCGCTGGTATTGGCAAATCAAAAGATGAGCTTCAATGGGATCTTGATTATTTGGGACAACTTTGGGATGCAATTAAAGAGGCATCGAAGAAACAAAATGCGCCATTTTTAATATATCAGGAGAGCGATGTCATTATTCGAGCCATTCGTGATTACTTAAGAACGGATATTGAAGAGATTTGGATTGATGACAGCGAAGTTCATAAAAGATGTCATGAATTCATGAGCCAAGTAATGCCTCATAATTTACCTAAACTGCAATCTTACGAAGGAAGCGATCCTTTATTCACTAGATATCAAATAGAAAATCAAATTGAATCAGCATTTTCCAGAGAAGTTCACTTACCTTCTGGTGGCGCACTAATTATTGATCATACAGAAGCCCTAATTTCAATAGATATAAATTCTGCAAAATCTACCAAAGGGAGCGATATTGAGGAAACAGCTCTTAATACAAATATTGAGGCAGCAGAGGAAATTTCACGACAATTAAGGCTTAGAGATATAGGTGGTCTTATTGTAATAGATTTTATCGACATGCTTAATTTACACAACAAAAGAAAAGTGGAAAATACACTTCGCGATCACCTTCAGGCCGATCGAGCTAGAGTTCAATTAGGTAAAATATCTCGATTTGGTTTATTTGAGATGTCTCGTCAAAGATTGAGACCATCTCTAGATGACTCTAATCATTCTCCTTGTCCGCGCTGTGATGGTCAAGGAACGATAAGAAATGTTAAATCTTTATCATTATCAATATTAAGAATTATTGAAGAAGAAGCAATGAAGGAAATGACAAATAAACTGATATTGCATGCACCTGTAGATACAACATCATTTTTATTAAATGAAAAACGAGCAATAATTTCTGAAATTCAAGGTCGACTTAAAGTTGAAATAATAATTATCCCGGACTCAAATTTAGTAAATCCACAATATTCACTTGAAAGACTAAAAAACTCTGATTTAACTTCAAATATAAATGGCAAAGCAAGTTATCAACTAAAGAGAGAGGGAAATAATAATATAAATAGCCCCCAATACAATCAAAGGAATCATACAATTGAAAAGCCGCTAGTTGAGCAAATTATACCGACAAAGCGAGCACCTAAACCAAAAAATAAAAATAATATATTTAGTCTTATTGGTAATATTTTAAAAAAAATATTTAGTACAAATAAAAATAAATCAAGAAGAAGAAAACCTAATAATTACCGTGGTAAAAATTATCGTAAAAATTACCATGCAAAAAAATCATACAATAAAAACAGACACAAGCGCAGTAACAGGAATCAATCTCATAATAAAAGAAATAATAATTATGTAAAAAATAATACGCCTAATAAAAACGCGTCAAATGAAAAAAATAAAGTTGCTTCGAGTGACTCAAGTAATGAGGCAATTACAAGTAGCGATGTAAAAATTAAATCTGATCTAGATACAAATAAGAAAGAAAATCAGGAAAATACTAATATAGCTAGTTAAAGTATTTTTTAATGCTCTCTTGTTTTTTTAAATATTACATCAGGCCATCTTTCAACTGCTAAATTAAGATTAACAAGTGAAGGTGCCATATATGTTAAATACCCACCTCCATCTAACGCTAAGTTAACATCGTTTTTCTTTTTAAATTCTTCCAGGATTTTATTGTCTTCACAGCTTACCCATCTAGCTGTTGAGGTTGAGGTGTTTTCATATGTGCACTCTACGCCATATTCTTCTTTTAATCGCCAGGCCACAACGTCAAACTGAAGTACTCCAACTGCACCTAATATAAGGTCGTTGCTAATTAGTGGTTTGAAGACCTGAGTTGCACCTTCTTCCCCTAATTGCATTAAACCTTTTTGCAATGCTTTAAACTTAAGTGGATCTTTTAATCTTACGATTCTAAAGAGCTCAGGAGCAAAATATGGAATTCCAGAAAAGTTGAGTTTTTCTCCTTGTGTGAATGTATCGCCTACCTGAATCGTTCCATGATTATGTAAACCAATGACATCACCAGCCCAAGCTTCCTCTGCTTGCTCTCTATTACCTGCCATAAATGTTAGTGCATTTGATATTTGGACATCTCTCTTAAGCCTAACATGCCTCATTTTCATGCCTCTAGTATATTTCCCAGAGCAGATTCTAAGAAAGGCTATCCTATCACGATGTGCTGGATCCATATTAGCTTGTATTTTAAATACAAATCCACTTAGAAGATTTTCATTTGGATCTATTTTCCTTTGCTCAGCAATTCTAGCTTGCGGCTCGGGCGCATGCTCAGCTAAACAGCCTAGGAATTCTGAAATTCCAAAATTATGTAGAGCTGTGCCAAAAAAAACGGGGGTATGAGTCCCTGATAAATATTTATTTTTATCAAATTCTTCATACACACCTTTTATTAATTCAATTTCTTCGATAAACGTATCATATGTATCTTTTAATTTTTCTTTTGCTTCGTTTGATTTAATATCTTTAATAATAACTGAATGATCTAATTTATCATCTTTATTATATATTCTGATTGAATTATCCATTAAATTATAAATACCAATAAGCCTTGCTCCCATGCCAATAGGCCATGTTAGCGGAACACATTTTATTTTTAACTCTGTTTCAATTTCATCGAGCAAATCTATTGCTTCTTTTCCTTCACGATCGAGTTTATTAATAAAAGTAATTATTGGTGTNGTTCTTAATCGNCATACATCCATTAACTTNAATGTTCTCTCCTCNACNCCTTTTGCNACATCAATTACCATNAAAGCTGAATCAACAGCAGTTAGTGTNCGATAAGTNTCTTCTGAAAAATCAGCATGCCCTGGNGTATCTAATAAATTAATAAATTTTTGATCATACTCAAACTGCATTACTGAGCTTGTAACAGAAATACCTCTTTCTTTTTCCATTTCCATCCAGTCTGATGTTGCGTGTTTAGATGATTTTCTTGCTTTGACAGTACCCGCCATTTGAATTGCCCCACCAAATAAGAGTAATTGTTCTGTTACAGTAGTTTTACCTGCATCAGGATGTGAGATAATTGCAAAGGTTCTTCTGTTTGCTATATGATTAGATATTTCTGGCATATGATTTTATAAATTTACTAAACTATATATTAGCTATATTAATTACAGGATTATCAATTAATGCTTTCATTTCTTTAATAGCAGCTGATAGCCCGACGATTACAGCACGCGAAATAATACTATGTCCTATATTTAATTCTTCTATTCCTGAAATAGCAGCGATTTCTTTAACATTCTCATAATTTAAACCATGTCCAGCATTAACTTTTAAATCCAAAGAAGATGCTAAATTTATAGATTTTTTTATATTTTCTAGTTCTTTTTTCTTAGTATTATTATCATGAGTATCCGCATAATTTCCTGTATGAATTTCAATGCATGGAGCCAATATTTCCGAGGCTGCGATAATTTGCTCTTCATTTGGATCTATAAATAATGAAGCTCTAACTCCATTCTCTTTTAACATTTCGACTGAATCCTGAATTTTAGATTTTTGCGCTATGACATCAAGACCGCCCTCAGTTGTTAATTCCATTCTTTTTTCTGGGACTAAACAGCAGAATTTTGGCTTAATTTTTTTTGCTAAAATCAACATTTCTTTAGTTACAGCCATCTCTAAGTTTAAAGGTAGTATTAAATTTTCTTTTAATTCATATACATCGAGATCTTGTATATGTCTTCGGTCTTCTCTTAAATGAACTGTAATTGAGTTTGCACCTGCTTTTTCAGCTATTGATGCTGCTTCAATAGGACTGGGATAGCTTGTGCCCCTTGTTTGACGCAAGGTAGCTACATGATCAATATTTACACCGAGTAACATGAGAGTGATGATTAATTATTTAAATTGATTTTTTATTTGCGCATAAGATTTATAGAGTTTTTTGCTTTCTAACGGCTTGTCTATATATTTCTCTATAATCATGGTTAGTAAATTTTTAGCTTCAGTAATATGCATTGAACCCAGCAACGACTCGTCATTAAGTTGCAGCAACGTTTTACCAGATATTTTCATGCCATGTCCAGATGCTGAAAGTTCTGATGATGGACCAGAGTCGATTTTGTAATAATAATTTCGATCCGATAATATCGGTTCACCAGTCTGGATATCATAATCTAATGTAATTCCATAACCAAGTAGCTGCAACAGATTCTTTTCGAAATAACGTAAAATAGTTTTTTCATTTTCATTATTAATTAAACGTTTGAGTGTCAATTCATAGATATCGAATAACTCTGGGTAAGGTTCATGTTTATGTAATAATTTCAGTATAATCTCATTTAAATAAAAACCAATCATAGTCTTTTCTGATGCTAATTTAATCATTTCTGAATACGATTCAATTTCTAGAAGAATTCCTAAATCAATTTTATTAATCCAGGAAATATTATATTTTTGATATGGGTCAAAGTTTATACTTGTATATTTTTTATTCTTTTTTGCTCCCTTCGCAATTAAATTTACACGACCATAATTACGTGAAAATATTTCTAAAATTAAACTTGATTCACTATAATTACGACTATGTAAAATATAACATGGTGTATAATCAACTCTCATATCTTATGAATAACCAAATTCTTTTAATACAACTTTAGAATCAAACCATTTACTTTTAATTTTAACCCATGTTTTAAGATTAACTTTTTTAGAATATAGGTCTTCCAATTCCTTTCTTGCATTTATTCCTATTTCTTTTAGAACTTGGCCATTTTTTCCTACTACAATATTTTTTTGTCCCTGTTTTTCAACCCAGATACATGCGCTTATATGAATTACATTTTTTGTATCTCTGAATTCATCGATAGTAACAGATAATTGATGTGGGACTTCTTTGTTTAATCTTTCAATTAATTTTTCACGTACAAATTCAGCTGCAAAAAAACGTTCATTTCGATCTGTAATTTGCTCAATTGGATAGAAGGGTTTTGATGCAGGTAAATTTTTAACAACAAGTAATTCAAGCTTATCTACACTAGAGCCTTTCAGCGCAGATATAGGAATTATTTCATCGAAACCCATATGTTCAGATAGTTCGTTAATATTAGACAGTAGTTCTTTTTTGTCTCTTATTTTATCGATCTTATTTATTATTAAAAATAGTTTAGTATTCTTAATCTTGCTCAATATTTTTACTACATTTTCATCGAATTTATTCCAATTTAGGGCCTCAACAACAAATAAAACAATATCGACATATACTAATGCATTACTCACTTCTTTATTCATATAGCGATTTAGAGTGTATTTTGGATTTAACTGTAGTCCTGGGGTATCAATGAATATAATTTGATATTCAGAATTACTTTTTATGCCATTAATATTAAAACGTGTTGTTTGGGGTTTTCTGCTAACAATACTAATTTTTTGATTAATTAATCGATTCAAAAGCGTTGATTTACCTACATTTGGCTTTCCAATAATACTTACGTGCCCCGCTCTATATTCACTCATTTTTTTATTTTTTTCGCATCAAGTAAATGAAGTATTTTTGCCGCAACTTCCTGTTCTGCTTTTCGCTTACTATTTCCAGTTGCTGTAACTATTTCATCTAGTAATTCTATTTTAGATCCAATAGTAAATTCTGGATTATGTGATGAACCTTTTTCTTTTATTACTTCATAAATAGGCGTTGATTTTTTTCTAGATTGGAGGTATTCCTGAAGTAGAGATTTTGGATCTTTTCTTACATCTTTTGGGTCAATTAATTTAAAATGATCCTCATATAATTTATTTATAATAACTCGGCACTCTTCAATGTTGGAATCTAAATATATAGCTCCTATAATCGCCTCTAAGGTATTAGCTAATATAGAATCACGTCGCCAACCGCCGCTTTTTAATTCACCAGTACCAAGTCTTATTTTTTTATCGAGTGAATTTTCTCTTGCAATCAAAGCGAGAGTTTCCTTTTTGACTAACATAGCCCTGAGTCTAGTTAGATCACCTTCTGCCGCTTCAGTAAAATTAATATATAAGTATTCTGCAATAATAAAACCTAGTATGGCATCACCAAGATACTCTAGTCTTTCATTATTATCGCTTCCGACACTTCGATGCGTGAGAGCAATATCTAATAATTTTTTATTAGTGAAAGTATAGTTACTAAAACTACTTATTTTCTTTACTCCCAGTCAATTCGACTTTTTCATCAATTTCAATTGTTAAATATAACTTATCAAATAGTTTTTCTGCTTTTGAGTATTTTATGTAAAGGAATCTCTTTGAACCTTCTTTTTTAACTTTAGTTACTTCTTTTAATTTCTTATCAGTAAATCCATATACACCATTTATATCAAGATTTTTCTGAAGAACATTTCTTACTTTTTGGATAGTATTTCTGTCTTGATAATTTTGATTAGCGACACTACCCATTGCTTGTTTTACTGAAAAATACTCGGTGTACAATGGAAATGCACGTAGGCCAAAAAGAAAGAATGCGCCCAACATTGAAAGAATCATAAGAATTCCTATGAAGCTCATTCCTCTTTGATGATTTAATTGTATGTTCATAATTTCTCTCACTCAATTGAATTACCAATTCTTTTGTAATTAATAATATTTTTACTCTTACCGTCCCAATTCATCCATATCATAAATGCACGTCCTACTAAATTTGCTTCGGGAACAAATCCCCAATAACGACTATCTTTGCTATTATCCCTGTTATCTCCTAGAACGAAATAGTGTAAATCTGGTACTTTAGTGACAAATTCTAGTGAATTTCGCTTCGGGTCAATTAAAATATCATGATTGATATCCCCTAATTGCTCCGTCACCAGCAAAGAGCCCCTCATGCTTAACCCTGCACCAAATGCAGGATAGGGGCCATTTGTTATTTGCTCAACAATTTTATCATTTATATATATCGTTTTATTGTAATAAGCAATTTTATCACCTGGAAGTCCTATAATCCTCTTAATATATGGAATTTTTGGATTTTCAGGGTAACGAAAAACAACAACATCACCTCTTTTAGGTAAATTATTTTCTAGAAACTTATTATGAGTTACAGGCAGCCTTAAACCATAATCATATTTATTCACCAATATGAAATCACCAATCAAAAGTGTTGGCATCATTGACGCGGAAGGTATTCTGAATGGCTCAAAGATAAATGAACGTAGAATAAGAACTATCAAAAAAATAGGAAATAATGATTTTGATTGTTCAACAATCCAGAAGCTCTCTTTTTTATTATTATTCTTATCAGTACTATCTAAAGAATTATTATTTAACTTTAGTAAAAAATAGTGTACAAGAATTACCAATCCTGTGATTGCCATTAAACAAACCAGTACCAACTCAAAATCAAAGCTCATTTATTTTTTCCAACATGTAAAATCGCCATAAAGGCTGCTTGAGGTATTTCAACAGTGCCAAATTGTTTCATTCTCTTCTTTCCTTCTTTTTGTTTCTCTAGAAGTTTACGTTTTCTTGTTATATCTCCACCATAACATTTAGCAGTAACATTTTTTCTCATTGCTTTAACAGTTTGCCTTGAAAGAATTTTCGATCCAATTGCAGCTTGTATTGCAACATCATACATTTGGCGCGGAATAAATTCTTTTATTCTTTCAGTTAGCTCTCTTCCTTTATTTTGTGAAAAGTCTTTATGCACAATAAATGATAGAGCATCTACATAGTCATTATTAATTAAAATTTCAAGTTTAACTAGATCTGCTTGCTGATATCTTGAAAATGTATAATCAAATGACGCAAATCCCCTACTCACAGATTTAAGTCTATCAAAAAAATCTAACACGACCTCACTCATGGGCATTTCAAATGCAATAGAGACTTGATTGCCTAAATACTGTAATTTCTTTTGAATACCTCTTTTTTCTATGCATAAAGTTATTACGTTACCTAAATATTTTTGAGGAACTAGAATGTCAGCAATAATTATAGGCTCTCTTATTTCTAGGATCTTATTAGTAGGAGGTAATTTAGCAGGATTATCAATATTAATAACTTTTTCATCTGAAGTAAGCACTTCATATACAACAGTTGGTGAGGTTATAATTAATTCTAGATTATATTCTCTCTCCAATCGCTCCTGAATAATTTCCATATGTAACATTCCAAGAAATCCACAACGAAAACCAAATCCTAATGCCTGAGAAGTTTCAGGTTCAAAGTGTAATGCTGAATCATTTAGTCTTAATTTCGCTAATGCCTCCCTAAATGATTCATAATCTGATGAATCTATTGGAAAAAGTCCTGAAAATACTCTGGGCTTTATTGTTTGAAATCCTGGTAAGGAATCAGTAGCTGCTGCCTTTGCCAGTGTTAACGTATCACCAACCGGTGCACCATCGATTTCTTTAATGCCTGCTACAATATAACCTACTTCGCCCGTTAATAAAGCCTGTTTGGGTTTCCGCTTTGGTGTAAATATGCCTAATTGATCTACAATAAAATCTCTCGATGATGACATTACTCTTATTTTGTCTCCAACCCTAAGTTCGCCATCGACTATTCTTACTAAAGAGACAACTCCAAGATAATTATCAAACCATGAATCAATAATTAATGCTTTTAATAAAGCTTCTTTTTTTCCTTCTGGAGGCGGAATGTCCTCAATAAGTTGCTCTAGAAGCTCAGTGATTCCTATACCAGATTTTGCGCTAACTTTTAATATATTTTGTGTATCAATACCGATGATTTCTTCAATTTCTGATTGTACTCGTTCTGGCTCTGCAGAGGGCAGATCAATTTTATTTAACACAGGTATTACTTTTAGATTATTATTGATAGCTGTAATACAATTAGCGACACTTTGTGCCTCAACACCCTGAGCTGCATCAATGACAAGTAATGCTCCCTCGCAAGCTGCTAAGGAACGAGACACTTCATAACTGAAATCTACATGCCCTGGCGTATCGATAATATTTAATTGATATTTTTCACCAGAGTTTTTTTCATAATATAGAGTTACACTTTGTGACTTTATTGTTATTCCGCGTTCCCGTTCGATATCCATTGAATCTAAAACTTGTTCTTCCATTTCTCGTTCACTTAAGGCTCCGCATATCTGAATGAAACGATCAGCTAATGTAGATTTACCGTGATCAATGTGTGCGATAATTGAAAAATTTCGTATATGTTCTAGAGACGACATCAGTTAATTTACCGTAAAGAGTTGATCAAATGGCGCGATTCTATACGATATCAGCCATGCTATAAACGAAATACAAAAGAAATAGCAAAAAAGATGGCTATATCGTCAAATAGTACGATGCTAATTAATAATATTTAAATTTTATCTGTCTATTCCTCTAGTTTCATAGCGAGGAAAACTGGACCATCTCTTCTTTGGATCAGGACGGATATAGAACGATCTTTTGGTAATTCTTTCACTAATTTATTAAAGTGGTCTAGGTTTTTTACTTTAATATTATCCAAAAGCAAAATAATATCACCTCTTCTAATACCTGATTTCTGTGCTGGTCCTTCAGATATTTGTTCAACGATTATACCATGATCATAAATATCAATATCTTCTTTCTGCTTATTCGTTAGATCTTTTGCAACAATATTTAGTGGGTTTTCCAATAGCTTGGATTTCTCATTGGTCCTTTTCGCTGCTACTTGATCATCCGTTGGTAACTCGAGTATCTTAACTTTAATCGATTTTGATTCTGAACGTCTTATTATATCGACTGGAACAACACTTCCTATGGCAGTACTTCCAACTAGTGGGGGGAGATCAGATGAAAATGTAACTTTTTTTCCATTAAATTTAACGATTATATCACCCACTTCAATCCCACCCTGTTCAGCTGGACCATCTGGCAAAACTTTTGCAATTAGAGCTCCATGAGGATGGTCCATGTTAAAAGATTCTGCTAATTCACGTGTTACATCTTGTATTAATACGCCCAACCAACCTCTTGAAACACGTCCTTTAGTTCTTAGTTGCTGATAAACATTTTCTACAACATTAACTGGAACTGCAAATGACAAACCCATAAAACCACCAGTCCTACTATATATCTGAGAATTAACACCGATAACTTCTCCATCAAGATTAAATAATGGACCGCCTGAATTACCAGGATTAATAGCAACATCAGTTTGAATAAATGGGACATAATTTTCGTTTGGTAAACTTCGTCCAATAGCACTAATAATTCCAGCAGTTACGGAATAATCAAAACCAAAAGGCGAACCAATTGCTAACACCCACTCTCCAACAGTAACTTTATTTGAATCTCCTAGTTTTAAATATGGTAATTTTTTTCCGTCAAGCTTAAGTACAGCAATATCACTCCTTGCATCTGAACCAATCAGTTCAGCAACAAATTCTCTTCTATCATTTAATCTGACAATAATTTCATCGGCATCTTTTACAACATGATGGTTAGTAATAACGTATCCATCTTTTGAAATAATGAATCCAGAGCCTAATGATGAACGCTCTTGTGATGGACCATGACCCTGTGGCACATCTCCAAAATATTTTTTAAAGAACTCATAAAATGGGCTATTCTCGGGAATATCCGGCATATTATATCCTGGAGAAATACCACTAGGAGCTTTTGTGCTTGTACTTATATTAACAACTGCAGCAGAATTTTTTTGAACAAGCGATGTAAAATCTGGAAGTCCGGCTGCGTTTACACTGCTATAACTAAAATATAACGAGATGATTAGAAGAGACTTAATTATTTTTTGATACATTTTACAATATTCCTTTTTTCTAATTTGATGCTTTAACAGAGTTTGCTATTAACTTTACGGTTGTCTTTGGAACTTCACCAACGGCAGTAATTTGATGCCCATCAGTTTGTTTAGAATATGTATTCACACCGCCAAAACTAGTTATTTTTGGAGAGGTATTATTTATATTTGTATGAATTATTTTTTCAACAAATATCGATATAGTAGCAAGACCGTCTGAGTAGATATAATGTTCAACAGGTGCACTATTGGTTGATATTGGATTCTTAGAGTACTTGCTCATTGAGAAACCTACTGGCATCCATGATGTAGTCCATTTCTTTTTATCATTTTTTTGGCTTGGTACTTTAACTTTATCATTAACATGATATATCTGCTTAAAACCCTCAGTGGAAATGGACGGTTCCAATAGGCTATCATTGATATCAGACATCACTTGCATTTGTACAAACATAACGTCCTCTAGTGTCATGCCTTGATAATTTTTTAATTTAGACTTAAGTAATAATTTTGATTGTTTATCAATCCAGAGCTGGTATCCGTAACGATACTTATCTATAGGTTTTATATTTATAATCCATGCGTCTAATCCTGCGACTCTGCTATTACCGGCGATTTCAAATCTATAAAAATTTGTAATTTTCTTAATTTGGCTAGGAATATGAGTAGGAATTAATTGCTTTGAGCTATCTTCTTCTACTAGAATAATTTTCTTATCTGGAAAAAGGTATTTAACTGTATTTTTTTTTCTTATTATCTCTCTTTCATTATCAGACAATGAAATTAAACGTTCCGAAACATCTCCATTCATATTTTTTTTATGAATAATTCTCATTGTGTCCATTTTATTATCATGTCTATATATAAATATACCATCATAATTTAAATCAATTGTTGCGCTAGACATCTCATCGATTAAGTTATTTGGGTCTGGATATAGTTCGTTCGAGGTTACAAACTTAGAATTAAGTAGTATGAGCAGAAAAATGAAATGTAAAACTCTATGATTCAAAAGATGCTAGTCCTCAGTTTCAATATTAACAATTCTTGCGTATGGTAAAACAGTGTTCATTTTTAAATCATTTCTATATTGGCTATGATTAATTAAGTAGTTGTTTAGCCTTTGATTAGAGAGAAAATCATACTCATTTATCTCTTCAACATTTGCTGGGGCAACATAATTGTCAGGAAAAGAAAACGTATCTAATTTTGAATCTACGATTTCTTTTTTCATGTGCACTGTAGAAGCAGTGGTTTCTATAGGTGAAATATCAGCACGTTGAATCCCTAATACTGCAAATATTGCAACTGAAGCTGCGATAGCAAAACCGATAATGGGTTCCTTTACTAATTTATAATTTTTATTTGGAAAAAATAACGATGGTTCGTTTGCTATTATTTTTTTAAGATTAGATGAAAAATTACGGTCAATTTTTTTTGGTAGATTGCCTCGAAGACAATCCCCAATTAGATGAAACCTTGCCCATGTGTCTTTCATTTCTTCATTAGAAATAAGATTATCAAGAATTTCCTTATTATTAGTAAGTTCGTCATCTATTAATGTCGATAGGATTTCTTGCTTTTGTTTTTTCATTTGTATTTACCTTTTTCCACTTAATTTTCTAACAACGGTTTAATTTTACTATCAATTGTCTCGCGCGCCCTAAATATTCTCGATCTAACAGTACCAACAGGACAGTTCATAACTACAGCTATTTCTTCATAGCTTAAGCCATCTATTTCTCTAAGCATAATTGCTGATTTCAAGTCTTCTGGTAGATTTTCTATACATTTCAACACCGTTTCTTGCAATTCATCTCTTATGAGTAGGTTTTCAGGAGTTGTTTGCTCGGTTAGACTCATATTGCTATCAATTTGTTCAATTTCAGATACGTCATAATCACTTTTTGTGAATCTTCTGGACTGAACCGTTAGGTGATTTTTTGCTGTATTGACTGCAATCCTATAAAGCCACGTGTAAAAAGCGCTATCACCTCGAAAATTTGGTAATGCCCTGTATGCTTTTATGAAGGTTTCTTGTGAGACATCTAGCGCATCACTATGATTCTTAACGAATCTAGATATAAGATTGACTACACGTTGCTGGTATTTAAGCACGAGAAGATCATAGGCATTTTTATCGCCATTTTTTACACGATCTATAATTTCATTATCTGTTATATTTTCGGCCATTAGGGCCTTCCTCATATGCTAAAATAAAAACAAACGGTAAATACAATACTTTGATATATAATATTATTATTAATACTATATAATCAATAAGTTAGATGGAAAAAACACTATATTACCTTAACATTTATGTATAACCAACTAGAATACGATATTTTAATAATAGGTAGTGGCGCAGCCGGTTTGAGCTTAGCCTTAAAGTTAGCTGATCATTCAAAAGTTGCCGTTTTGTCAAAAGAAGCGCTTATTGAAGGTGCTACATTCTATGCGCAAGGCGGTGTTTCAGCTGTACTCGATAAACATGACTCAATTGAGTCGCATATGCAAGACACTTTAACAACTGGTAGCGGACTATGCGATCCTGGAATTGTTAAATATGTTGTCGAGCGTGCGCAAGAAAGTGTTGATTGGTTAATCAATATAGGTGTTGATTTTACTCGCTCGGATAGTAATTTGAAAAATAGTTCCCCCTTTCATTTACATAAAGAAGGCGGGCATAGTCATAGAAGAATTATCCATGCTGCAGATATTACTGGTAAAGTCATAGAAATGACTCTTGAATCCCGAGTTAGGCAGCATAAAAATATTGAATTATTTGAACATCATATTGCGGTTGATTTAATAACAACAAATAAATTAGTTAAAAATAAAAATCGTTGTATTGGGGCCTATGTGCTGGATGTTACTAGGCAAAACGTCAAAGTATTTAAGGCTAAGAATACAGTGCTAGCAACAGGTGGCGCGGGTAAAGTTTATCTTTATACGAGTAACCCAGATAGTTGCACAGGTGATGGTATCGCTATGGCATATCGTGCTGGTTGCCGTATAGCTAATATGGAGTTTATTCAATTTCATCCAACCTGTCTTTATCATCCTTTGGCTAAATCATTTTTAATCTCTGAAGCATTGAGAGGAGAAGGAGCAAAATTAATTTTAAAAAATGGCAGTAGTTTTATGGAACGGTATGACGAACGTCGAGAATTAGCTCCCAGAGATATTGTTGCAAGAGCAATCGATCATGAAATGAAAAGATTGGGCCATGATTGTGTGTATTTAGATATATCTCATAAATCAAAGAATTTCATAAATAAGCATTTTCCAAATATTTATAAATATTGTTCA
>NZJM01000063.1 GCA_002692205.1 Legionellales bacterium | reverse complement strand
TCAAATTGATTTTGTTGTTTCCATTTAATCAATCCATACTCGCCGTCCATTAGAATAACAGTAACAATATTAAGTTTATGTCTAACTGCAGTCTCGATATCCTGAACATTCATTAAGAAACCCGCATCACCACAAACAGCGACAATGCGTGTATCAGGAAATGCAAATTTTGCGCCCATACCGGCTGGAAAGGCAAAACCCATGGTACAAAAACCATTAGAAATTAGGCAGGTATTAGGTTCGTCGCATTGATAATAACGTGCTATCCACATTTTATGCGCACCGACATCAGATAATAATATGTCAGATGGCTCTAACACCTTACGAATATCCCATAGGACTTTTTGTGGCTTCATCGGAAAGGATTTGTCATCTTTTTCCATTGCAAAGTCATCGGCAATTGTGTTTCTTAATTGCTGGTTATCATTAATGTTAAAGAGTGGTAACTTATCTTTATGTTGATCATCAAATAATTCGTTTATCTGCCATAATGCATCAGCGACATCAGAAACTACTTCGACATCAACTATATAATCCTCATCAATTTCAGCTGGCCAGAAATCGATATGTACAATTATTTTTTTATTTTGTTTATTCCAAAGTTTCGGCGCGTATTCAACTAAGTCGTAACCAATCGCGACGACAACATCAGCGTTATATAGCGCTTCGTTAACATGATCTTGCCCTTGTAAACCAATTGTATATAGGCAATGTGGGTCATGACGTGAAACTGCGCCCTTCCCCATAAAAGTGTTCACAACTCTGACACCCGTCTTTTCTGCTAATCTTCTCAGTTGATTAGATGCACGTTTTCGTATGGCACCATTACCAGATAATATAATTGGATTTTTTGCATTCATAATTGCCTCAACCGCTGCTTTAACTGCTTTATGATCAGCTGCTGCACGCCGTGTTTTACGAGGTTCAATTAAAGAAGGTGAGTCCGCTTCTTTTTTTGCAATATCTTCCGGTAATTCTAATACAGTCACGCCTGGTTTTTCTTGTTCTGCAATCTTAAAGGCCTTTCTAACCATCTCAGGAATAGTGTCAGGTTTGTATATGCTATGGGCCCACTTACTAATGGGTCTTAACATCCGTATCGAGTCCATATTTTGATGACTTTCTTTATGTAAACGACTGGTACTTGCCTGACCAATGATTGCCACTGTTGGGGCGCGGTCCATATTTGCATCAGCTAGACCAGTTACTAGGTTTGTAACGCCCGGACCTAGTGTAGACAAACAAACGCCCGCTTTACCTGTTAAGCGCCCATAGCCATCCGCCATAAATGCAGCTGCCTGTTCATGACGACAGAGTACAAATTCAATTGAACTATCATTTAATGAAATCATGAAATCCGCATTTTCTTCACCAGGTACCCCAAAGATTTTTTCTACACCCTCAGCTTCAAGACACCGTACAAATAAGTCAGACGCTTTCAAAGTTCTACCCCCCGTTTTTTTATATTTTTTTTAAGTAGATTGAGTTCTTGTTCATTTATTAATTTTAAAAAACTAGACATGACCATACGACATCATGGCCTCGGCAACTTTCATAAATCCAGCAACATTTGCCCCTTTTAGGTAATTTACTTTACCGCCAGACTCTTCACCATACTCAACACAGCTATCATGTATGCTTTTCATCATTGTTTGCAACATATCTGCCAACTGATTCGCATCCCATGCAATGCGAGCGCTATTTTGACTCATTTCAAGGCCAGAAACACCAACACCGCCCGCATTAACTGCTTTAGCGGGTCCAAAATTAACACCTGCATCAATAAACGCATCAACCGCACTTTGCTCACAGGGCATGTTTGCCGCCTCTGCAACAAGTTGGACGCCATTTTTAATCATTACACTGGCATCTTCACCGTTAACTTCATTTTGTGTGGCAGAAGGTACAGCCATGTCAGCCGCTACTCCCCATGGACGCTTGTCTGCATGAAAATTAATATTTTTATACTCATCAGCAGCCTCCGAGATACGTCCTCGTCTCACATCTTTTAGTTCTTTTATCCAATCAATTTGTTCTTGCGTTAATCCATCTGAACACTCAATAAAACCACCTGAGTCAGATAACGTTATCGGTTTGCCTCCCAGCTGAAGAACCTTTTCTGCTGCATGTGTTGCGACATTACCAGAACCGGAAATTAAGACTCTTTTTCCATCAACATCTTCTTTGATTTGTTGCAGCATATTTTGTGCAAAAAAGATTGCGCCATAGCCGGTTGCTTCGGTTCGCATTTTTGACCCACCAAAAGAAAGCCCTTTGCCAGTCAAAATACCAACGAATTGATTTGTGATACGTTTATATTGACCAAACATAAAACCAATTTCGCGACCACCAACCCCAATGTCCCCTGCAGGGACATCGGTATCCGCGCCAATATGACGATAAAGCTCTGTTATAAAACTCTGACAAAACCGCATAACCTCTAATTCCGATTTACCTTTTGGATTAAAATTTGCACCGCCCTTGCCACCACCCATTGGCAAACCAGTTAAACTATTTTTGAAAGTCTGTTCAAATCCTAAGAATTTTAAAATGCTCTGATTGACGGAAGGATGAAAACGTAGTCCGCCTTTGTATGGCCCAATTGCACTATTAAATTGTATTCGCCAACCACGATTTGTTCTGATGTTCCCTTTATCATCAGACCATGGGATGCGAAATGAAACAACACGCTCAGGTTCGGCCATTCGCTCTAGTATCTGCATTTCGTGATAAATTGGCTTATCTGCAATATATGGAAATATGGTTGATGCAACTTCGTTTACAGCCTGAACAAACTCAGGTTCACCTGGGTTACGTTTTTTAACCCCCTCCATATAACGATTTAAATACTCTTTTGATTTAGCAGGACTTACACTAGATTTAGACATAATTTCTATCTCCCTTTGCGATAGCTTTTTAGCTTTTTATTGATTTTATTTTTTACTAAAAATCAGATTTATCCGTTAAGATAATAGGCTATCTATATGAATTCAATGTTAATTTTATATAATTTGAAATTATTATTATTATTCTGTTCTCCTATAACACCAAAATTTTCATAGATATATTAACTGCTTTTAAATCAATAGCATACAATTATATCGAGAAAATAATTTAAAACTATGCTCCTAACCCCTAAATTTAAGTGCTTTATACACAAATTAATTGTGCGCTAAATAAAATATAACGTAAAATGAAGACTTATACATAGATGATATTCAAATTAGTTAACTAAAGTTATGACAGATTCAGTAAACACCGTAATCATTGGCGGGGGTATCCTCGGATGCGCCTCTGCAATTTCTACTCAAAAACGGCTTCGAAAAGAAAGCGGTAATGATGATGAAAAAGTTTGTTTAATTGAAAAAACAGTTATTAGCTCGGGGATATCAGCAAGACATTCTGGAATTGTTCGCTCAGCTAATGCCGTGGCAAAAGCGGCTAAGCTAGCAAAAAATGCTACCGAATATTGGAAAAATCTCGTTGCGATTTGGGGTGTTCAATGCTCATATGAATCAAATGGTGCAATATGGATTGCCCGTGATACCGGGAGCGGTAAAAATGAAAATTGGACAAAACTTGCTGAGTCTTTATCTGATTTAGATATTCAGTTTGGTCAAATTGATAAACATCAGGCTCAAGAAATATGTACTAAGAATGTTAATTTACAGGACGATGAAATTTTTTATTTTGAACCAGGAGCGATTCAATTTGATCCTACAAAAGTAAGAAGAGCTTTATACGAAGCAATAAAGATCAATAAAATAAATATTAGAGAAAAAACAACTGTCCGTGGTTTTGTCAGTGATAGCAATGGTAAAATAAATAAAGTTCTGACAGATAATGGTGATATAAGCTGTAAAAATGTTGTGAATGCAGCGGGAGCTTGGAGTCCTGCCATTTTTGATAGCTTAGGTATAAATATTCCGGTTAGTATTGAAACTGTTAATGTGGTCAATTGGTTGACCAGTCAATTTGATATTGATTACAAAATGCCCATTATTGCTGACTACAAAAATCTTGCTTATTTCAGATTGTGGCGTAATGGTGAAATCCATATGCATCAACCTAGACATAGAAATATAAAAGAAATAGCAAGAACCTTTAGCGAGAACCCATTGCATATTAGTGGTGGCGATTTAGTAAATGACCCAAGTAATCAATCGCTAGGTTTTGGACAAATTAGAATTTATGAAGATATCGCGAGAAAAAGGTTTGCCGACTTGGATAAATCAATATACAGCTCGGGTTACCGCTCTTACTTTGATATCACGCCAGACCTCAAGTTTATACTAGGAAGAGATAATAAAATAAGTAATTTATTTCATTGTTTAGGTTCCGGACAGGGATTTAAATATGCTCCAGTTTTTGGAGAATTGATCGCAGATTGCATTACTGGAGATGGCCTCTTTTTAAATGAAGTTGATGAATTCTCAATCTCTAGGTTTGATGACAACTACATGAAAAACTTCTGGGAACAAGTATCTGGTTCTGAAAATACATTAGAAGCTGAAGCAGCTGCTTTATAGTAAATCCCCTTTTGTGATCATAATTCTTAAGTATTATTTCGTGTGGCATAAGCATATATCATGAAAGATATAAAAGTATTATGGTTTAGACAGGATCTACGAATATCAGATAACCCCGCTCTCTATGAAGCCTCAAAAACAGGTAATATCTTACCTATCTATATATATGATAATAAAAATTCAAAAGAGTATGACATGGGTTCCGCAAGCAGATGTTGGTTATATCATTCATTAAACTCACTCAATAATGCCTTAGAAAATAAGCTTTCTTTTTATATTGGTGAACCAATAAATATACTCAGAGAATTAATTAATGAATACCAAGTAAATCAAATCTATTGGAACCGCTGTTATGAGCCATGGAGGATAAATCGTGATAAAAATATAAAAGAAGAATTAAGAAGTAGCAATATTGAAATTAATACTTTTAACGGCTCTTTACTTTGGGAGCCATGGGAAACACTCAAAGATGATGGAACACCATATAGAGTATTCACTCCTTACTACCGTAAGGGTTGCTCAAAAGCAAATCCTCCGAGAAAACCATTATCTAAACCGAATACTTTAAATTTGATCGCAGATAACAAGCATTCAGTAAAATTAGATAAGTTGGGTCTGTTGCCAAAAATTTCATGGAATAAAAAAATAATGCGCCATTGGGTATGCGGTGAAAGTGCTGCGCAAAATAGACTTAATGATTTTGTTAATGAAGGTTTAACGGGTTATAAGGAAGGGAGAAATTTTCCAAGAAAAAATAATGTTTCTCGTCTTTCGCCTCATTTACATTTCGGTGAAATATCACCAAATCAGATTTGGTATGCTGCAAAAGAAAATAATGATTGCGCATCGAATGATAAAGATCATTTTATGAGTGAATTAGGTTGGCGTGAATTCTCACATAGTCTCTTATATCATTTTCCTGAACTACCCTATAAGAATTTGCAGAGTAAATTTGATTTATTTCCATGGAATCATGATGAAAAAAAATTAGAAGCATGGCGTCATGGCAAGACAGGTTATCCAATAGTTGACGCGGGGATGAGAGAGCTTTGGCAAACAGGTTATGTTCATAATCGTATCAGGATGGTAGTCGGTTCATTTTTAGTTAAAAATCTACTTATCGACTGGCGTTATGGAGAAAGATGGTTTTGGGATTGTTTGATTGATGCTGATCTAGCAAATAACAGTGCAAGTTGGCAATGGGTTGCTGGTTGTGGAGCTGATGCAGCGCCTTACTTTCGAATATTTAATCCTATTACGCAAGGTAATAAATTCGATTCTACTGGCACCTATACTCGTAGATATGTTCCTGAATTAGAGAAATTACCGGATAAATATCTTTTTTCTCCCTGGGAAGCTCCCGACGAAGTTCTATCAACAGCAAACATTGAGTTAGGGGTGAATTATCCACAACCGATTGTAGCTGCATCTGATTCACGTGAGATGGCACTAGCAGCATTCGCTTCAATAAAAAAAGAAAATGTTTAATCTCGTCTTTTCGTATTGAGATATTTTTGTGCTAAATCTTTAGCATGATTAAACTGATTTGGAAAAACTTTATCATCATTTAATAGCCGTTGAATTCTTTTCTTCGCATTAACGTTACCGTTCTTAGTAGCAACATAAAACCACATTGATGCAGAAATAAGATCTTGCTCCACATGCTCCCCATTTTCATACATTACACCTAGATTGTGTTGAGCGTCTGCTAGACCTGCTACTGAAGCTTTTTCAAACCATTTTTTTGCTAAAGCTAAATTCCTTTCCACGCCTAAACCAAGGTAATGTTGAATACCGATGAAGTTTTGCGCATCTAAATCACCATTATTAGCAAGTGGTAGCCACAAAACATATGCCTTTTTATAATCGCCTTTATCAAAAAAAGACTTTGGATTCTTATATTGAGAACAGGATACTGATGTTATTAAAAAAACAACTAGAAAAAGTAATCGCATACTTTTAGGAGTATGACGCAACTATGAAGTTCCAATTATTATGCTTTTGATAGTGCCTGTTCAATATCAGACAATAAATCATCGATATGCTCAATACCGACTGAAAGTCTCACTAAGTCATCAGACACTCCAGCTTTTTCTAGTTCCTTTGGAGATAATTGACGATGTGTCGTAGTAGCCGGGTGGCATGCTAACGACTTCGCATCACCAATATTTACAAGACGGGTGATTAACTCTAATGCGTCGATAAATTTTGTTCCCGCTTCTGCGCCACCTTTTATACCAAAACTTAAGATACCAGCAGCTTTATTGCTACAGTACTTATTGAGTAGCTTGAAATCCGGGTGATCAGATAATCCAGCATATCGCACCCAATCTACTTTTTTATGTTTTGTTAAATAATTAGCTACTTCGATTGTATTCTCACAGTGACGGTCCATTCTAACCGGTAATGTTTCGATGCCTTGAAGTATCATAAAACTATTCATAGGAGATATTGCTGAACCAGTATTTCTCAAAGGGACAACCCTGGCACGACCAATGTATGCTGCTGCACCTAATGCTTCTGTATAAACAACACCATGATAAGATGGATCGGGCTCATTTAATCTTTTGAAACGACTAGCGTGTTCAGCCCATGGAAATTTACCTGAGTCAACAAGGATGCCGCCAATATTACTTCCATGACCACCCATATATTTTGTTAAAGAATGAACAACAATATCGCACCCATGTTCAAAAGGGCGACATAAATACGGAGTTGGGACTGTGTTATCGACAATAACAGGAATACCTTGTGCATGTGCTATCTTCGAAATTTTTCCAAGGTCCGCTACATT
This sequence comes from Legionellales bacterium, assembly GCA_002692205.1. Classification (GTDB taxonomy): domain Bacteria; phylum Pseudomonadota; class Gammaproteobacteria; order Eutrophobiales; family Eutrophobiaceae; genus UBA11869. The sequence continues at coordinate 10,812 of NZJM01000063.1, read as the reverse complement.
ACCCGCAGGATTACCTATCGATTCACAAAATACAGCTTTTGTTTTATCGTCTACTAGTTTTGTAATTTCATCATAGTTTGGTGCGTCTATGAAACGAACCTCTATACCCATCTGCGGGAAAGTATGAGCAAATAAATTATAAGTACCGCCATATAAACTACTCGTCGAAATTATATTATCTCCAGATTCTGCAATCGTCTGAATCGCATAATTAATTGCGGCCATACCAGAAGATAATCCTAATGCAGCTATACCGCCTTCCATTTCTGCTACCCGTTGCTCAAGAACTGCTGTTGTCGGGTTCATGATACGAGTATAAATATTTCCAGCTACCTTCAGATCAAATAAATCAGCGCCATGTTGAGTATCATCAAAAGCATATGATGTAGTTTGATAAATTGGAACAGCAACTGACTTGGTTGTAGGCTCTGGTGTATAACCACCATGCACGGCTATGGTTTCTAATTTCATTATGACCTCATATTTTTATATTTATTTTTGTTAGATACTACTTACAGTTTTTGATACGAACAACAACATCAAGACCTTCTTGATATGTATTTTTAGGTAAATTAAGTGAAGGTTTCACTTGAATATCATCACACTCAAAATCTAAAATTTCACCAGTATCTTCATTAAAATAATGTGAATGTGGAGTAATTTTTGAATCGTAATAAATTTTTGATGCATCAATAATGACACGCCTAACAAGCCCTTTATCAACAAATAAATTCAAAGTATTGTAAACCGTAGCTCTAGAAATATCGTGTGCATTTTCATTAAGCCTGACCATGACATCTTCAGCTGATAGATGTTGATCTTTGTATAAAAGAACTCTTGCTATATCAATCCGCTGTGCCGTCGGCTTTATATTGATTCCACTTAGAATCTCCCGAGCCATTCCTTTACTCATATTTGTGCTATTCATTATATTTTTCATTTAACCATTATATTAGATGCTCACAATAATGTGGAGCCTAAATAAGAGTGATTATTATTTAATATTGTATTTTCTGTAATTTATTTGTATTTTTGGGACTAAATTTATCAATATCCATGAAAGATTTAATATGAAATAGAAAATCGACCAGTAATTTTGCTGAAGCTGGCGCCTGAAGTATTCCTTTTCGATAGTGCCCAGTATTAATATAAATATTCTCGAAATTAGAAAGTACACCGATCATAGGCTTGCCCGCATCAACAGCTGGGCGTAATCCTGCCCAATGTTTTAGAATATCTAAATCTGAATCCTTTGGTACTAACGAATACACCCAATTCAATAATTCTTCTCTAGCTACTTGAGTTGTTTTATTAACAAATCCTACATCCTCTATTGTGCTTCCAATTAATATATGACCATCTAATCTAGGTATTAAGTAATTTCCACTGTCCAGTATAATATTGTCAATTTTAAGATTTTTTAGTCTCGCATAAAGCATCTGTCCGCGTATCGGTTTTATATTAATCGAAGTATTTATGCTGCCTAGTAACAAATTACTCCATGCACCTGCAGTAATTATTAAATTATCAGCATAAAGTTTCTTTTTATTATCTAATACTATAAATTCAAATTTATTATTTTTAGTCTCAATGTGAGACACGATCGAATTTTCAAAAAAATCTACTAAATATTTTTTTAAACTTTGGTGTAGTGCATTTAGCAACAATGGAGGACGAATTTGATATATTTCTGGAAGAAAAATTGAGTATGCAGGTAAGTTTTTTTTAAAATTCTTATTATTTATTTTTTTAATTAATTTTATGTCGTTATTAATTGCCCATTTCTTTGTACTATCAGAGTGCTCTTTATTTATAATAATGAGACCTGATTTTATTAATTCGACATTAATTCCTGTTTCCTCTTCTAAGTTAGATACAAAATCTGGATAATTTTTTTTTGATTCTTCGGAAAGTTTATTTGAATCTGGATTTTCATCCCATGGCCTCATGGATGATAAAATTCCCCCAGCGACTTTAGATGCCTCATTACCAACATTTTTACGATCTATAACTGCGACAGTTGCGCCACGAGCCGCAATTTCTCTTGATGTTGTCATCCCAATGACGCCACCACCAATGACAATATAATCGTATTTCATAGAAATATTACTGCAATTATTAGGATGAGACTAAACTTTTATATATAAATAAGATTCTTTAAGAAAAACACTTACACTGTTTCTTTAACTTTTTTCATAAGCTCTTTTGGCAAAGAAAAAACAACACTCTCTTTGATTCCCGGGTATTCCTCGACAATAGAAGCTCCAGATTTTTTTAACTTTGTTATCACCTCTTCAACCAATATCTCTGGAGCAGAAGCTCCTGCTGTTAAGCCAATATTATTTTTTTTATCTAACCATTCATCCTGTATTTCTTTCGCATCATCAATAAGATATGCGGGTACACCTGCTTTTTGAGATATTTCCATTAATCTTGAAGAGTTAGAGCTGTTTGGAGAACCGACAACTAAAATTAAATCACACTCCTTTGCTAACTTTTTTACAGCATCTTGTCTATTTTGAGTGGCATAACATATATCTTTCTTTTTTGGGCCATCAATATTAGGGAAACGTCTCTTTAAAGCGTCAATTACTTCTGATGTGTCGTCCATGGATAATGTTGTTTGTGTTACGAAAGCTAAAAAATTTGGTTTCTTAACTTTCAATTTCATTACATCTTCCACTGACTCAACGATGTACATTCCACCCTTACCACTTTTTGGTTGATACTGTCCAACAGTACCCTCAACTTCAGGATGTCCTTCATGTCCTATTAGAATACATTCTCGCTCTTCATCTTGATATTTGCCAACTTCCATATGCACCTTAGTAACAAGAGGACATATTGCATCAAAGACTCGTAGTCCACGACGTGCTGCCACATCGCGAACTTTTTTTGATACCCCGTGGGCACTAAAAATAACCGTTGCATCGTCTGGTACTTCGTCCAGTTCTTCAACAAATATAGCCCCTTTATCTCTAAGAGAATTAACAACATATTTGTTATGAACAACCTCATGGCGGACATACACAGGAGCTCCAAATAAATCCAGTGCTCTCTCAACAATTTCAATTGCGCGGTCAACTCCTGCACAAAAACCACGTGGATTCGCCAATAATATTTGCATAAAACTCCGCCTAGATAGATTCAGGTATAAAAAAATTAGCATGCATTATACAGGGAATTCATATATACAAAATAAGCTATGATGGGGTCTTTGAATCATCTGTCAGAAAAGTATCTAAAATCAGCAAAATTGCGCCGATTGTTATTGCTGAATCAGCTATATTGAATGCTGGCCAATACAAATCCTTATAGTAAAACTCAATAAAATCGACGACATATCCTAATGAAAGCCTATCCCATAAATTTCCTAAAGCACCGCCTAAAATTAATGATAACCCTAATAATAAACACTTACTTTTTGATAATGATCTGTACATCCACACAACAATAAATAAACTGACTAGGCATGAAATACCTATTAAAAACCAACGTTGCCACCCCCCAGCATCACTTAAAAAACTAAAAGCTGCTCCTTCGTTATAAATTAATTTTAAATTGAAGCCACTATAAATACCTCTAACTTCATGTAAAACTAATTTCTGCACTGCATAATATTTAGTTATTTGATCAAAGATTATGACCGCAATCGACAATGTGTACCATCTAAACATAAGTAAACTTAAAGTTAGGCATATAACCTAATTTCACCATCTTCATAAACATTTTGAATACAACGCTCACACAATTCTTTATAAGAATCATTTCTTCCAACACTCTCATGTCTGTGCCAGCAACGAATACATTTATCAAAATCGTATGGCTTTACATTGATATAAACATCATCAATGTCTGACTTTAGTGCATCATCTATCCGGTTATCTAATGCAAATGTATTTACATTAGAAGAAATGAAAACAAATTTTAGTTCATCTTTTATATGATTGAGTTCATTTAATATCTTATCACTACAATAAATATTAACTTCAGCATCTAATGAAGAACCAATTACTCCGTCGCTACGAAGCCGCTCTAATTGTTTATTAACCTCATTACGAACTGATATAATAGTTTCCCAGCGCATGTTTCTTGATTCGAGGTTATCATTATCTATTTCTATCTCATACCAGTCTTCTAGAAATACAGAAATATCTTGATTATTTGGGATATGTTTCCATATCTCATCAGCAGTAAAACTCATAATTGGCGCAAGCCATCTTACTAACATTTGAATTAGATGATACATAGCTGTTTGTCCTGAACGTCTAATTCTGCTGTCTTTACGAGTGGTGTATTGTCTATCTTTTATAATATCAAGATAAAATCCGCCCATTTCTACAACACAAAATTGATGTAGTAATTGATAAATTTGGTGAAATTCATAATTATCATAAGCAATAATGATTTGTTTCTGCAATTGCATTGCATGTTCGTATATCCATTTATCTAAATCCAGCATATCTGAAAAAGGAATACTATCTCTCTCTAGATCGAAATCATTAAGATTTGAAAGCAAGTATCTGGAGGTATTTCGAATTCGTCTATATGCATCTGCAATTCTTTTTAGTATTTCGTCAGACACATTCATTTCAGTTCGATAATCTGTTGCAGCAACCCATAAACGCAAAACATCTGCCCCGTATGCATTCATTACTTTTTGCGGAGCTATAACATTTCCCTTTGATTTAGACATTTTCATGCCCTCCGCGTCAACAGTAAACCCATGGGTCACAACACTATGATAAGGTTTTTTATTTTCAGTCATTGCAATTGATGTAAGAAGTGANGATTGAAACCANCCTCGATGTTGGTCTGAACCCTCGAGATAAAGATCAGCCGGATAATTNAGACGTACATCATGAGTTAATACTGTNTCATGTGTGACCCCAGAATCAAACCATACGTCTAGAATATCGGTGACTTTAATATAATCCCTTGAATTAGGACCTAGTAGCACTGAGCTATCAAGTTCAAACCATGCATTAATACCATCGCTTTCAACCAACTTTGCTACACTTTCCATAATTTTGACAGTATCTACATGTAATTCCTGTGTCTCACGATGAATAAAAACAGGAATAGGAACGCCCCACGTACGCTGACGAGATATACACCAATCGGGGCGGCTCTCAATCATACCGAATATTCGTTCTTCACCCCATGAGGGCTCCCAGTTGACCTCTTTGATTGCAGTGAGTGCCTGAGATCTTAGTCCATTAGAATCCATACTAATAAACCACTGTGGTGTAGAACGAAATATAATTGGAGATTTATGACGCCAACAATGAGGGTAACTATGTTCTATCACTTCTTTTTTTAATAATTTATTATTTTTTTCGAGAACTGAAATAACTAAATCATTTGCTTTAAACACATGTTCTCCAGCAAATAAATCCGTGCTCTTAAGAAAACAGCCATTGTCAGCAACAGGATTATCGATAGGTAAATTATATTTTTGACCCACGATATAATCATCCTGACCGTGGCCTGGTGCAATGTGTACAGCACCAGTCCCTGTTTCAAGTGTTACATGATTACCTAATACTACGGGTACGATACGCTCATAAAATGGATGCTTAAGTCGTAAACCTTCAAGTTCAGAGCCATGACATTCAAACAGAGTTTTCCAATCTTTAAATCCAAATCTAGTTAAAACCGTTTCACATAACTCACTAGCTATTACCAATATCTCATCTTTAGCATATATAAATACATACTTATTATCTGGATGTAATGCAACTGCTTGATTTGCCGGTAGTGTCCATGGTGTAGTTGTCCAAATAACGAATGAAATCGAAGTTATGTTATGTTTTATATTAAATTTTCTTAGAAACTCTTTGGGCTCATTTACAGAAAATCGAACATCAATAGCTGGTGATTGTTTATTTTTGTATTCAACTTCAGCCTCTGCTAACGCCGAACGACAGTCAATGCACCAATGTACAGGTTTGACTCCTTTGTGTAAGTGCCCGTTTGATATTATTTTACTCAGCGCCCTTATAATATTTGCTTCAGTTGAGTAATCCATAGTGAGGTAAGGATTTTCCCAATCGGCCATCACTCCTAGACGCTTGAAATCTACACGTTGCTTATCGACCTGTTTCATTGCGAATTGCCTACAAGCTTCACGAAATTCTTTTGGCTCAACTTTTATTCCTGCTTTTCCAATTTTCTTTTCAACTTGAAGCTCAATTGGTAATCCATGACAATCCCAGCCAGGAATAAAAGGTGTATCAAAACCACTAAAGCCTTTCGACTTTATAATAATATCTTTGAGGATTTTATTAACAGAATGGCCTATATGAATATCGCCATTTGCATAAGGAGGGCCATCATGCAAAATAAATTTTTTATTTTTTTTACGCTTGTCTCGTATTTTTTGATAAAGATTACTTTCTTCCCAATATTTTAACATTTCTGGTTCGCGCTGGGATAAATTCGCTTTCATTGGAAAAGCAGTATTAGGTAAATTTAGTGTTTCTTTATAGTTCGTCATTGTCTGTTGCATTTTTTCAATGGTTAATTATCTTCATTTTTTGGAAATATTGCCTTGTTTGTTCGATATCTATCTTAATTTGTTTCAACATTTCATTTTCATTACTTATATGGCCATCCTCACGAAGCTTGATATGAAATTCAACTTCTAAAAAACGGCCATATAAATCCCCATCAAAATCGAGTATGTGCGCTTCTAGAATCGTTTGTTCTCCGTTATAAATAGGTTTGGAACCAACATAAATCACTGTATCGAGTATTTTATTGTCAACTCCTCGAATACGTCCTGAAAAAATACCAGTAACAGGTGCTAAATATCTATCTAATTTTATATTAACAGTTGGAAAACCTAGTTTTTTTCCACGATTGTCACCGTGAATAACTCTTCCGCTTATTATAAAGTATCTGCCTAGATATCGATTTGCAGCCTCAATATCACCTTTGGCAAGTAAATTTCGAATCAATGTGCTACTTATTCTTACCCCATCCTCTTCATATGTATTTGTTCTAAATGTCTCAAAACCTCTCTCTTTAGATAGTTCTGATAAATATTGATAATTTCCCTCGCGATTTTTTGCAAAATGGAAATCATCTCCAACTATTATTTTTTTCGCCGATAAACCGTCAAGAAGGATATCATCAACGAATTCTGATGCAGATAAATTAGCTAATTTATCATCAAACTTTAAACAAACAACACGCTCTATATTAAAGCGTATAAATTGGTGCACTTTTTCACGTAAACTTGCTAACCTTGATGGTGCTACATCTATTCTAAAATACTCCATTGGTTGAGGCTCAAATAATAAAACCGTCGAAATTAAATTATTATTTTTTGAAGCATCTCTCAACTGTTTAAGAATAGTTTGATGGCCTAAATGAACACCATCAAAATTTCCTATAGTTGCGACACAGTCTTTACGTTTTTTTCGTAAATTTGATAATCCGTAAATAAATTCCATTTTTGAAAAAGTTAAATTATATAATTATTTAGGAACTTTGATGCTGCTAAATCGCAGCCCTAGTAACCATAAAAAAGAAAAATAACATACAATACTTACCATGATCCATAATATCAAATTTGATACACGCTGATAAATATCCCAGCTAAACCAAGTCGATTCATTATTAACTCCAAACACTATCACAATCATCATAATGAATATAGAAAGTATAATTTTAAAAATAAATCCCAGCCACTTATTTCTTGTTTTATAAACTTTAATTTTTTTTAATTTCCGAAACAAAAGAAATGCCTGCAAATAAGCAGAGAGTGAGGTTGCTAAGGCAAGACCAACATGTGCTAAATTAATACGACTAAATAAAAATACAAATATAATATTAAATACAATATTGAAAACAACTGCCACAACCCCAATTTTTACTGGAGTTTTAGTATCTTGTCGGGAAAAAAATCCAGCTGATAATACTTTTATTAGAACAAATGCGGGAAGCCCTACAGCATAAGCTATTAGGCTATAACTAGTCATTGTGACATCAAACTCCGAAAATTCTTTATATTGAAATAAAGTAATTAATAATGGAGACGCTAGCATTGCTAAACCAATGGCCGCTGGTAAAGTAATTAAAAAAATACAACGCATTGACCAATCTAATGTATCTGAAAATTTTTCACTTGAGCCCTGGGCATGCTTCTCAGATAAATGAGGTAGCACAGCTGTTGCTAATGCTATACCAAAAACTCCTAATGGAAACTCAACAAGGCGATCAGAAAAATATAACCATGAAATACTACCTGTAACTAAAAATGATGCAATTAATGTATCTATTAGTAAATTTATTTGCACTATTGATACGGCAAATAATATCGGAAGCATTAAGTTGAGAATGCGCTTAACTCCACTGCGATCACTATTTAATGATGGGCGTGGAAATTTTTTAATTTTTAATAAAAAAGGTGCTTGAAATACTAGTTGTATAAAGCCAGCTATAAAAACAGCCCATGCAAGTGCCTTAATTGGTGTTTCAAAAAAAGGTGCTAACCATATTGCAGATATTATTAAAGATAAATTCAATAGAACTGGTGTAAATGCTGGTATAGCAAAATTTCTATAAGTATTTAAAATACTCCCAGCAAAAGCTGTGAGAGATATAAAAAATATATAAGGAAAGGTAATTCTTAATAAATCAATCGCTAAACTACTTTTATCTGTATCACCCAAAAAACCAGGCGCAAATATCATAATTAAGATAGGACTTGCTAATACTCCAATGATTGAGATTACAAATAATATTAAGCCTAGTGTTGCGGACGTTTGGTCTATTAATTTTTGTACATCTTCTTCGTTACGTTTCTCTTTGTACTCTGATAGGACAGGTACAAAAGCTTGAGAAAAACCACCTTCTGCGAATAATCTGCGTAAAAAATTAGGAATTCTAAAGGAAACAATAAAAACGTCTACACCGAGACCTGGGCCAAATACACTTCCTATTACAATATCGCGTATCAGACCAAAAATACGTGATATTGTGGTCATAAAACCAATAACTAATGTTGATTTCAATAATTTAAAACTCATTCTAAACAGCCTTTCTGAAATTACATACATCTAAAATATATAAATAGCATAACATAACCGGTACTTAAGGATTGACAAATTGCTATAATATCAGCATGATGGCGCGCCTTAAAAAAACAAATTAGGAGAATCAAGTGGCAAATATTGCATCAGCAAAAAAACGTGCACGACAATCTATTAAAATACGCCTACATAATGCAAGTCAGCGCTCAATGTTACGTACTCATATCAAAAAAGTTACAAATGCTATTGAAGCTAAAGATAAAAAAGCTGCTAAAAGCGCCTTCGAGGCGGCTGTACCAGTTATTGATGCAATGGTTTCAAAAGGTATTATCCATAAAAATAAAGCTGCAAGGCATAAATCTCGTTTAAATAGTCATGTAAAATCACTTTAATTTTAGATGTATAATATTAGAGTATTAAATTAGCAGCATATTATCTCTATGGATGAGCTCATCCTCATCTTTACAATCAAGTATTTTTTCAATTTCCTCACTAGATTTTCCAATAATCAATCTGGCTTTAACTGAATCATAATTGGATAAACCTCTTGAGATTTCTTTTCCATCTTGATCTACGCAAGAAATAATTTCGCCACGTTTAAATTCTCCTGCTATGGATTTTACTCCAATTGGCAATAAACTTTTTCCACTTTTTATTATTGCGCTAACAGCTCCATTATCAATAATCACGGTTCCTTTTAAATACGATTGATTTGCTAACCATTGTTTTTTTGCCTGCAATGTTTCTTTTGATGTAGTCAATAAAGTTCCAACTTTTTTTGAATCAGCAATTTTTAACAAAATTGATGTCTCGTTACCCGAAGCTATTACTGTTTGGGTATTTGACCTTGATGCTATTGAAGCAGCCTTTAATTTTGTATGCATCCCACCACGACCATAACCACTGCTTTCGCCTGCATATTGTTTTAGCGACTCATCTCCAGCTTCAGCTTGTTCAATTAATTTTGCTGCATTATCTTCACGAGGGTCTGATGTATAAAGTCCTTTTTGATCAGTCAATAAAACGAGTAATTCTGCATCTATTAGATTTGCTACTAAACCCGCTAATGTATCATTATCACCAAATCTAATTTCATCAGTAGCAACGGTATCGTTTTCGTTAACTATTGGCACAACACCCAACTTAAGCAATGTATTAAGACTTGTCCTAGCATTAAGGTAGCGCGTACGATTTATTATGTCATCATGTGTTAATAATACTTGGGCTGTTTGTTTTTTATATTTTTGGAAACAAGTTTGATAAGCCTGAATTAAACCCATTTGACCAACTGCAGCTGCAGCTTGTAGTTTATGTATCACATTAGGTCTATTCTCCCAACCTAATCTTGTAAGTCCTTCCGCAACTGCCCCAGAAGACACGATAACAATATTAATACCACGTTCATTAAGTATTGAAATTTGATTTACCCAACTATCAAGATTGTCATGCTTTAATCCACAGCCATTATCTGTAATCAAAGCACTGCCAATCTTAATTACCCAGCATTTTGTTAATTTAATTATCTCTCGTTCTTTAGTCACTTTCTTTCCGTTTCATTATCCAATCATTTATTTTATATATTAGTTCTTGGCAGCCATCTTTTGTTAATGCCGATATTATAAAAATTTTTACTTTATCTCCTAGCTTATCCTTAAAGAACAACTTTAATTCTTCGATAGCTTCATCAGATAACAAATCAGACTTATTAAGTAACAGCCATCTTTCTTTATTTGATAATTTTTCATCATAACGCTCTAACTCTATCCTAATT
>NZJM01000062.1 GCA_002692205.1 Legionellales bacterium | reverse complement strand
AAATTCAATGGTGCTGTTGGAAATTTTAATGCTCATCTTGTTGCTTACCCAAATGTTGATTGGGCGTCATTATCTAACGAATTCATTGTAGAACTGGATCTTCATCCTAATTCTTATACAACACAAATAGAACCTCATGACTATATTGCGGAGTACTTCCATGCTTTGATTCGGATAAATACAATTATAATCGATCTATGTAGCGATCTATGGGGTTATATATCGCTTGGTTATTTCAAACTAAAACCTATTGAAGGTGAAGTTGGTTCATCAACAATGCCGCATAAAGTTAATCCGATAGATTTTGAAAATGCAGAGGGTAATTTAGGCATCTCAAATAGCGTATTTAATCATCTCGCAATGAAATTACCTATATCAAGATGGCAAAGAGATCTAACAGACTCGACTGCACTAAGAAATATGGGTGTCGGTATTGCTCATGCAATTATAGCTTTTGATTCTTGTGCGAAGGGATTATCAAAGTTAGATATTGATGTCGAAAAAATAAATCACGATCTGGTAGATTCATGGGAAGTCTTAACCGAGGCCATCCAAACTGTAATGCGTCGATCTGGTTATGATGATGCCTATGAAAAGTTGAAGGAATTATCTCGAGGAAAAAAGATCGACAAAAAAGTACTTCATAATTTTATCGAACAACTTGAGTTATCTGATGATGCAAAATTGATATTGAAAAAACTCACTCCGAGTAACTATATTGGTGATGCCGTAAAACAAGCAAAGACAGTAAAGAAATAGCCTAGGAAATATCATATGCAAAATCTTGGCAGCTGTAGGCTTGGTCAATCACCTGATGAAATGATATCTCTAACAACAAGACAAGAAATATCTAATTCAGCATTGATGATGACAAAACAATCATCTAAGAAACTAGAAATTATCTCTAAAAATTTAGAACCATCCATTTATAATCAATCAGATTTCGTTGATGCCATAAAAAATTTGGCACTAAATGGACGTCGAGCCCAAATTCGCATTTTAGTGTCTGATATTGAATCAATTATAAATGTTAATCACCGGCTTTTAAGTTTATGTTCAAAATTACCTAGCTTTATAAAAATTCGTAAAATATCACCAGAATACAAAAACTTTAATAAGGCGCTACTCATTGCTGATAGAATTGGATATATATACCGTGAAAATGCAAGTCGCTACGAGGGTTCAGTGAATTTTAACAGCCCTAGATATTGTAAAAATTATTTAAACTTATTTGAAGAGATGTGGGAGATGGCCTTACTTGATAGAAATTTACGCAGGTTAAATGTATGAATTAATGCTGTTTTCTCTATTATCACTCTAAAAGAACTGGTAAAATGAAAGTCCTTCTAAGAATCTATAAAAGAATAAATTAATGCTGATACTGCAAGGTGGTAACGCACTATCTCAATTTCGGATTAATAAATTAATCTCGACAGCACAAGCCTACATCCCTGAAATTATTTCAATTCAAGCATATTACGTTCATTTCATAAACGAAAGTAAAGCTTTAAATACCAACGAATATAAACAACTCAGTGAGCTATTAAATTATAGCCCTAAAAAAAATTACTTGGATAAATATGAAAAATTAATAGTAATCCCTAGATTTGGGACAATTTCTCCTTGGTCAAGTAAAGCAAGCGATATTATTCATAACTCAGGATTAGAAAAAATATTAAGGATTGAACGTGGAATCATTTATATATTTGAGACAGCTGATGAAAAAAAATTAACCCGACAGCAAATAAAAAAAATAAATCCTTTAATCTATGATCGAATGACAGAGATTATTATAGAAAGTGAAAATGAAGCCGAAAGATTATTTGCATGCTCCGAACCAACGCCTTTAGAAAATATAGATATTTTGAGTAATGGTGTAGATGAATTAAAAAGAGTAAATACAGAGATGGGGTTAGCTTTATCAGAAGATGAAATAAAATTTCTATTTTTAGCTTTCCAAAAATTAAAAAGAAACCCGACTGATGTGGAGTTAATGATGTTCGCTCAAGCTAATTCAGAACATTGTCGACATAAAATTTTTAATGCTGAATGGACTATAGATAATAATAAAAAAGAAGATTCTCTATTTTCTATGATACGTCAGACACATAATGAGAATTCGGGTAATGTTTTATCTGCTTATAATGATAATGCTGCTGTTATGGCGGGATATACGGGTTTAAGATTTTTAGCAGATCCAAATAATCATCAATACTACTANCAAGANGAAGCTATTCATTTNCTNATGAAGGTAGAAACGCATAATCANCCAACAGCTATTGCNCCCTACNCAGGAGCTGCNACAGGNGCCGGAGGNGAGATTCGAGACGAANCNGCAACGGGCCGAGGTGGAAAACCAAAAGCTAGCTTGACTGGTTTTGCGGTTTCAAATTTAAATATACCAGGTTTTAAACAACCATGGGAAAAAGAAAATGGTAAGCCTACACATATTGTTTCCGCATTAGAAATAATGATTGAAGGGCCGATCGGTGCTGCATCTTATAACAATGAATTTGGTCGCCCCGCTCTTTGTGGTTATTTTCGTGCGTATGAATATAAAAAATCGGATTCCCTAACATACGGCTATCATAAACCTATTATGCTTGCTGGTGGATATGGAATGATTAGAGAATTTCATGTTGAAAAACAAAATATACCGACAGATACGAAACTAATTGTATTGGGAGGCCCTGCTATGTTAATTGGTTTAGGTGGAGGAGCGGCCTCCTCTATGACTTCTGGCTCCAGTGATGCTTCGCTTGATTTTGCTTCGGTTCAACGTGATAACGCAGAAATGCAACGTCGATGTCAAGAGGCAATTGATGCTTGCTGGTCGCTTGGTAATGACAATCCAATCCTTAGTATTCATGATGTTGGTGCGGGAGGTCTTTCAAATGCTCTGCCTGAATTAGTAAGTGCGAGTAATCTCGGAGCTAGATTAAGACTTCGAGAAATACCAAATGATGAATTAAGTATGTCGCCAATGGGTATTTGGAGTAACGAATCACAAGAACGCTATGTACTAGCAATTGCTAACGAAAAAATTAAACTATTTGAAAAAATATGCAAAAGAGAACGTGCGCCATTTGCAATACTTGGGACTAGCACAAAAAAGCAACAATTAATTCTAGATGATGCTCACTATAATAATAAAGCAATTGATATTCCAATGTCTATATTACTTGGAGACTTACCAAAGACTAAAAAAAATGTAGCTAATAGTTTTTATAAAAATAAAAAATTTCAAACATCAAAATTAGATATTGAAACTACAATAGATCGCATCTTAAAGTTACCAACCGTCGCAAGTAAAAGTTTCTTAATTACAATAGGTGATCGATCTGTTTCAGGATTAGTTGTTCGCGACCAAATGGTGGGGCCTTGGCAAGTGCCTGTAGCTGATTGTGCGGTTACTTGTTCTTCGTACTATAACTACACAGGTGAAGCAATGGCAATTGGAGAGCGCGCACCTATTGCTTTAATAGACGCGCCTGCTTCAGGACGAATGGCATTATCTGAAGCAATCTTGAATATATCAGCGGCACGTATCCTGAAGATCGAGGATATTAGTCTATCAGCTAATTGGATGGCAGCCTGCGGGATACAAGAGGAGGATGCAAAATTATATAATACTGTATCTGCTATTAGCCAATTATGTAAAGATTTAGGAATCTGTATTCCTGTTGGAAAAGATTCCCTATCAATGAGCACTGTGTGGTCAGAAAACAAAAAACAAAAAAAAGTATTAGCGCCAATATCTTTAAATATATCAGCTTTTTCAAGAGTCGCAGATGTTAGACAATCGTTGACACCGCAACTAATAAAAGATGATACATCAATATTATTATTTATAGATCTAGCAAAAGAGAAAAAACGACTTGGTGGTTCAGCTTTATGCCAAGTTTATAATGCAGTCAGTGACGAGACGCCAGATTTAGAAGATTCGGAAATATTACTATCGTTTTTCAAATCAATACAGATTCTTAACGAATCAGGTTTAATAAGTGCTTACCATGATCGCTCTGATGGTGGTCTTTTTGTGACCTTATGTGAGATGGCATTCGCAGGGAATACTGGTATTGATATTGATCTTGATTTGGATGGAGATTTAATTGAAAACTTATTTAATGAAGAACTTGGAGTAGTAATACAGATAAATAAAAGTGACGAAAGAAGTGTAAGAAAAACTTTTAAGCAAACTGGATTAAATGGAAAAAATATATATACAATTGGAAAAATTAATAACGAATATAAATTCAATCTTATATTTAATAAGAATCAAGTATTAAGTAATGAGATAAGTGAGTTTCATCGAAAATGGGCAGAAACTAGCTATCAATTACAATCATATCGAGATAATCCTATATCTGCTAAAGAAGAATTTGAAAGTATAGCTGATAAGAATGATCCTGGTATTTTCATCAATACGAATTTTGAAATAAAGGAAAATTCATTTCTTATTAATAAGGGTGAAAAACCAAAAATGGCTATACTTAGAGAGCAAGGAATAAACGGACAACTTGAAATGGCTGCTGCATTTGACCGAGCTGGATTCAACTGTATTGATGTTCATATGCAAGATTTGATAGATACAAATATTAAGCTTGATTCGTTTGATGGTTTGGCAGCTTGTGGCGGCTTCTCATATGGAGATGTACTTGGCGCGGGAGGTGGTTGGGCAAAAACAGTTTTGTATAACGAAAAGCTAAGAACAATGTTTGAGAATTTCTTTAACCGTAAAAATACAATTGGTCTTGGCGTATGCAATGGATGTCAAATGATGTCTCATCTTCGTGATTTAATACCAGGTGCAGATACATGGCCGGATTTTTTGCCAAATCTATCTGAGCAATTTGAAGCTAGGCTAGTAATGATTGAAGTTATGGAATCTAATTCTATATTTTTCAAAGATATGCAGGAATATCAAATTCCAATTGTGGTTGCGCATGGCGAAGGACGCGCCATCATGAGAACCGATAAAGATAAAGAATCTGCAGTTATGCGATATATTGACAACAATACTAAGGTTACTGAAAAGTATCCATACAACCCTAACGGTTCAAAAGATGGGCTAACAGCATTTACCAATGAAGATGGACGTTTTACCATTATGATGCCGCACCCAGAAAGGGTTTTTCTGACTAAACAATTTTCCTGGTTTCCCAACGAATGGAAAAATGAATATAGCCCTTGGATGAAATTTTTTCTTAATGCAAGAGAGTGGATAAATTAAAAAATGATAATCACTGATAAAGAAAAAGAAGAATTTCGAAAAGCGGTTGGTAAAGTTACACCAATCAAGCAAAATAATATTAAAAATTCTGATAAACCTAAACCAGCACCATCTATAAGAGTCAATATAAAAGATAAAACCGAGAGTTATTATAAAATTAATGATATCAGCTCTACTGAAAGAAAAGTTGATGGAAATACTAGACTAAGTTTTTGTAGTGCCGGAGAAAATAATAAAAATTTCAAAAAACTAAATCAAGGAAAAATTAAATACGAAGATATATTAGATTTACATAGCTTGACAGTGAATGAGGCAAAGGAAAGGTTAGAGGTAATTCTTGACGATTGGAAACATCAAAATTTATCTTGCGTTCTAATTATCCATGGAAAAGGCTATGGTTCGAAAGATAATTCTCCAGTAATTAAAAATAAACTGAATCAATGGCTAAAAGAACATCCTATGGTTTGGGGATTTTGTTCTGCGCAACCTAAGGATGGTGGCACTGGAGCAATATATCTTTATTTTAAAAAGTAATACAAAAAATAATTATGAAGAATCGGGAATTAATAAAACAACAGCATGCGCTGAAATACCCTCACCACGACCAATAAAACCCATACCTTCAGTTGTTGTTGCTTTAATATTTAATAGTGAAATTTGACAATTTAAATCATCAGTTAGATTTTTCTTCATCGCAGGAATATGTTCCGCCAATTTTGGCTTTTCAGCTAAAATAGTAATATCCGCGTTAGAAATTAAAAATTTATGTTTTCTTATTAAATCTGCAATTTGCCGCAATAAGAGTCGACTATCAATATCTTTTAATAATGGATCTGTATTGGGAAAATGATTTCCAATATCTCCTAATCCTGTCGCACCAAGCAAGGCATCACACAGCGCATGAATAACTACATCTGCATCAGAATGACCATCAAGACCTTTGTCAAAAGGAATTTTGACTCCGCCTAGGATTAATGACCTTTCCTTTACAAGTGGATGAGCATCATATCCATGTCCAATTCGCATGCTTATTTTTCCTGACTAAGAAATAACTCTAAATGCTTGAGATCAACTTGATTAGTTATTTTAATATTATCATGTTCACCACGAATAAGTAGTGGTTTATGATTAGATAGCTCCATTGCCATTGCTTCATCTGTCACAAAAATATTCTCCTTGATTGTTTTCTGAAGAGCTAGATGGAGTTTTTTATATTTAAACATTTGAGGTGTCTGAGCATGCCAAATATATTTTCTATCGATTGTCTCTTCTATTTGATAATTATTATTTACTCTTTTTATTGTTTCAGAACAAGGTAATGCCAAAATTCCACCAACACTACCCTGATGATTTAAATCAGTAATGAAACGGTCTATTGTTGAACTTGTAATACAGGGTCTAACAGCATCGTGGACTAACACCCAATCATCATCATCGGCTATCTCTTCTAATTTACATAAACTATTATAAACAGATTCATACCGCTCTTTCCCACCTATAACTTTTTTTATTTTATCATTTTTTGAAACCCCTAGTGTTGGCCAATATTGATCAGATTCTGACACAGCCACTAAAATACCACGCACATCTTTGCGACAAACAAATTTATCGAGTGTGTGCTCAATAATTGTTTTTCCAAGAGCCGATATGTACTGCTTTGGTATATCTATACCCATACGCTTACCAATCCCAGCTGCAGGCACGACTACCCAAAAATGGTTACTATATGACATGTTTTAGTTCGATTCAGATTGAACATCTGAATTATCAATAATCTGATAAAAAGTCTCACCATCTTTAATCATACCCATTTCACTACGAGCTATTTCTTCAATAGCTTCGTCTCCCTTTTTTAGATCAAAAACTTCTGCGGTTAATGATAAATTACGTTCTTTAAGAATCTCATTTTGATTTTTTATCTTTTCAATTTCTTCCTTAAGAAGATTTACTTCAGCCAAGCTTCCGGTTCCGTTCCATAAACGATACTGCAAAAGAATTAAAAGTAATAGCATGATTAAAGTTAAAAATTTCATAAGTACACCTAATGCAAATTATTTCCTTACATATTATATAAATACATTTTTTCCAGAATATGAGCTATTTTCTCCTAACTCATCCTCGATCTTCATCAGACGGTTGTATTTAGCGACACGATCAGATCGCGATAATGAGCCTGTCTTTATTTGGCCCGCTGATGTAGCAACAGCAAGATCTGAAATTGTTGTATCTTCCGTTTCGCCAGATCGATGTGAAATTACAACACTATAGCCTGCTTCTTTAGCCATATTAATCGCATCTAGTGTTTCTGTTAGGGTACCTATCTGATTAACTTTTATTAAAATAGAATTAGCAATTCTTTTTTCAATTCCTTCTTGGAGTATTGCTGTATTAGTGACAAAAAGATCGTCGCCGACTAATTGAATATTTTTACCATGAACCTCGGTTAATAATTTCCAGCCATCCCAATCATCCTCAGCCATACCATCCTCTACTGTCACGATTGGATATTTAGAAAACCATGGAGTTAAATACTCTAAAAACTCTTTAGAATTTAATTTTAATTTTTCAGATTCAATATTATATAATCCATCTTTATAAAATTCAGAACTGGCAACATCTAAACCTAGCAGTATATCATCGCCCGCTTTGTAGCCAGCTTTTGTAATTGCCTCAAGGATGACCTCAATTGCTTCTTCATTCGATGATAAGTTTGGTGCAAAACCACCTTCATCTCCAACAGTTGTACTAAGATTTTTTTTTGATAGAACTGATTTTAAAGAATGAAAAATTTCTGTTCCGTATCTTACCGCCTCTCTTATATTTGACGCACCAACTGGTAAAATCATGAATTCTTGGAGATCTACACTATTATCCGCATGCGCGCCGCCATTAATAATATTCATCATAGGTACGGGCATTTTAAATGGTCCCTCACCACCAAGATACTTATAGAGCGGAAGGTTATTTTCATTAGCTGCTGCATGAGCGGTTGCCATTGATACCGCCAGAATTGAATTCGCACCAAGATTCTTTTTATTTAAGGAGCCATCTAGATCGATCATTATTTGATCGATTTCTTTTTGTTTTGAAACTTCTTTTCCCAATAATGCGGGACTAATTAACTCATGAATATTTTTTACTGCTGTGAGAACACCCTTTCCCATAAATCTAGAGTTATCTTCATCGCGTAACTCCAAAGCCTCTCTAACACCAGTAGAAGCACCAGACGGAACCATTGCGCTACCAATTGAACCAGTTTTTGTATGAACCTCTGCTTCTATTGTGGGGTTGCCTCTTGAATCTAAGATCTCACGAGCAATAATATTATTGATAATTGACATTGTACGAATTCTCCAAATACTAAATTATTTTTTTATTTTTAGATCAATGCTCTTCAATGTTTCTAGAAGTATTTTCATTTCTTTTAAAGGCCATGAGTTCGGACCATCACTCAATGCTTTGTCTGGATTTGGGTGAGTTTCCATAAATATACCGGAAACACCAACAGCAACTGCGGCACGGGCTAATGCGGGAACATATTCACGCTGTCCACCTGAAACTTTTCCAGCACCTCCAGGCATTTGTACTGAATGAGTCGCATCAAATATTACTGGGGCACCTGTTTCTCTCATAATCACCATTGAACGCATATCAGATATTAAATAATTATAACCAAAAGAAGTACCGCGTTCACAAACCATAATTTTATCATTTCCAACGGCACGAGCTTTAGCAACAACATGTATCATGTCCCATGGCGCAAGAAATTGTCCTTTTTTTATATTTACAGGCAACCCTGTTTTAGCAACAGCTTCAATAAAGTTCGTTTGTCTACATAAAAAAGCTGGCGTTTGAAGTATATCAACGACCGTTGAGACCTCATTTAGTGGTGTATCTTCATGAACATCAGTCAAAACAGGGACATCAACTTTGCTTTTTACTTCCGATAGGACTTTAAGTCCTTCCTCAATACCAGGCCCCCTATAACTGTCGTGAGAGCTACGGTTAGCTTTATCAAATGAAGACTTATAGATAAATGGAATCTCTAATTGAGATGTTAATTCTTTTAATTCGCCTGCAACATCTATACACAATTGCTCGCTCTCAATAACACATGGCCCAGCGATTAAGAAGAACGGATGTTCTGGACCTACTTTAAAATTACATAGCTGCATTTTTAGTAATCCTTAATCCAGATAGTTTATATTTTAACGCTGCATTCACATAACCTGTAAATAGTGGATGGCCATCTCTTGGTGTAGAAGTAAATTCTGGATGAAATTGACAACCAACGAACCAAGGGTGATTAGGAAACTCTATAATCTCAACTAATTCATTATCAACCGAGTTACCAGCGATAGTCATTCCCACTACCTCCAATTTATCTTTATATTTATTATTGAATTCATAACGATGACGGTGTCTTTCGGTAATATTAATACTTTTGTATAAGCTGCTTACTAAACTTCTTTCAATAAGCTTACATTCTTGCCCACCCAATCGCATAGTGCCACCGAGATCAGAACCTTTAGAACGTTTTTCTTTAGTTCCTTTAGCATCCTGCCATTCTGTAATTAATGCGATAACAGGATGTTCTGTTTCCTTATTAAATTCGGTACTATCTGCATTACGAAGCCCTGCTAAATTTCGAGCTATCTCAATCACAGCAACCTGCATTCCTAAGCATATACCAAGATAAGGTATATTATTTTCTCTCGCATATTTCACAGCATTTATTTTGCCTTCAATTCCGCGATTGCCGAACCCCCCGGGAACTAAAATAGCGTCCATATTTTGCAAGCAACTCATATCATTTTTTTGGATTTCTTCTGAATCAATGTAATTAATATTAATTTTTGTTCTTGCTTGTATGCCAGCATGGATTAGTGCTTCTGAAAGGGATTTATAGGAATCAGCTAAACCAATATATTTTCCAACCATTGCTATATTAACTTCATCCTTAGGGTTATCAATAGCATCAACAACATTATTCCATTCAGCTAAATTAGCTTTTGGCAAATCTAGATTAAATTTTTTGATCACAATCTCATCAAGATTTTGATCATGCAACACCTTGGGTATTTTATAGATACTATCAACATCAAACGCTGAAATAATTGCTGATTGTTCAACATTTGTGAATAATGCCATTTTATTTTTTTCATTTTCCGGAATATCTTGATCTGTACGGCATACAAGACAATCAGGTTGTATACCTATGGAACGCAATTCTTTAACAGAGTGTTGTGTTGGTTTTGTTTTAATTTCGCCAACAGCAGAAATATAAGGAACGAGAGTCAGGTGTATAAATAATGTGTTTTCTGGTCCTAATTCAATTCTTAATTGCCTTATCGCCTCAAGAAAAGGTTGTGATTCAATATCGCCAACCGTACCACCAATCTCAACCATTGCAATGTCTGAATTTTTAGCGCCTTCTTTAATGCATTCTTTTATTTCATCTGTAATATGAGGTATCACTTGCACGGTTGCGCCAAGGTAATCGCCTCTCCTTTCCTTTAAGATAACGTTTTGATAAATACGTCCCGTCGTAAAATTATTTTTTTTGCGCATCTTTGTTCGAACAAATCGTTCATAATGACCCAAATCTAGATCTGTCTCTGTTCCATCATCAGTAACATAAACTTCTCCATGCTGGAATGGGCTCATCGTTCCCGGATCAACATTAATATAAGGGTCGAGCTTCAAAAGTGTAATATTTAGTCCTCGCGCCTCTAAAATTGCTCCTAGAGAAGCTGAAGCAATACCTTTACCAAGTGAAGAAACTACTCCTCCCGTAATAAAAATATAACGCGTCATAGTGTATTGCCTTTAAAAAGCATAATTTTAGGGGGTATTATTTTGTTCAGTCCTGATGAACTGATTATTTGGGTGAATGGTGTCCTAAATAATTTCATATTCAGGGATATTGATACTATCAGAATTGACTTAAGGATACCATCCTATAAAAATCACGTAGCCGTTCATAAAAAATATTTTAAAAAAACGCTACTTTTTCTTTCTTTTAGGCGAAAGTTAATAGTGAATCTGATGGCAAACCGTTAAAATAGGCGAATATATTCACTACTTAAAATAACAATTAAACAGTGAACAGGAAAATTTTCATAATGATAACTTTTTGTATTTTCTGATATTTTTTAGGAGAGTCGGGATGTCTGATATTGAAATTGCTCAAAAAGCGAAAATGAAGCGTATTGTTGAATTAGCTCATGATCAATACGGAATCGAGAGTGAGCATCTTGAGCCATATGGTCACTATAAAGCGAAATTATCTTTAGACTACATTGATAGTTTAAAAGGTAGTCCGAATGGGAAATTAATCTTAACCACGGCAATCAGCCCAACACCAGCAGGCGAGGGAAAAACAACTACGACAGTTGGCCTGGGTGATGCAATGAATAGAATTGGAAAAAAAACGATGATTTGTTTACGCGAACCATCACTTGGACCATGTTTTGGTGTTAAAGGTGGTGCAGCCGGAGGAGGTTATGCGCAAGTTGTGCCTATGGAGGATATAAATTTACACTTCACGGGCGACTTTCATGCGATAACATCGGCGCACAATCTTCTATCTGCTATGGTCGATAATCATATTAATCATGGTAATAAACTAAATATTGATCCTCGTCTAGTTTCATGGAAACGTGTTCTAGATATGAATGATCGTGCTTTAAGAAAAATAATTAATTCACTCGGAGGAACAGCAAATGGTTTTCCTAGAGAAGATGGTTTTGATATAACTGTTGCATCCGAAGTTATGGCTATATTTTGTCTTGCAACCTCATTAGAGAATTTGAAAGAACGCCTAGGTAATATTGTAGTTGGCTATACGAAAGGAGATCGAAAACCAGTGCATGCACGAGAACTTAATGCAAATGGCGCAATGGCTGCATTACTCAAAGACGCAATTAAACCAAATTTTGTTCAAACATTAGAAAATAATTTAGCTGTAGTTCACGGCGGTCCATTTGCAAATATCGCACACGGTTGTAATAGTGTTTCTGCTACACAAGCTGCATTAAAATTAGCCGACTATGTAATTACTGAGGCAGGTTTTGGAGCAGATTTGGGTGCTGAAAAGTTTTTTGATATTAAATGTCGAAAGGCAGGTCTAGAACCCAGTGCGGTCGTGCTCGTCGCCACGATTCGCGCACTTAAATATCATGGCGGTGTCGATAAAGACGAACTCAACAGTGAAAATCTTGGGGCTCTTGAAAAAGGGATGGTTAATCTCGAAAGACACTTCAATAATATGCAAAATAATTTTGGTCTTCCCTGTATTATTTGCATAAATCATTTTGTTAATGATACTGATGCTGAAGTCGAACTACTTAAGTCTAAAGCTGAGTCAATGGGTGCAAAAGTAGTAATTTCAAAACATTGGGCTGATGGTGGAGCTGGAGCTGAGGACTTGGCGAAAACTGTAGTTGATGTCGTTGATAATCACTCGGGGAAACATAAATATGTCTACGAGGACAATATTTCGTTATGGGATAAAATAGAAGCGATTGCCACAAAGGTCTATGGAGCAGGAGAAATTACAGCTCCACCAAATGTTCGCGCACAAATAGATAAATTAAATGAAGACTACGGTGATTACCCTGTATGTATTGCTAAAACTCAAATGTCTTTTTCAGCCGATCCAACAGTTAGGGGAGCACCTAGTGGACATACTGTAGCGATTACCGAAGCACGTCTTGCGAGTGGAGCCGGTTTTATTGTTGTCATTGCAGGAAACATGATGACTATGCCAGGACTGCCTAAAATACCGGCCGCTGAAAAAATAGATGTTGATAGTGATGGCAAAATTACCGGTCTTTTTTAAAAAAAAACTATTAAGATAAAAAAGGACGCAATGCGTCCTTTTTTTATGGAACAAATTAAAAAATCTTTCCTCTTGTCATAGAAAAATATAGGCCTGGGATACATAAAAGTGCAGCAATAATAAAAACTATGTGGATTGCTTCTTGCAGATTTATATAATTATCTTGATTGATTTCGACAGAACCTATGATTAAGGCAAAAATCAGTGTCACTAATATCATGCTACTCATCTGTCCGATGATCCGCATTGTTGCCATAGCTCCAGTTGCACTTCCGTAAAATTTCTTTTCAACCGAGCCCATAATTGCATTTACATTTGGTGGTGAAAATAAACTAAAACCAAGGCCTGTAATAATAAGAGAAAAGATTAGATAAATTAGCTCTGAATCAATTCGTAAATTAGACAGCATAATTAAACCGCAGCATGTAATTGCCATACCAAGAGTTGACAAATATCTAGGCTCAAACTTATCTGATAGCCTTCCTGCAATAGGTGAAAATATCGCCATCGTTAATGGCTGACACATCATGATCATCCCAGCAGTTGTAGCGGATAATCCTTTTAAGTATTGTAAAAAAAGGTTTACTTGTATGACATTAGCAAACGTTGCGGTATAAATTATTAAAGATGCAATACAAGAAAAAGTAAAAATACGATTTGTATAAAATAGCGAGACATCGAAGATAGGATGCTTATGTTTTTTCTCAAAGAAAAAGAAAAGTATAAACCCCGCTAATGAAAGTAAAATAAGAATCAAACTTAAAGAAGAAGGCAAAAATGAAACTCCTAAACAAATAGTAAGAATTGATAGCATATAAAGAATCGACCCAAATAGATCAAAGCTACCCCTATCCTCAGACAACCATTCATCTTTCACATAGAAAAGACCTATAAATAATGCTACTACTGCAAGTGGTAAATGTACTAAAAAGCTTGCGCGCCAACCGAATAGATCCACCATATAACCACCTATAAGCGGACCGGCTGTTAAACCAAAATATATAGCAGACACAGTCAAACCAATCGCATAACCACGTTTTTCTGGAGGAAAAATAGACGAGATTATCGCTACTTGAGTTGCATACAACATTGCAGCGCTAACACCTTGTAAAAAACGAGCCACTATTAGTGCAATTCCATTATCGGCAAATGAGGCAATGATTGATGTTACGATTACGCAACTTGTCCCAATTAAAAATATTTTTTTTCTTCCCACCATGTCAGCAATACGTCCAAAAATTAAAACAAACATCGCGCTTGCCGTAAGAAAAGCCATAGGAATCCAACATAATAAAACTGCATTTATTGATAGTGCCTTTGCAATGGATGGAATTGCAACATTAACAGCTGATAACATAAGAGGTGTTGTAAACGCATTTAATAAAACCATAATTAGCGTAATGCGCTGTATAGGGTTTTCTATAATTGATGCTTTCATGTATGTAAGGGTATTTTATGATAGTGTTGATTTCAACTAAACAAAAAAAATTAAATATAACACATGAATCAATTTGAAAAATTCTGGGTACTTTTGGTCGATACTTTATGGGGTTTACCACTTGTTATCTTCATACTTATTACTAGTATGTATTTTTCATATATATCAGGCTTAAGACCGTTGATTGGTTTTAGGCATGCTTTTTCGGTTATTTTTGGTAAATATAATGAGAAAACCTCGCCAGGAGAAGTATCTCATTTCCAAGCGTTAATGGTCGCCCTTTCAGGAACAATTGGAATGGGAAATATTGCTGGTGTGGCTATCGCTATCAATATGGGTGGTGCGGGTGCAATATTCTGGATGTGGATTGCCGGTTTGTTTGGCATGATAATTAAATTTTTTACTTGTACGCTTTCTTGTTTATATCGAAAAAAAGATGAAAATGGTATAGAGCAAGGTGGACCTATGTATTTCATAGAATGCGGCCTTGGTAAACGCTTCAAATTACTTGCAATACTATTTGCATTAGGTGGATTGATTGGATGTATTCCAATGTTTCAAGTCAATCAGCTTGCCTCATTTGTACATAGTGAATTTTCAATTTCACCTATTAATACTGGTATTTTATGTCTTCTAATTATCGGATTTGTAATATTGGGCGACATTAAAAGAGTTGGTATGATCGCTGCGAGAATTGTTCCCTTTATGTTTATTATTTATTTAATAAGTAGCTTTGTTGTAATAATAATTAATATTAATGAGGTTCCAAAAGTCTTAGGAGATATCTTTAGTTCTGCATTTGGAATGAATGCCATTAGCGGTGGTGCAACTGGGCTTATTTTTAAAGAAGTTCTCGTCACTGGGATTAAACGTGCTATTTTTTCAAATGAAGCTGGTGTAGGTACTGAGGCGATGGCGCATGGTGCTGCTAAAACAAAAGAGCCAGTGCGCGAAGGACTGGTAGCTATGCTTGGTCCATTTATTGATACTCATATCGTATGCACATGCACAGCTCTGGTTATATTAACCTCGGGCATCTCTACATCTGAAAGTGGAATTATCGCGACAGCAATGTCTTTTAATCAGGCCCTTCCTAATATCGGAAACATGATTGTTTATTTAGTATTTTCGTTGTTTGCAATTTCGACAATGATTACTTATTCGTATTATAGTCTCAAATGCGCGCGCTATCTATTTGGGAAAAAAATTGGTGATAAATATATATATGTTTATTTAGTAATTATACAACTAAGTACAATATGGACACAGACAACAATTATTAATATTATTGATTGTATGTTTGCTTTGATGATTTTTCCAACTTTGCTCTCAACGATATTATTGGCAAAAAAAGTCACTAG
This sequence comes from Legionellales bacterium, assembly GCA_002692205.1. Lineage (GTDB taxonomy): Bacteria > Pseudomonadota > Gammaproteobacteria > Eutrophobiales > Eutrophobiaceae > UBA11869. Next base: position 3,198 of record NZJM01000062.1, on the reverse strand, counting down.
TGAAATGAATATCTACTTTGATAAGCTTAAATCACTTCAATAGATATTATTGAGCCCTCAAGATTGATTAACGACACGAATATACTCATTTTTAGCCTCGCGACTGGTACCAACTAATAAACGGCATACTCCTTTACTATCCTTTTCTACAAAACCCTTAGCCTCAATTCTCTCTCCTTTTTTTGCCTGACCAGTATAAGTTGCGGTGTAACAGACGATTTCTTTAATAGTATCGTGATCTATTGAATACCTCACGGGGAAATCATAAGCATAACCATCATCTGTTACGACTGATAAAATTTTTTCTTGACCAATTTTTTTATAAGGCCCGCTCTCTTTGTATCTTTCAGATTTGCTCGGGATTGCACTAATATCAACCTTGCTTTTGCCAAAAATAAATTTGTTATATTTTCTTATTTCATGGAAATAAAAATCTCTAAAACTCAGTGCACAGTCACGTCGTTCATAAGCATCTCTCCACATCACTTGATTGAGTGCACTAAGCTGCCCTGTAGATAATGAAAATCTTATATGTTTTCTAATTTCAAGGAATACTTCACGGCTATATATAACAATATCAATATCTGAATCTTCATTATGCGCATCCAGCATTACTGAACCCGTGATACCTATTTTATCGGTCTTACAACCTATACTTTGTAAATATTTAATAGCACCTATAGCATCCCTTTTTTTATTATCAATTTTCTTTTTATTTAATAATCGATTTACTGTCTCTTCTGGGTAATATATTTTTTTTACCATGCTAATTGGAACACCATGTAGCTTAATATCAGTATAGGTGCTACTAAATTGAAACTCCGGATAGTATTTTGTAATAATTTCATCCGCTTCTTTTGTAGTAAGCTTACGTATGCTCGTATTATCTTTTATATAGCGCAGAAATGTTAATGCATGATTATCTTCCTGGAATTGATTGACTACAGCAAAGAATAATTTATCATCAATAACAATGAAGTCTTTTGGTCTGATTCTCATCACTTAGTTTTACTCATTTATCAAAAAAAATCAGGTAGCTACAAGATGCTAATCTATAAGTAGATTTAAATAAACTTACCCTGTCCAACCTAATCCTGATGAGATACAATTTATTGATAATAATAAAGGTATAAGATCATCAGTTATTTCATCTCCCTTATTTCGTTGACGAAATTCTTCAATCAATTTAATTTGCTCGAGTCCAGCTTGATGTAAAACAGGTGAGCGACGATTCAGCTTTCGACTAAACTTTTTAAAACGTTGAGACAATTTTTCCTCGCCGGTAATCTCTAAAATTACTTCTTTCGTTAATTTATATTCTTTACTAATCATATTAAAAATATTTTTTCTTATAACTTCATCTTCAACAAGCTCTGAATATGCTTCACAAATATCAAAATCTATAAGTGATAGTGTTTTTTCTGTCTCATCAACAATTAGGCGAAATAAGCGAGATTCTATAAACATCTTTTTAATTAATTTTCTACCATTATTGCCGTGTTTATTTGTAAACTCTTTTATTGCGGTACCAACACCATACCATCCAGGAACAAGATGCCTATTTTGAGTCCACGCAAAAACCCAAGGAATGGCTCTTAAATCATCTAGCGACTTTGTCCCAGTTCTTCTTGCAGGCCTTGAGCCAATATTCATTTTAGCAAGCTCTTCAACTGGACTTGCAGCACTATAATAATCGACTAAGCCATTTGATTCGGCGAGCTCTCGATATTTTTTAAATGCTAAACTAGATAAAGATTCCATAGTACTATCAAAATCTGAATTAGGCTTTAATTGCTCTTCATCAAGTGATCTCAAAGTATGCTGAAACACGCTCGCAGCAAGTAATTCCATTTGGTACTGCGCAGTCCCCTCGTTTGCATATTTTGATGAAACTACTTCCCCTTGCTCTGTAATTCGCATTTGTCCGTGAACGGAACCAGCGGGCTGTGCTGCAACAGCAATACCAGTTGGTGCACCACCACGACTCACTGAGCCGCCACGTCCATGAAAAAAGGAAATTGGAATGCCAGCCTCATCACCAACTTTGGTTAGGCTTGCTTGCGCTCTATTTAATTCCCAATTAGCAGTAAAATAACCACCATCTTTATTAGAATCAGAATAACCAATCATAACTTCCTGAATACCAGTTTTTTGTTTAATTGTTTTGCTAATAATTGGTACTGCTAACAACTCTTTAACTATCATTGGTCCAGTTCTTAAATCCTCAATAGTTTCGAATAAAGGAACAATAGACAACCGTGAATATTCTTTTTCATTTTCACCAGAAAAAACCCCGGTAATTTTTGCCAGAAAATAAACACCCAATATATCGCTTACGGTTTGAGTCATGCTCAAAATAAAATTACCAAACGCCTCGCTATCAAGCTTATCCATCATTTGTGCGACCATTTCAAAAAGACCTAATGTAGATGCCGATGATTCGTCTAAATTTGAGAAAGTTGGTATGGCATCAAGTGGTTTCTCAAGCTCTTCTAGTAACCATTTTTTCCACTCATCGCTACTGGGCGATGGAGGTTCCTCGCCATTTTTCATGGCAGTCCATATAGCAGACAAAGTATGATTAATCGAATCTGAATTTTCTCTTAAATCGAGACGAACTGTACAAAATCTAAATGACTCCGCCTCCTGTACTAACGGATTCACTAATAAATTTGATAGCTGCTCACAATCGGACTCTAGTAAGCCTTCAGAAAGATGTTTAAGATCTAGTATAAAATCATCTGCGTTCAAATAGCTAATGGCGCTGTAATGCCCCTCTTCTTCGTTCTCTAATGTCCCACGCAATTTTATTAACATACAGCTTAAAAATTGACGAAAAACCTCTCCTGGATTTCTAGTCGATATTGATTCAAGTTCCTCAATATTTTCAAGAATAGTCTTAAGATGTTTTTCGAATTTTTTTGATAATTTTATACTTTCTCGAGAAACACTTAGCTTTTCAACTAAGATTTCAATAGATTCAATATAATAATTTAAGATTATCTGACGATTTTTCAAAAGGCTTTCCTTAGTTACGTTATTAGTAACATAAGGATTGCCATCACGATCTCCGCCTATCCATGATCCAAATTTAAAAAAAGGAGGTATTAAAAAATTTTTACCAGGGTAACTAAGGTTTAAAGCCCATTTAAGTTTTTCATGAGTTTCAGAAACTCGCTTAAATAATGATTGCTCAAA
>NZJM01000061.1 GCA_002692205.1 Legionellales bacterium | reverse complement strand
CGAACGCAGTCTCTTCTTCAGTTGCTTCTTCGAACGCAGTCTCTTCTTCAGTTGCTTCTTCGAACGCAGTCTCTTCTTCAGTTGCTTCTTCAGGAGCAGATAATTGCGCTTGGTATGCGGCCAATTCGTCATCTTTAACTGACAATAGCGGCTCAAGTTTTGCTACTAATGATTCTAATTCCTTTAGTCTAGCTTTCAGTTCAAGATTTTCCTGAGTTAAGGTCTCTATTGTCTCTTCAGCTAATAATAAATCATTGGACTTAGTCGGCTCATTGAGACCGGTCCCCTGCGTTTCCTCGGTGCCATCGCTTGGTGCAACAAGTCTTAATTCCGGATCATCAGATTTTAGTTGAGAGGATTCTGTAATTTGAGCTTCATCAGACTCTATAACTAAATCAGATTCATCAGGAATAGCTCCTTCTTCCTCGATTCCAGCATTATTCCAAGCTGAGTGCTGAGATCTAACTGCGGCTTTTGCCTCGCTTGAATCCATTTCATTTATTATAGTTTCACTAGGAATTTGAAGTACGTAACCACCTTTTAATCCATTTATGTTTTGATTTATAAAAGCGCCAGGATTAGCTCTAAAGATTGCCATCATCATTTGGTCAAGGCTTATTGATCGATCAGGTCTCGTTTTGTACGCAATTTCCGATAAAGTATCTTGTCTACCAGTAGGTCCATAATTAGCTCCACTAAAACTTGGTCTTGGTGTATATGATTTAGCATCTCGATCTTGAATAGCATTTTTGTTTTTGCTCTCCTGAGCTAAATCATCCTCTAGAACTGTTATAGTTTCTGTTTCAATTTCTGATCTATTGATTTTGGATTTAAAATCATATGACGGAGGATCTAGTAGAATAGTATATTCACGTAATATTCGACCGTTAGCCCAAGAAACCTCAATTAAAAAATTCAAGAATGGTTCTTGTATCGGTAATTGACTCGATACTCTTATAACATCAGGCTCACTATCAATAGAACGTTGCAAAGTAAAATTTAATTTGCCAAGAATAAAAGGACGATCTATGCCCGCTTTTGCAAATGTGTCACTATCAGCCAGGTTTATCTTGAGGGAGTCAAGTTCATCGGCAGAGGCAGATAATAATTGAATTCTACCCTCCAAAGGCTCATTTAAAGCAGAATTGACGACAACGTCACCTAACCCAAATGCGTATACAGAATTTGGATTGAATAATATTAAAATTAATAGATATAGTATTTTCTTCATAATAAGGTGCTAATTTACCTTATGACTTTTTGCTAACTATATACTATATGTAGTTTTTTACCAGAATATCGGCAATTTGGATTGAGTTCAAAGCAGCGCCTTTGCGTACATTATCTGACACTACCCACATATTAAGTCCTCTAGGGTGTGAAATATCCTCTCTAATTCTTCCCACAAAAACAGGGTTTTCGCCCGCAGCTTCTGTAACGGCGGTTGGATAACCGCCATCGTTCGAAGAATCAACAACCTTTATTCCAGGCATATTTTCCAACAATTCTTTTGCGGATTCTGCTCCGATCTTCTCCTTAGTTTCTATGTGAACAGCTTCAGAATGTCCGTAAAACACGGGAACCCTGACAGCAGTAGGATTAACTAATATTGAATCATCTTCAAAAATCTTTTTTGTTTCCCAAACCATTTTCATTTCTTCTTTGGTATATTTATTTTCCTGAAATTCATCAATATGTGGGATTACATTAAAAGCTATCTGTTTTGAATAAACAGAACTTTTGATATCCTTGGTATTCATAATATCAGCAGATTGATTGGCGAGTTCATCGATCGCATCTTTACCGGTACCAGACACGGCCTGATATGTACAAACATTGATCCTCTCAATGCCAACCGCATCATAAATAGGTTTTAATGCAACCAACATCTGTATTGTCGAACAATTTGGATTAGCAATAATTCCTTTTTTCTCATATCTAGCNATAGCATGAGGATTAACCTCNGTCACAACTAAGGGAACATCATCGTCATAACGNAATTGAGATGTGTTATCTATAACAATACAACCGGCATCAACTGCTCTTGGTGCATGCACAGCTGACACTGAAGCTCCNGGTGAAAAAAGCCCTATATCAGTTTTATTGAAATCGAAATTTTCTAGNTCTTCAACAACTAAATCATTTCCCTTAAATAGTATTTTTTCTCCAGCTGAGCGACTGCTTGCCAAAGCAAAAACTTTATCTACAGGAAAATCGCATTGCTCTATTATTGAGAGCATAGTTTGTCCTACTAAACCTGTAGCACCTACAATCGCAACATTATATTTCTTTTCTTTCATATGCTTTACAAATAGCCTAACTGACCAATGTTGAATAATTATTTACAACTGCATCACCCATCTCGTTCGTTCCGATACATTTCATTCCATCGGAATTAATATCTTGTGTTCTAAGACCACTTTCTAGTACGTTAGCAACTGATTTCTCCAATTTATCTGCCAGCTCTTCTTCAAATAAAGAATATCTCAAAAGCATCGATAATGACAAAATAGTGGCTAAAGGATTCGCAATATCTTTACCGGCAATATCCGGTGCTGACCCGTGCGCTGGCTCATACATTCCCTTTCCATCATGAGCTAAAGATGCGGAGGGAAGCATCCCAATCGAACCAGTTAACATTGATGCCAGATCTGATAAAATATCGCCAAACATATTTGTTGTTACAATTACGTCAAATTGTTTAGGTTTTCTAACTAATTGCATAGCTGCATTATCAACATACATATGCTGTAACTCGACTGCTGGATAATCTTTTTTCATTTTCTCAATAACTTCTCGCCATAATTCGGTGGCCTCGAGAACATTTGCTTTATCAACCGAGCATAGTCGACCATTTCGCTTACTTGCAGTTTCAAATGCAACTTTGGCAATGCGTTTAATTTCTTTCTCATTATAAACGAGTGTATTAAATCCTTCCCTTTGGCCATCATCAAGTTCTCTTATACCGCGAGGATTACCAAAATAAATACCTCCGGTAAGTTCTCGAACAATCATAAGATCAAGACCAGCAACTACTTCCCTATTTAAAGTAGAGGCTTTTGCTAACTCAGAAAACAAAAAAGCGGGACGTAAATTAGCGAATAGGCCGAGCTCTGCCCTAATTGCCAAAAGCCCTCTTTCTGGACGTAATGGGCGATCAATAGAATCCCATTTGGGGCCACCAACAGACCCCATTAATATAGCCGTTGATTGTTTTGCTTTTTTTACTGTCTCACTGGGTAAGGGAAAACCAGTTTCGTCGACAGCACTCCCACCAATTAATCCATGTTCAAGCTCAACATGTAACTTTCCTTTCCTAATAAGGAATAATAACACTTTCTCGGCTTGGGCAACGATTTCTGGACCGATACCATCACCAGGTAGTAGTAGAATTTTCTTAGCCATATTCTAATTTTTAATGTTTGTAAAAAAATAACAATATTTTAAAAAGTACGAAAGCATACATCTATGTAATAAAATGTCACGAAATAGATGATATTTTAATGCTCCAGCAGTAATCTATTTTGCGAAAATAAGCATAATGTTGCTATACATACAATAATATACAAGAAATCCTTAATAAAATAGAGCGACTCAGATTGAGGATGCTAAGAACCATGTCGTATAATTAATGATAAGATTAATTAGTGATGACACCCAATATCAAAACTTTTAGGAGATACACGTATGGGGCTTATTGAACAAAAAATGCATCAAGTTTATAAAATTCCACTATACAGAGAGACAGATTTAAACAGACTAAGATGGTTAGGTGGCTTATGTATTATTCTTGGAGTTATTATTCGTTCTGGAGAAATTTCTGAGGTGTATGATTTTGCATCAACCATAATAGGTATGACATGTTTAATGGTTGTATCGTATTTTGAAAAAGACACAATTTATTTATCTATATTTTTCACAACATTGGTAATATTGACAGCGGGTTTAATTCGAATACTAATCAATACATAAAAAAATATAACTGTAAAAACTTATTGTTATGAATCCTGAACTAGAAAAACTACATACTTACCCATTTCAAAAACTAGAAAAATTACTAGGTAAAATTGAAACCGATACAGAAAAAAAAATAATATCACTGGCAATTGGGGAGCCTAAACATTCAACTCCAGAATTTATATTAGATATTTTCAAATCAAATCTCGATGGAGTTTCAGTATATCCAACTACGCTTGGTACAAATGAATTAAGAGTTGCTATTGCAAACTGGTTATGCAACCGTTTCAATCTTCCTAAAATAACTATAGATGAAGATAAAAATATATTACCTGTAAACGGAACTAGAGAGGCACTTTTTTCAATTGCACAAACGGTAATAGATAAAAATTACGACAATCCAATAGCGATTTTACCAAATCCATTTTATCAAATCTACGAGGGCGCCGTCTTACTGGCTGGAGCTAAACCATATTATTTAAATTGTACTGAAGAAAATGGTTTTATACCTGATTTATCATTAATCAAAAAAGAGGTATGGCAACGATGCCAATTATTTTATTTATGTTCTCCAGGCAACCCAAGTGGAGCAATAATCAATTTTGATTTTGTAAAAAAACTTTTGGAGCTCTCAGATGAACATGGTTTTGTTGTTGCTTCTGATGAATGTTATTCAGAAATATATCGAGACGAAGCAAAGCCTCCTATAGGATTACTTGAATACGCGAATAAATTAGGTAATAGTGAATATAAAGGTTGTTTGGTATTCCATAGTCTTTCAAAACGATCTAATCTACCAGGACTTAGATCGGGTTTTGTCGCTGGAGATAAAAACTTGATAAAAAAATTTTACCATTATCGAACTTACCATGGTTGCGCGATGCCATTACATGTTCAAAAAACAAGTATTGCGGCATGGAATGATGAAAAACATGTTAAGGAGAATCGCAATCTATATAGAGAAAAATTCACAAAAGTCTGTGATGAATTAACCACTATTTTGAAAGTATCTATACCGCTGGGAGGGTTCTACTTATGGCCAAGAATACCGCATTCTGATATAGACTTTGCAAGAGAGCTATATACAAGAGAGAATGTAAAAGTCCTGCCAGGATCATATCTTTCTCGAGATTTTCATGGCATTAACCCAGGTTATGGGAGAATTCGTATAGCTCTTGTTTCAGATATTACTGAATGTATTGAGGCTACTATACGAATCAAAAGATTTATAAAAGACGCATACTAATTACGGGAAGAGAATAATGAAAGATATAGAAAGTTTTATTAATAATCAATTTGACAAACGATCGGAAATTAAATCAACAGATAAAAATAAAGAATTAAAGGATGCGATTGAGGATATTATTGCGAAGTTAGATAGTGGCGAACTAAGAATAGCTGAAAAAGTTAATGATAAATGGATAGTAAATCAATGGTTAAAAAAGGCTGTGTTGCTCTCTTTTATTATAGATAAAAATTTTGTTGTTGAGAGTAATCATGCAAATTATTTTGATAAGGTTCCAAATAAATTTTTCAAATATAGCGAAGCTGAATTTGCTAAAACGGGTGCCCGTGTCGTTCCAAATGCTACTGTAAGGCGAGGTAGCTTTATCGGACAGAATGTTGTCTTGATGCCAAGCTTTGTTAATATTGGAGCTTATGTTGATAGTGGCACGATGGTAGACACTTGGGCTACAGTTGGTTCATGTGCCCAGATAGGTAAAAACGTTCATTTATCAGGTGGTGTAGGAATTGGTGGCGTCCTTGAACCCTTGCAAGCAAACCCGACAATCATAGAAGACAATTGCTTTATTGGTGCCCGTTCTGAAGTCGTCGAGGGAGTAATAGTTGGTAAAGGATCTGTAATTTCGATGGGGGTCTACATCGGTCAAAGTACTCGTATTTATAATCGTGAAACAGAAAAAATTACATACGGATATATTCCGCCTGGTTCTGTTGTAGTGTCAGGAAACCTTCCATCAAAGGATGGGAAATATAGTCTTTACTGTGCGGTTATTGTAAAGACTGTAGATGAAAAAACACTTGGAAAAGTTGCTATAAACGAGATCTTACGCGAACTGTAATTTTATTTTTTATGGCATGTATAATTTTATACGGAATAAAAAACTGTGATAATATTAAAAAATCGCGTAAATGGCTAGATAAGAACTCTGTAGAATATTCTTTCCATGATTTTTATATTAATGGAATAAATAAACCTATTATTATTGAGTTTCTAGATAATATTGAGGTATCGCTACTTATAAATAGACGAAGTACAAGCTGGAGAAAATTATCGGAAGAACAAAAAATAATTTCGTCTAGACCAAAAATAGTCGAATTATTATTGAAAAACCCAACGCTAATTAAACGTCCAATTGTCAAAACTAAAAGTGGATATATAGTTGGGTTTGATCAAAAAGAATTTAATGCACTCAAGTAACATAGGTTATAACTTTAGTGTAATTTCATCGCAACATGATTAACTTTATTTACTAATTCATCCGCAATGTTTTCTATTTGACCTTGACTTTCTCCCTCAACCATAACTCTTATTAAAGATTCTGTACCTGAGGGCCTCAGAACAATACGGCCTGTATTTCCTAATATAAGCTGAGCTTCGTCAACAGCATTAACAATCTCCTTATTCTGTGTTATGTCAATATTTGTATCAAATTTGATATTTCTTATTAATTGAGGAAATTTTTTTATACTCTTTGTTAGCTCGGAAAGATTCTTTCCTGTGATCAACATTGTTTCTAACACTTGTAATGCAGTTATAATTCCGTCGCCGGTTGTAGTTAAATCAAGATTGATTATATGTCCAGATGTTTCCCCGCCTAATATTAGATTTTTCTTAAGTAAGAGCTCCATCACATAACGATCCCCAACAGCTGCCCTAAAAAAGTCTAACTCCAGATCATTTATTGCATTCTCTAAGCCTAGATTACTCATGACAGTACCAACAACACCACCGTTCAATTTTTTAATTTGAGAGCGCGCAATTATATAAAGTATATCATCGCCATCTAATATTTCTCCTTGATGATCTGCTATAATTAATCTATCGCCATCACCATCAAAAGCTATTCCCATATCAGCTCGTGACTCTTTGACCAATTTTCGTAAAACATTTGGGGATGTAGCTCCGCATTCATTGTTTATATTCAAACCGTTTGGTGATGTACCATGTAATATAACTTCTGCGCCTAATTCTTCAAAAATTTTCGGAGCTATGTGATATGTCGCGCCATTTGCACAATCGACAATAATTCTTAATTTGTGAAAATTTAAATCAGATTGTATTTTCGACTTACAAAACTCAATGTATCTTCTTGGTGCATCTGTAATACGCCTTGCTTTACCAAGATGTTGCGATGCTACGGGCTGCATTGATTGATTTATATAATATTCAATTTCCAACTCGACATTATCGGGTAGTTTTGTTCCGTCACTTGAAAAGAATTTGATGCCATTATCATGAAATAAATTATGAGATGCGCTTATAACAATACCAGCTTGTGCGCGTGTGCTTTTTGTTAAGAAAGCGATGCCGGGGGTTGGCATTGGCCCTAGAAGTCTTACATCAACCCCAGCAGCAGATAAGCCAGCCTCCAGCGCAGATTCAAACATATAACCAGATATTCGAGTATCTTTGCCTACTAAAACAGGCCCGTTTCCTTGTTTTGCTAATACTTGCCCCGCGGCCCAACCAAGTTTCAATACAAACTCAGCGCTTATTTCGCCATTATCAACACTTCCTCTTATTCCGTCAGTTCCAAAGTATTTTCTTGTATTTGAAATTTTGTTCACCTAAGCAGGCTTTGCTGGTGATGAACTAGAGGGAGCGGGTCTCTTTTTTGATGCTCTTGTTTTTCTTTTTGTCTTCTTTTTTGGTGGAGCACTTTGACCATCAGTATCATCCCAATCTGATGGTGGCCTTGGTACCTTACCATTCATAATATCGTCAATTTGATTTGAATCAATAGTCTCATATTTAATTAGAGCATCCGCCATTAAATGTAGCTTATCTTTATTCTTTTTTAGAATTTGTTCAGAACGTTTGTAGTTCTTGTCGATGATATTACGAATTTCTTCGTCAATACGATGCGCTGTTTCATCAGATATCGCTTTATGCTGTGTGACAGAGCGACCTAAAAAAACTTCTCCATCTTCTTCGCTATATGTTAATGGTCCAAGTTTTTCAGACAAACCCCATTTTGTTACCATACTGCGAGCAAGTTGTGTTGCACGTTCGATATCATTACTAGCTCCTGTCGTTACTTTACTTGAATCAAAAATAAGTTCTTCGGCTATACGGCCACCAAATAAACTTGAAATCTGACTGTTAAGTAATTCCTTGCTGTAACTTAAACGATCTTCTTCCGGCAGAAACATAGTGACCCCTAAGGCTCGACCCCGAGGGATTATCGTAACTTTGTATACAGGATCATGAGACGGGACTAATCGACCAACAATAGCATGACCAGCTTCATGGTATGCAGTTAATTTTTTTTCTTCTTCGCTCATTACAAGAGAGCGTCGTTCTGCACCCATCATAATTTTATCTTTAGCCCGTTCAAACTCCTCCATATCAACTAATTTCTTATTAGCACGCGCAGCAAATAATGCTGCTTCATTAACAAGATTCGATAAATCAGCGCCAGAAAAACCGGGAGTACCTCGAGCTATTATATTTGCTTTAACGTTATTACCTAGAGCAACCTTACGCATGTGCACTTTTAAGATTTGTTCGCGCCCGCGAATATCTGGAAGAGGAACAACTACTTGTCGGTCAAAACGTCCGGGTCTTAATAATGCGGGGTCTAATACATCAGGCCTATTTGTAGCAGCAATTACAATAACTCCTTCGTTGCCTTCAAATCCATCCATTTCGACGAGCAATTGATTCAAAGTTTGTTCTCGCTCATCATGCCCTCCTCCTAAGCCGGCTCCGCGATGACGTCCTACAGCGTCAATTTCATCAATAAAAATAATACATGGTGAATGCTTTTTTGCCTGTTCAAACATATCACGAACACGAGACGCTCCCACGCCGACAAACATTTCAACGAAATCCGAACCAGAGATTGTAAAAAAAGGTACTCTTGCTTCACCAGCGATTGCTTTTGCTAATAAAGTTTTACCAGTCCCCGGAGCACCGACCATTAAAACACCCGACGGTATTTTGCCCCCGAGCTTTTGAAACTTTCCAGGATCACGTAAAAATTCAACTAACTCAGAAACCTCTTGTTTAGCTTCCTCAACACCGGCAACGTCATTGAAGGTTATTTTTATTTGGTCTTCGCTTAATAAACGCGCACGACTTTTTCCAAAAGACAATGCACCACGGCCGCCGCCTCCACCTTGCATTTGTCGCATGAAATAAATCCAGATAGCTAATAATAATATAATTGGAAACCATGAGATTAAAGCATGAGCCCAGAACGAATTTTTATTTGGTTCCGTTGCTTTAATTTCTACATTGTTTTCAAGCAGCGTCCCAATTAATGCATCATTATTAGTTTCGGGACTGTATGTAGTAAATCGATTTCCATCGGTAAGATTACCAGATATTGAATTGCCTTCGATGCTAACTGAACCAATGCGGCCAGTTTTAACATCGGAGATAAATTGAGAATAAGTTATATCTCCGGACATTCCTGGATTACTAAAATTTCTAAATACTGTCATCATAACAAGTGCTATCACGACCCATAATATTAGATTTTTTAACATATCGTTCAATTTACTAACCCTCTTTCGTTAAACAGAAAATTTATATTCAAATATTACTACAATCTAAATGAACGCGCTAAAATATAAAATTCCCTTGATTTATCGCGTGATGCCTTTGGCTTCCTCATTAACACTTTATCAAACTTTTGTTTTAATAGTTCCCTATATCCTTGAGTCCCTTCCCCCTCAAAAAGCTTTATTAATAAATCACCGCCTGGTTTAAGAATTTGAGTGCAAAAGTCATAAACAAGTTCAGCTAGAGCTATATTTCGACACTGATCAACCTCCTTGATACCACTTAAATTGGGGGCCATATCTGAAATTACAAGGTCCACGCCATTATTTCCTACCTGTCTAAGACATTTTTTTTGCACATTCTCATCTGCAAAATCACCAGATATAAACTTAACATGCTTTATTGGCTCAATAGGTAGTATATCAATCGCTATAATTTGTCCATGAGAGTTCACGATACTGCTCAAATATTGCGACCAACTTCCTGGGGATGCCCCTAGATCAACAATACAATGATTAGGTTTTATCAATCTATCCTTCTGGTTAATTTCCATCAGTTTATAGACAGCTCTTGAACGGAAATTGAGTTCTCTTGCTTTCTTTACATAAAAATCTTGATTTTGCGATTGCAGCCATTGTTTATTAGATTTACTTTTCGTCATCCGAGAAACAAATTATACATAAGAGACATCAACAATTTCATACTCAACAACACCACTTGGTGCATTAACATCAACAATATCTTCTATCTGCTTTCCTATGAGTGAGCGCGCAATTGGTGAAGCAATGGATATTAAGCCTATTTTTATATCGGCCTCTAATTCGCCTACTATCTGATAAGTGACTTTTTTATCAGTTTCCAGATTTAAAATAGTGACAGTTGCGCCAAAAACGACCTTATCCTTTTCATTAATTTTTTCTACATCAATAATTTGAGCATCAGCAAGTGTTGATTCAATCTTATTAATTCGACCTTCCATAAAACTTTGTTGTTCACGTGCTGCATGATATTCGGCATTTTCACTTAAATCGCCATGTGCCCTCGCTTCAGCAATTGCAGCAGTGATACGAGGGCGCTCAACCGATTTTAATTCGTGTAATTGTTCGCGAAGTTTTTCAGCTCCAGCTTTTGTCATCGGTAATTTAGTCACGAAAAATATCCCTTATGCAATGTTTGTAAACTAACAACATTACTCTTCTCTCTTTGCTTTAAAGCTTCTACAGTTGCTTGGGCAGCCGCCATAGTTGTTGTATAGAATACTTTTTGCTGTAGAGCTGTTCTTCTTATAGAGAAAGAGTCTGCTATTGCATCCTTATCTTCTGTTGTATTTACAATTAGATTAATTTTCTTATCTTCCAACATGTTAACAATATGTGGTTTTCCTTCCCTTACTTTATTCACTTTATTACATTCTATACCTGCTCGATTTAAAATGTCATTGGTTCCTGATGTAGCGAATATCTTAAACCCTAGACTTACTAATTCTTTCGCTACAATTACTGCTAATTCTTTATCAATATCTTTTACGCTAATAAACGCTTGTCCTGATGTCGATAATATCTCTCCAGCTGCTAACTGCGCTTTTGCAAATGCCTCTCCAAAAGTTTTACCAATACCCATAACCTCACCAGTGGATTTCATTTCTGGTCCTAACAAGGGATCGACTCCAGGAAATTTTATAAATGGGAAAACTGATTCCTTTACATAATAATAATTCATTTTTGGTATCTGAGTTATTCCTTGAGATTTTAAGCTATTTCCAACCATACAATTTACCGCGATCTTTGCTATCGGTAACCCTGTTGCTTTTGACACAAAAGGCACCGTTCTAGATGCCCTTGGGTTTACCTCTAGCACGAAAATATCATCTCCTTGAATAGCAAATTGAGTATTCATTAAACCAATTACATTCAATCCTTTCGCTAATAAACCCACTTGTGATGATAATCTTTTTTGTATCGACTTACTCAAACTGAAGGGTGGAAGTGAGCACGCTGAATCTCCCGAATGAACGCCAGCCTGTTCGATATGCTCCATAATGCCGGCTACAAAAACATCATCTCCATCAGATACGGCATCAACATCAACCTCAATTGCATCATTTAAAAATCTATCAAGAAGGACTGGTGATGAATGCGAAACTTGGACTGCTTTTTCCATATAATCTTTTAGATCATCATTGTTGTAAACAATTTCCATTGCGCGACCACCTAGCACATAAGAGGGTCTCACTACCAATGGAAATCCAATTTTGTTTGCAGATTTGACCGCTTGCTCAGTATTTCTAGCTATTTCATTTGGAGGTTGTGTTAATCCTATTTCATTTAGTAGCTTTTGAAATCTTTCTCTATCTTCAGCGAGATCGATTGAATCTGGGCTAGTTCCAATAATTGGCACGCCTTCATTTTCAAGTTCACGTGCAAGTTTCAATGGGGTTTGTCCACCATATTGCACAATAACGCCAAAAGGATTTTCAATATTAATAATTTCCAAAACATTTTCTAATGTTAGCGGCTCAAA
Source organism: Legionellales bacterium (assembly GCA_002692205.1). Taxonomy (GTDB): domain Bacteria; phylum Pseudomonadota; class Gammaproteobacteria; order Eutrophobiales; family Eutrophobiaceae; genus UBA11869. The sequence goes on along the minus strand of NZJM01000061.1, from coordinate 37,190 downwards.
ATAAAGTCGATCGGACGTGTCATAGTCAGTTGATACAGTTTCGGGATTGCAATTCACCATAATTGTTTCATACCCAGCATCACGCATTGCAAATGCTGCTTGCACACAACAATAATCAAATTCAATTCCTTGGCCAATTCTATTTGGCCCACCACCTAGAACCATTATTTTTTTTCTTTTACTGGGTACAGCTTCACATTCAGTGCTATAGCATGAATACATGTAGGCAGTAGTTGATTCAAATTCAGCAGCACAAGAATCGACTCGCTTAAAAACAGGTCTGATATTTTTCTCTGCTCTTAAAGAACGTATTTTTGATTCAGTTTTACAAGTAAGCTCGGCTAATCTTGAGTCGGAAAAACCCATTTTTTTAAATTGTACTAAACGTTCGTGAGTAAATAATTTTAAACCTTCAGCTTCTATTTGACTTTCTGTATTAATCAAATCGTTAATCTGTCTTAAAAACCATGGGTCAATCTTAGTGATATTAAAAACATCCTCTACACTTAGCCCATATCTAAATGCATCGGCAACATACCAAAGTCTATTAGCTCCCGGAGCAGATAATTCTTTTTCAAGTTTCTCATAGGAGTATTCTGATTTAGAAAGAATCTGATTTAATCCGTTAACATTGGTTTCTAAACCGCAAATAGCTTTTTGTAAAGACTCTTGAAATGTAAGCCCAATAGCCATTACCTCTCCAACAGATTTCATTTGTGTTGTTAACCGATCATCCGCTTGAGGAAATTTCTCAAAAGTAAATCTGGGTATCTTGGTAACTATATAATCAATCGTTGGTTCGAATGATGCGGGTGTAGCGCCACCCGTAATTTCATTTTTTAATTCATCTAAAGTGAAACCTACCGCAAGTTTGGCGGCTACTTTTGCAATTGGAAATCCGGTTGCTTTTGATGCTAACGCTGAAGAACGAGAGACCCTCGGATTCATCTCAATAATTATTAATTCTCCATTATCTGGATTGATAGCAAACTGAACATTTGAACCGCCCGTATCGACACCAATCTCGCGTAATACCTTTATCGAGGCATCACGCATTATCTGATACTCCTTATCCGTTAAAGTTTGCGCTGGAGCGAGAGTAATTGAATCACCTGTATGCACGCCCATTGGATCTAAATTTTCAATAGAACAAACAATAATACAATTGTCATTGCTATCCCTGACGACTTCCATCTCATACTCTTTCCAACCAAGAGCAGACTCTTCGATTAAAATTTCTGATACTGGAGATGCATCTAATCCTTTTTCACAAATATCAAAATATCCTTTTTCATCATACGCGATGCCTCCACCTGTTCCGCCTAAAGTGAATGATGGGCGTATTATTGCTGGAAACCCTATTACATCTAACGCTTTTTTAGCCTGCTCTATATCACTTGCCATCTCTGATCTTGGCATAGATAAGCCAATCTTTAACATTGCTTTTCTAAATAATTCACGATCTTCAGCTTTATCAATCGCGTCTTTTGATGCGCCAATCATTTCTACACCATACTCTTTCAACACGCCTTGCTTATCGAGATCAAGAGCACAATTCAAGGCGGTTTGTCCACCCATTGTTGGCAATAGTGCATCGGGTCTTTCTTGTTCAATAATTTTCCTAACAGTTTGCCAATCTACCGGCTCTATGTATGTGGCATCAGCCATTTCAGGATCTGTCATAATTGTTGCTGGGTTAGAATTAACAAGTATTACTTTATAACCTTCTTCACGAAGAGCCTTGCATGCCTGGGCCCCAGAGTAATCAAATTCGCATGCTTGTCCTATAACAATTGGACCTGCTCCAATAATAAGTACGCTGTTTATATCTGTTCTTTTTGGCATAGATTATGATTAATTTTTAGTTTTTTTTATTAACTCAATAAAGTGATTAAAAAGCGAGAGTAAGTCATGGGGTCCGGGGCTTGCTTCTGGGTGCCCCTGAAATCCAAACACAGGATGTTTTTTATGGTGTACTCCTTGCAACGTTCCATCGAACAAAGAACGATGCGTCACAGATAAATCTTTTGGTAAAGATTCCTCATCAACTGCAAAACCATGATTTTGACTAGTTATTAATACTTTTTTATCATCAAGAGATAACACTGGATGATTTGCGCCGTGATGTCCAAATTTCATTTTCACCGTTTTGGCACCAAGTGCCAATGATAAGAGCTGGTGACCTAAACAGATACCAAATACAGGTATTCCTGTTTCTATAATTTTTTTGATTGCGGAGATAGCATAATCACATGCATCGGGATCTCCGGGACCGTTTGATAAAAAAATACCGTCTGGTTTTTGATTTAGTACTTCTTCTGCAGGTAAAGTTGCCGGAACAACAGTAACATCGCAGCCTAAATCAACAAGTATTCTTAGTATATTTCGCTTAATACCAAAATCATATGCAATTATTTTCCATTTGCTCTGGTCGCTCTTTTTGGGTTTTTTTTGTAATTGCCAAATACCATCAGACCACTTGAATGAAGTTTGAGTTGTTACTTCTTTTGCTAAATCCATTCCTATTAATCCGGCAAAAGATTTTGCTTTGCTTATTGCATCTTCGGCATTTATTCTTGAACTACTAACAATACATCCTCTCATTGCGCCATGTTTACGTATGTGTCTTGTCAATTGTCGAGTATCAATACCTGCTATAGCAATAATATTATGTTTTTTCAAATAACCAGCTAGACTATTTTCAGATCGCCAACTGCTTACAACAGCAGATAGGTCTCTAATGACTAAACCGCTGATATGCACATTGCGTGACTCTTCATCTTCTTTATTTGTACCGACATTTCCAATATGTGGATGAGTTAGTGTAACTATTTGTCTGCAATATGATGGATCGGTAAATATTTCTTGATAGCCTGTCATCGCTGTATTGAAAACAACTTCACCTGTTGTTTCTCCCTCAACACCAAAAGAAACACCATAAAATAAAGAGCCGTCCTCAAGAGCCAATAGGGCTTTATCTATCAAAAAATATAACCTCTCATGGGCATAAAAAAGGGAGTAGCTCTGGTGGCAACTCCCGATGTTGTTAATTCATTATAGTCTATGATGACATTAAGTGTCTATTCGTTGACGCTGTTTTTAACCTCAACATTCAAAAAATATTTTATATATGAAAACTTCATATCGAAATTATATAACTGCCAATATAGTAACGAATCTATTTATTTTCTCTATTATCAATAAGATTGGTGACCACTTCGGGTTCGGCAAGAGTGCTAGTATCCCCGAGATCATCCACTTCATTTAAAGCAATTTTTCTTAAAATTCGTCGCATAATTTTACCAGATCGAGTTTTTGGTAACCCTGGAGCCCATTGAATAATATCTGGGCATGCGATTGACCCGATCTCTTTTCTAACATGTTGAAGAAGTTCTTGTTTCAATGTATCAGTAGGCTCAATACCATCATTTAGGGTTACATAAACATAAATGCCTTGGCCTTTGATTTTATGTGGATAACCGACCACTGCTGATTCTGCAACATCACGATGCAGCACCAATGCACTCTCAACCTCAGCAGTTCCCATACGATGGCCAGATACATTGATAACATCATCTACTCTACCAGTAATCCAATAATAATTATCACTATCTCTACGCGCGCCATCTCCACTGAAATAGAAACCGGGGTATGTTTTGAAATAAGTACTCATAAAACGATCATGATCACCAAAAATTGTTCGCATTTGGCCTGGCCATGAACGTTTAAAACACAGAGCTCCTTCTCCGGCGTGTTTAATTTGGTTTCCTTTATCATCAATTAGGCAGGGTTCTATACCAAAAAATGGTAATGTTGCAGAACCCGGTTTCAAATTAGTTGCGCCTGGTAGTGGAGTAATCAAATGACCACCGGTTTCAGTTTGCCACCAAGTATCAATAATGGGGCAACGGCTATCACCAACAATATTATAATACCACTCCCATGCTTCTGGATTTATTGGCTCACCAACTGTGCCTAAAATTCGAAGACTCGCTCTGGTTGTTTTTTTTACAAAATCTTCTCCCTTACTCATTAATGCACGAATAGCAGTTGGTGCGGTATAAAAAATGTTCACTTTGTGTTTATCGACAACTTGCCAAAAACGACTTGCATCTGGATACGTAGGGACTCCTTCAAACATTAGGGTAGTTGCCCCATTACAAAGTGGACCGTAAACTATATAAGAATGACCTGTGATCCAACCTACATCGGCTGTGCACCAATAAATATCTTTATCATGATAATCAAATACGTACTTGTGCGTCATTGCTGTGAATAAAAGATAGCCGGCTGTGGTATGTAAGACACCTTTAGGTTTACCGGTAGACCCAGATGTGTATAAAATAAATAAAGGATCCTCTGCATCCATTTTAACTGCGGGGCAATCAGATGATACGGTGCTCATCGCTTCTTTATAAAAAATATCTCGGCCTTTACTCCAGAAAATTTCTTTATTTGTTCGTTCAATAACTACAACAGTATGTACATTTGGGCACTTTGTGAGCGCTTTATCAACATTATCTTTTAATGGTACAGCACGTCCACCTCGAATACCCTCATCTGCGGTGACAATAAGTTTACAATCAGAATCCAAAATACGATCTTTGAGTGCTTCGGGTGAAAATCCGCCAAACACGACTGAATGTATTGCGCCAATGCGAGTACAGGCAAGCATTGCGATAGCTGCTTCAGCAACCATAGGCATGTAAATAGAAATACAATCACCTTTCTTAATGCCACGTGACTTTAGAACATTGGCAAACTTACATACTTCTTCGTGTAGTTCTCGATAAGTAATATACTTTTGATGATCGGGTTCATCTCCCTCCCAAATAATAGCGACCTGATCTCCTTTTTCATCAAGGTGACGGTCAATGCAGTTGTAGCTGACATTTAATTTAGCATTTGTAAACCAACTGATATTTACATTCTTATCATAATTCCATTCTTGAATTTTATCCCACTTTGAAAACCAAGTTAAAAATTTCTCTGCTTGCTCACCCCAAAAAGTATCAGATTCATTAATCGAACGATCATACATTTCTTGATATTTTTTGGCATCAATATGAGTATTTTTAGAAATCTCATTCGTTACTTTATAAACTTTTTCTTTTGCCACTATTGCCTCAATCTTCTACTTAATTATGAAGGAAATTTATAATTAGTTTGTTGCACTTGAGCTATACGCTTGCTTAACCAAAAAAAATCTCATTTTTTATTTTAATGAATATCTATTTTTTACATAATCGTCTACGATCTTTCTAAAGTCTTCAGCGATTGTGTCACCCTTCAATGTTACTGTTTTCCTTCCATCGACAAATACGGGAGCTGAGGGATTTTCACCTGTCCCAGGTAGACTGATCCCGATATCGGCATGCTTACTCTCCCCTGGCCCATTTACAATACAACCCATAACAGCAAGGTTCATATCTTCCACGCCAATATATTTTTCTCTCCAAATGGGCATTTGACTACGAACATATGCTTGAATGCTATCTGCTAACTCTTGAAATACTGTGCTTGTTGTTCTGCCGCATCCTGGACAAGCCGTTACAAGAGGAGTGAATGATCGTAAACCCATTGTTTGTAATATTTCCTGAGCAACAATAACTTCATTACATCTATCGCCCCCGGGTTCAGGTGTGAGTGAGATTCGAATTGTGTCGCCAATACCTTCTTGAAGTAATACCCCAATTGATGCGGTGGAAGCAACTATTCCTTTTGAGCCCATACCTGCCTCAGTTAAACCCAAATGTAATGCATAATCACATCTTTTAGCAATGTCTCTATATACTGAAATTAATTTTTGAACGCCGCTTACTTTGCAAGACAAAATTATATGATCTCTAGCTAAGCCTATTTCTTCAGCTTGTTTAGCACTATTTAATGCTGAAACAATCAGTGCTTCCTGCATAACATCATTTGCGTCTGAGGGAACTGATTTTTTAGCATTGGTATCCATCATTTCCGTTAGTAATGCTTGATCCAGGCTACCCCAATTAACGCCAATTCTAACGGGTTTATCATTCTCTATAGCCTGCTCAATCATTATCTCATACTGATTATCCTTTTTTTTCCCAAAACCAACATTACCTGGGTTGATTCGATACTTACCCAAAGCTTGAGCGCAATCAGGATAATTAATTAATAATTTATGACCGTTGTAATGAAAATCTCCAACTAGCGGTACATTACAACCCAGTTTATCGAGTCTTTCACGTATAATCGCAACCGCCGACGCGGCTTCGTTAGTATTAACCGTAATTCTAACCAATTCTGATCCAGCAGCAGCTAATTGTTGTACTTGTTTAACTGTTGCATCAATATCTGCAGTATCAGTATTGGTCATCGACTGAACAACAATCGGATTATCACCTCCGATCATTACCGATCCAATCTTTACGGCAATACTGTGTCGTCTTTCTTGAGTCATGAGATAATCTTGCTATTTAACATATACCTAAAGTCTAATGGGCAAATAGACACTGTCAAGAATAGTTGTAATATATATAAGCCGGTTTTTTTAGAAAAAAAACTACTGACGTGAGATAATATTGAGCAATGAATATAAAAAATAGCTATACGCAAGAAGAGTTAAATCTTTGCGGACTCGGGAAAATGTTTGGCATAAACAATGCACAGCTACCTCTAAAACCGATGCTGATGTTCGATCGAATCGTTAATATTTCTAAAGATGGAGGAAAAGCTGGTAAAGGAGAAATTATTGCTGAACTTGATATAAATTCTGACCTCTGGTTCTTCGGTTGCCATTTTGATGGTGATCCTGTTATGCCAGGTTGTCTTGGTTTAGATGCGATGTGGCAATTAGTTGGATTCTTCCTTGGTTGGTCCGGAGCTGAAGGAAGGGGTCGAGCGCTTGGTGCTGGAAATGTGAAATTTTCTGGTCAGGTAACACCAAAAAATAAGCTAGTTACATACCGCGTTGATGTAAGAAGAGTTGTATTAAGAAAATTGGTAATGGGAGTAGCAGATGCAAGTATGTCTGTTGACGGCAAAGAAATCTATGTTGCTGAAGACTTGCGTGTTGGCCTATTTAAATCAACCGATAATTTTTAGGAATTTATTAAAATTGAAAAGAGTAGTTATTACAGGTATGGGGATCGTTTCCAGCATAGGAAATAATAAAAGTGATGTATTAGATTCCTTAAAAAATAGTAAGTCTGGTATCCAATATTCACCTGAGTATGCAGAACTAGAATTTCGTTCACATGTTTATGGTGCAATAGATATTGACTTAGATGCATTTATAGATCGCAAACAAAAAAGATTCATGGGCGACAGTGCCGCTTATTGTTATATCGCAATGCAAGAGGCAATCGAAGACGCAAATCTCAATGAAGCGAATATTTCAAATGAAAGAACTGGATTAATTGTAGGTCAGGGAGGTAGCTCAAATAAAAATATGCTTGATGTCATAGATACTCTTCGTGCACGTGGCGCTCGTAAAGTAGGGCCTACGATGGTGCCGAGAATAATGACTAGCTCAAATAGTGCATGTCTATCTGTTGCATATAAAATCAAAGGTGTTAACTATTCAATTAGTTCAGCTTGCGCAACAAGCGCGCATTGTATTGGTAATGCGTACGAAATTATACAATCTGGGAAACAAGATATAATTTTTGCAGGAGGTGGTGAAGAAATTCACTGGACATCAACATTACTCTTCGACAGCATGGGCGCCTTATCATCTAAATATAATAGTAGTCCCGAAAAAGCCTCTCGACCTTACGATGCAAAACGTGATGGTTTTGTCATATCAGGTGGAGGAAGTATTCTCGTTGTAGAAGAGATGGAGCATGCGTTAGCTCGTAATGCAAATATTTATGCTGAAATTATTGGTTATGGGGCGACCTCGGATGGCTTCGATATGGTAAAACCATCTGGGGAAGGTGCGGTAAGATGTATGCAACAAGCGCTAGCATCTGTAGAGGTGCCAATTGATTATATTAATGCTCATGCTACTAGTACCCCTGCTGGAGATGTAACAGAGCTAGATGCAATTAAAAGAGTTTTCAAAAGTAAAATCCCTTTAATCAGTGCAACAAAATCACAAACAGGGCATGGCTTGGGTGCTGCTGGTTCAAATGAATCAATATACAGCTTACTTATGCTAGAAAATAATTTTATAGCGAAATCAATGAATATCGAAGAGATTGATTCAAAAGCAAAAGATATACCAATCGCTCTAAATAGAATTGATGGTGCGGGATTAAAAACTATAATGTCTAATAGCTTTGGTTTTGGTGGAACAAATGCTTGTATTGTATTCCAAAAATAGCCAGTAAAGTAAAAACATAAAATTAATTTTTGTAAATACCTAAATACACTATGCTTAAATTGGATAATAATTATAAAAATATTTTTCTATTATTTATTTCTTTGTATGTAATTAATACCTCCGCTACAACAGAAAATACCACTGAGTATAGGACTGACTCTGAATCATTTGCAATACCGGGTCATGGTAAGCTCGTAATCGATGTTCCAAAAATCTGGAATTATAATTTCACAACAACAAATGAAGATAAACCACCAATAATTACATTCTATAATCTTAATAAAGACAAAGAGGAAATTTACCAACTAAACTTGTCGGTACTCTGGGAAGATGGTTTTCAGAGAAATATCTCATCTCCCGAATATATTCGTTCTTTAGTAGAAAAAACTGGAAAACAAGCTCTGCTTCACTCGGATCAGACTGAGCTGGAATTAGAAAAAATTTCAGGAAAATATGGAATTGGATACTTTTTCAATCTATCAGATAGTAGTGCTTCATCCGGAGAATACCAATACCTAACTCAAGGAGCATTAGGAGTAGGAAAACTAATACTAATATTTTCCTTATTTAGTAACGATAGCGATTCAATATTACAGGAAGCACTAATCAAAGTAGTGATGAGTGCTCAACATCGCTATAGAAAAGATGTATAGATCCTAATGTCGAATTTATAAAATAAAAAATAGTTAATACATTCTTACCTGCCCCACCACGACACCTTGAACATTTATTCGATCTGCCGAATATTTCATTGGACTCATTGATTTATTATCGGGAATTAATTCAATTTGATTTCCATTTTTTTTAAGCCGCTTCAGAGTTGCTTCACTATTATCAATTAATGCAACAACTATATCCCCATTATCAGCGGATTGCGTCTCTCTGATAATAACCAGATCACCATCCAATATACCTGCATCAATCATAGAATCTCCCTGCACCTCAAGAACATATCGACCTGGTCCCAATAGCATTTCAGAAAAGTTTATTTCATATTGTTCAGAAATTGCCTCTATTGGTTTTCCAGCAGCAATTCTGCCCGCTAGAGGTAAAATAGTTAACTTTCGATTTTGCTCCCCAGTAAGACGGATGCCTCGCCAATTCCTCCCGCTTCGGTGAAGATGGCCTTTTTTAATTAATGATTTAATATAACGATGAATAGTCCCTTTGGATTTAATTGAAAGTAATTGACCAATCTCATCTAGTGTTGGGCTTCGACCATTCTGAGTTATATAAATTGTAATACACTGTAAAATTTTCTCTTCTAAACCCGTTAGCATTTAAAGTTCTCCATAAGTTCTCTTTGTTAGAATAGAGTACTTAGCGAGAACTTTCAATTATTTTCTTCTATTTAATAGCAATAACGATTAGAACTTTGAGAAGATATGCTAGTAATTAGGTATCAGACTTATACCAAGCGAGTTTTTCATGAAGTGAGACTACTTCTCCGATAATAATCATGCTAGGTGGTTTAATATTATTTTCTCTTTGCAGTTCAGGTAGTAGTTCAATAGTTGAGAGAAAAACACTTTGCTCTCCTGTTGTTCCTTGCTGAATAATCGCAGCCGGCATAGACTTTTTCATTCCGTGTTTCATTAATTGATGACTCAATATACTCAAACTATGAGTGCCCATGTAAACAGCTATAGTTTGCTGAGGCTGCACTAAAGTTTGCCAATTTAAATTCATACTGCCATCTTTTAGATGCCCAGTTACAAATAAACAAGATTGTGCATAATCACGGTGAGTCAGTGGAATACCTGCATAAGATGCGCAACCACTTGCAGCTGTAATTCCAGGAACAATTTGAAATGAAACCTCATTCTCATTAAGTAAATCGATTTCTTCGCCTCCGCGTCCAAACATAAATGGATCTCCGCCTTTTAGTCGCAACACACGCTTTCCTTGTTTGGCTAAATCTACTAACAATTGATTAATCTCAGATTGAGGTAATGTATGCCTATCTCTCTTCTTTCCGACATAAATTCTTTCAGCATCTTTACGAACAAAATCAAGAATTTTTGGTGATATTAATCGATCATATAGAACAACATCAGATTGTTGCATTAAACGTAAAGCGCGAAATGTTAATAATTCTGGATCGCCAGGACCACCACCTACTAGATATACTTCTCCAGTATGTTTTACAACTGGCTTATCATCCTTAAGTATTTTTCCAATTAACTTTAATGTTTTCTCTTCTTGCCCAGCATAAAACATTTCAGCTATTGAGCTATTCAGAATATTTTCCCAAAATCTACGTCTATCTTTGATATTTTTATACTTTTCTTTTACTTTTCCACGAAAAGAACTAATCAGCTTTGCTAATTCACCATATCTTGATGGAATTACTGTCTCCAATTTTGTACTTAACAATCTAGTTAAAACGGGAGCAATGCCGCTAGTTGAAATTGCAATTATAATAGGACTTCTATCTACAATGGATGGAATTATGAATGTTCCAGCTTCGGGATTATCAGCAACATTTACAAATATATTTTTTGATTTTGCTTGTTCAGCAATTTGATAGTTAAGCTGTGCATTATTGGTTGCAGCTACAACTATTTTTTTTTCTTCAAGAAACTTTTCGCAATATTTCTCTTTAAAATAATCAATCTTACCTAATTTGTGAACTTCTTCTAATGAGGCTTGAATAGTAGGCGAGACAACAGATACTTTCGCGCCAGCATTTAATAGATGCTTGATTTTTCTTGCAGCAACAGCTCCGCCTCCTACTACAAGACATTCCTGATCTTGAAGTTTTATAAAAATTGGAAAGTTAATCATTGTAATAGTCTAGTAATGCTGAATTTTCAATTATGCCTTTGGGAGAGTAACACCCCTTTGTCCCTGGTATTTTCCAGATCTATCTTTATATGACGTCTCACATTCCTCATCAGACTCCAGAAAAATAACTTGTGCAATACCCTCATTTGCATAGATTTTTGCTGGCAAATTAGTTGTATTTGAAAATTCTAAAGTGACATGCCCTTCCCATTCAGGCTCTAGGGGCGTTACATTTACGATAATTCCACAACGTGCATAGGTGGATTTACCCAAACATATAGTAAGAATATTTCTTGGTATACGAAAATATTCAACTGTCCGCGCTAATGCAAAAGCATTAGGTGGTATTATGCAATGGTCGGCTTTAATATCAACGAAACTGTTTGGATCAAATTTTTTTGGGTCGACCGTACTTGAGTGAACATTAGTAAAAATTTTAAATTCATCTGAACATCTAACATCATAACCATAACTAGATGTTCCATATGATATTAATTTTTCTGCTTTATTTTTTTTTACCTGAAACGGCTCAAACGGCTCAATCATTCCATTCTCTTTTGCCATTTTTCTAATCCATTGATCGCTTTTTATACTCATTAAAATTATCTCTTTAATCTAAAATATTATGAGACTACGCATTCATTCAATTATTCTCAATCACTATCTTTGGAAATTTACTCGTATAATCCTTTGCTTGTAGCGAAATTTTTGCAGCAACAGATCTTGCGATGTCACGATAATTCTTAGAAATAACAGAATTTGGATCTAGTGCAACAGTTGGTTTGCCGTTATCAACACCTTCACGAATTTTTATATCTAGTGGTAATGAGCCTAATAATTCCACCTCATATTGTCTCGACATGCTTTCTCCGCCGCCACTACCAAAAATATGTTCTTCATTGCCGCATTTACTACAGATATGGGTGCTCATATTTTCAATAATACCTAGAACTGGCACTTGAACTTTTTCAAACATCTTTAGTGCTTTTTTTGCATCTAATAATGCAATATCTTGAGGGGTAGTAATAATAACTGCTCCACTAACTGGAATTTTTTGGCACAATGTTAATTGGATATCACCAGTGCCTGGAGGAAGATCAATAATAAGATAATCTAGATCTCTCCAATTAGTATCGTTTAATAATTGTTCCAGAGCACCTGTGACCATCGGACCACGCCATATCATGGGTGTTTCTTCATCAATCAAATAACCAATAGACATTGACTGTATATGATAATTTTCTTTTGGCTCCACTGTCTTTCCATCATGCGAATCGGGTTTTCCTTTAAGACCTAACATTCTGGGTTGACTGGGGCCATAAATATCTGCGTCTAAAATACCGACACTCGCGCCTTCCGCTTGTAAAGCAAGAGCAAGATTAACAGAGGTTGTTGATTTACCCACTCCACCTTTTCCTGATGCAACAGCAATCGTATTTTTAACATTAGGTAATAACTGCGTCCCTTTTTGCGCCACATGCGAAACAATCTTACACGATATATTAACAGTACAGTCAATATTCCCTACTTTAGAGATTTCATCTTTAATTTTTTTAGATAATTCTTGCTTGATACCATCTAACGGATAGCCAAACTCAATATCTATATAGACATTATTATCAACAATACTTATGTTCTTAATGCTCTGTGTGCTAGTTAAGTCTTTTTTTATATACGGATCCATTATACTGGATAGTATTTCTTCTATTTTTTCATGATTCATTTTGATATCTCGATATTTATACCTAACTTACTTAGGAATACATTCTACAAATTTATTACAATCACTTCACGTAATCATTGAATAATGCTAGTTTACCGCACCATAATTCTATAGCCTTAACCGTAATGAGAGACAAACAGCGTCAAATTTTAGTCACAAGTGCCCTGCCTTATGCAAATGGGCCAATTCATATTGGGCACATGGTCGAGTATATCCAAACTGACATCTGGGTTCGATTCCAAAAAATGAGGGGGCATCAGTGTGTTTATATTTGTGCGGATGACTCCCATGGTACGCCTATAATGCTGAAGGCGCAGGAAAAAGGCACATCGCCTGAAACTCTAATTGAACAAATGAAAAATGAACATGAGCGCGATTTTAATGACTTTGCTATAACTTTTGATAATTACCATAGTACACATTCGAAAGAGAATCAGTCGCTTGCAAATAGTATCTTTAAAAAATTAAATGAAGGTGGGCATATTACTAAAAGAGTTATCAAGCAATTGTACGATCCCGAAAAGAATATGTTTCTGCCAGATCGTTTTATTCGTGGAGAATGCCCAAAATGTCATGCTGTAAATCAGTATGGGGATAACTGTGAGGTATGTGGCGCAACGTATGCGCCAACTGATTTAATCAATCCAATCTCCGCTATTACCGGTAAAAAACCGATTGAAAAAGAATCTGAACATTATTTTTTTAAGCTCCATGATTTTGAAGAAAACTTGCTTAAATGGACGCATGAAGGTCACTTACAAAATGAAGTAACCAATAAACTTGATGAATGGTTCGAAGCTGGGCTACAAGAGTGGGACATATCACGCGATGAGCCTTATTTCGGTTTTAAAATACCTGGCACAACAAACAAATTCTTTTATGTTTGGTTGGATGCCCCTATTGGATATCTAGCAAGTTTCAAAAATTTCTGCGAAAAAGAGAAACTAGATTTTAATCATTGGTGTGATCCTAATAGTGATATTGAAATGTATCATTTCATAGGAAAAGATATTATTTATTTTCACGCATTATTTTGGCCAGCAATACTAGAGGGAAGTAATCTTAAAAAACCGTCTGCTGTTTATGCTCATGGTTTTTTAACAGTTGAAGGACAAAAAATGTCGAAGTCACGAGGGACATTTATAACGGCTCGATCTTATTTAAATCATCTAAATCCTGAGTATCTACGTTATTATATTGCAGCAAAACTTGGGCCTGGTATTGATGATATTGATCTAAACTTAGATGATTTTTTAAAAAGAGTTAATTCCGATTTAATTGGTAAGGTAATAAATATTGCAAGTAGATGTGCTGGATTTATTAACAAAAGATTCGATGGTCAATTAAGTCCCAATAATCATGATACAAATATTCAATCAGAGTTCGCAAATCAAAGTGAGCAAATTGAAAATGCATATGAAAATAGAGAATATGCCAGAGCTATGCGAGAAATAATGACGTTAGCAGACAAAGCAAATCAATATATTGATTATCACAAGCCATGGATTATTGCTAAGCAAAAAAATAGTGATAATGAACTACAGAGTATTTGTACAACTGGTATTAATTTATACAGGGTATTAGCTCTGTATTTAAAACCCGTACTTCCAATAATTGCAAAGAATACAGAAGAATTTCTAAATATTGAACCGCTAAACTGGAAAGATGCAAAAACAACATTATTAGATCATAAAATAAATAAATATAGTCCATTAATGACCCGAATCGAAAAAGAAAAAATAAAAGATATGCTCGTCGAAACAAAAGAGAATGATATTAGTAAAAATTGATTAAAAATTTAAAAAAATAATATAAATAAATGTCAATAGATAAATTAAAAAATAAATCTTTACGTGAAGCCGCACATCACTTAAACCCAATTATATGGGTAGGAAAAAACGGAATAACTAAAAATGTGATTAAAGAAATAATACAAGCATTGGAGCATCATGAATTAATAAAAATCAAACTACTTCAAACTGAAAAAGAACAACGAAAAATAGATATAGAAAAAATATGTAAATTTACGGACTCACAGCTTATCAATAATGTTGGTAATATTTTAGTAATATACAAAGAAAATAATCAAAAATCATAAGAAATATAACTTAATCAAATACTATCTTGTTATGTTGAAAAAGAATTTTTTATATCGTCAGCGATAAGATAAAAACAGGGTAATACAATTAGTATTAGCATAGTTGCAAATACTAGGCCAAAACCTAGGCTAACGGCCATTGGTGAAAGAAATGATGTTTGTCCTGTTGCAAAGAAAATAAGTGGAGATACACCCAGAAAAGTTGTAATAGTTGTTAATAGTATTGGTCTTGCTCTCACTTTCCCTGCACCTATAACAGCTGCAATCTTATCAACACCATCGCTCCGTAATTTCTTTATGAAATCAACCATTATTAACGAATCATTAACAATTATACCTGATAATGCTAGCGTTCCTACCGCGGATAAAAATTGAATATTATAACTAAACATAGCATGCCCGATAACAACACCGATAAAACCGAATGGTATAGCAAACATCACCACCAGAGGTTCTATAAGAGACTTAAACAAAGCTGTTAACATAAAGAATATTATTGCTAAGGCGATAATTAATGCTTTTGTAATATCTTTAAAAGAATCTTCCGCCCTTTTCTTTTCTCCAAGGAATAGCAGTGAATATGGTTTTGTTTTTTGTTCATCACTAAAAGAATTATTTATTTGCTTAATAACTTCACTCGGTGTTGTGATAGATGAGTCTACATCGGCTGTTATTTTTGCCATCCGCTGTGCATCTCTTCTTCGTATTTGATTTAAACCTTGACCAATATTAATATTAGCAACATCCCCTAAAAAAACCTTTTTTCCAGAATCTAGCACAATCGGTAACTCGACTAGACTTGTTGATTGTTGTCTAATTAATTCGGGATATATAACACGAATAGGCACCCTTTTTTCGCCCCACGTAACATTAACAACTTCATTGCCGAGATATCCACTACGAACAACATCGGCTAGTTCGTTTTGAGTCAGACCTAAACGTTTACCTCGATCATTTAATTTGTAATTGTACTCCCATTTGCCAGGCTCCTGATCATGTACTACATCATTAACACCTGACATGCGTTTCATATAGTCGCTAATCTCTATCGCTTTTTCTTGCAAAAATACTAGATCATTACCGACTATTCCCAATTCAATATCATCTCCAGCTGGCCCAGCATTTGGTTTTAGAATGCTCACTTTATTAACACCTGTGACTTTTGAGAATTCATTTCTAATTTCATTGATAATAGTATCAGCACCTCTTGCTCTCGTTCCTGCTTGATCAAATTCTAAACTTACAATTGGCGTAACCCATTTATCAATAAAACCACTTGGTATAGGTTTCTTTAAATCGATAACAAATTGAATTACATTACTTCCGGCCTTGCTTCGATTAAAATCGATCATGCTTATACCAACATTTGTTATTAACGAAAGAAGCTCTTCTTCGTGGATAACGCTATCGATTTTTTTCTCTAGTTCTTTTGCCAATACAAGACTGTCATTTAGGCTATATGTATTCGGAGTTTCAACATTTACAAAAAATTGGCCGATTTCGACCTCACCAAAAAGTTGAAATGGAAGTCTTGTGCTTGCGTATGCAATACTCAAAAATAAAATACAAATACTAAGTATTGCAACAAAATAACGATTCATGATTGACCAATTCAACAAATTTGAATATTTATTTAATAATGCCTCCCAATTTATAAATGTTTTATTTTTTTTATGTTTTATGAATTGAGCAGCATGCGTTGGTAACACAACGAAAGCTTCGATTAATGAACCCAGAAGGGCACAACAAACAACAACAGGTATAACTTTAATGAATTCACCCAATACGCCGCCTATAGAAAATATAGGTAGAAAAGCCGCTATCGTTGTTAATGTTGAAACAACAACCGGCCAAAAAACCTCTTTTGCACCAACAGATGCAGCATCCAATGGAGCCATTCCATTTTCAATATGTCGAAATATATTCTCGGTAACGATAATCGCATCATCAACAATCATTCCCAATACAATCAGAAAAGCAAATAATGAAACCATATTAATTGTAAAATTGAGATAAAAAAGTAATATAACTGCAAATAAAAAAGAAACAGGTATCCCAAAAGCAGTAACCAAAGCAACACGAAAATTCAGCAAGAGATAAAGTGAAAATAAAACTAATATCAATCCTATTAAACCTGATGACTTAACAACATTGAGACGAGTTTTTACATAAACGGACATATCAGTATGATATCCAGCACTAATGTTGCCAGGTAATTCATCGTTTAACTTATCTGATAATAATCTAATTTTTCTAGATATATCTATTGTTGATGCATCTGCAGTTTTTGTTACAGTTAAATTAACCGAAGGCTTTCCATTGAATCTTGCATAAGTTTTTGGTTCTTCAAATCTACGTACAACTCTTGCTATGTCACCTAGTTTTAATTCTCCACCATTATCATTTGTTCTTAATACGATCTCTTTAATGCTCTCTGGGTCAGACTGAACTCCTTTACCTCTTAAGCGAATATCTCCTTCACGAGATTTAATCGAACCGCCTGGCTGATCTATTAAATTATTCTTTAATGCTGAATTAATTACTCCTAATGGTATATTAAATGCTGCAAGTTGATGCGGATCTACCTCAACCCAAATTTCCCAATCTTGTTCGCCCGCTATTCCAATACTGGCAATACCTTTAATCTTCTGAATTCTTCTACGAGCTTTTTCAGAATACTCATAAAGCTCCGCTTTCGATAGATTCCCAAAAAGAGTTAAAGTTATAACTGGAAAACGAGTTCTAATTCTTTTCAATTCTGGCTCTTCACTAAGGTCAGGTAAATCATTTACGCGATCGAGTAAAGTTCGAGTATCACGCATAAAATTATTAACATTAGTTCCAGACTTTAATTTAATAATAATGCTCGATACTCCCTCCTTACTTATGGAGGATATAAAATCAATATCTTGACTATCTCGAAATTCTTCCTCAATTGCTAAAGTAACTTGCTTCTCAACTTCAGCAGGAGAAGCTCCTTCAAAATTAGTTTTTATGCTGACCATATCTAAATCGACAACAGGAAAAACCTCTTGAGGTAAGCCCTTCCATGACAAAAATCCCATTATTAAAATAATAATTAGACTTAAATTTACTAACAACGGGTTTTTAAGTGAAAAATGTATGGGGATCATAGAACATTTAGATATAAAAAAAGTGAAATTGATTTAATAATCTCAATTTGAAATTATTAACTGCCCATCCATTAAATTGGATACATCTCTAGCAACGATGCTGGTGCCCGGCGCTATGCCTTCTATGATTTGTAGATCATTGTACCTATCAACCAATCTAATTTTTTTCTTAAAAACATTATTACCAATAATTTCAAAAATATACGCGCTGCCACCCTCATATAATATTGAGCTAATTGGTATCACATTAGCTTTTTCATAAAAATCCCCTGGTATATTTGCGACAGCTAGTTGCCCAGAAAATAATCCGTCAGATGCTAGTCTTATTCTCATTGTATGCGTATTCGTCTCGGGACTAGGGTCCAAAGCAAGCGCCAGAACTCGTCCTAATTTATTTCCATTGTTCGTTGTAATTGTTATTTCTTGACCCAATTTTAGTTTTGAAGCTGCTCTTCCATTTATTTCGAGATTTAGATCTAGTTCATTAAGCTGGATAATTTCAACTGCTGCCTGTCCTGGGGAAACATAATCACCTACCTCTGCATAAACAGCATTAACTGTTCCACTAAACGGTGAGATAAGTTTAGTACGAGCCAAATTACGTTTAGCAATATTAAGTTTTGCCTGCTCGACTTTTAATTCTGAACGAGCTAAACCAAGGCTATGATTTAGCCGAGCCTCTTCAGCTTGTTGACGATATAAGGCCTGTAAAGCCTGATCATAATTTGATTTTGATGAAAGAGAATTTTGACCGAGTTGCTCTAATCTTTTTACTTCGTCTTCTTGTAATGCACGCTCTTTTTTGATTAGTTCTAGTAAACGTATATCACGTTCTATTGTGCTGCGTCTTATTTCTAATAAAGCTTTAGATTCCTCTACTGTATCTACAAAATCATCCGCATTAATAGAGAGCATTTTTATATTTTTATTGACCTTCTGTCCTGCCTCTACAAATCTTTCATTTATTTGACCAGAAACCTGAAAATGTAGACTCGCTTTTCGAGCTGGCTCCAATTTTCCAGTCACTTTTACTATGGGTTGAATCTCAATTTCCTTAATTATTTCAACCTCCACAATCGATGGAGATAATGATTGGAGTTCTGCGTGAGTTTCTGGTTTGGTCCAAAATAGGCCAACCACTAAAAGAGTAGTAATAAATATGAGGATAAGTATTTTCATTATAAATTATTGAATTTTTGTATAATTTTCTTAATAAATTGTTGTAATTATAGTTATGACAAGAAAAACACATAAAAATTTGAACATAAATGCATTCTGTGCGATTTTAGATGTTAAAGATATCAAATAGGAATTATACAGTAATTATAATGAAGTACTTTAAAAACAAGCTAGTAGCGCTATTTAGCATCTTTTCGCTGCCCTACTGTATTAATGCTGCCGAGCTTGGTGGGGAGTATTCTTCGTTGATTTGCCCCCAATCTCTTAGCATCCCAGAAAAACCCTATAGCGAAACTGATGTGGATGATGGAGATATCTATATGAGTGCTGATAATGCTGAATTAATTGAAGGAGGCATCTCATCGTTAAGTGGTAATGCTGAAATTAGACGAAAAATGCAGCAGATCGAAGCTAATACAATAGATTATGATGAACCTAATGATAATGCAGCTCTTAATGGTGAAGTAAGATACTGGGATGAAACATTATTTTTAAAAAGTAAAAAAGCTAACCTAAAACTCGACAATGGTCATGGTGAATTTGAAAATGCAGAATATATTCTGACTGATAGTCGTGGTGTTGGAAATGCAGAAAGATTGTTTGTCGATCTAGGAAAACTAACCGAATTAGAAAAAGTAACGTACACGACATGCGATCCGGAGAATCAATTTTGGCAACTATCAGCAGATAAAATTAGTCTTGATCATGAAAATAATTGGGGTAAAGCAAAACATGTTATGATTAAGATTAAAAAAATCCCTATCTTCTACAGCCCTTACATGTCTTTTCCGCTTAGTAAAGAGCGTAAAAGTGGATTTCTTGCGCCTGGCTACGGGGCAACTAATAGAAATGGTGTTGAATTTAGAACCCCCTACTATTGGAATATAAGCCCCAATATGGATGCTACCTTCACTCCTCGAATTTTGTCAGACTCTGGCATTATGGCAATGGGCGAATACCGCTACTTATATCCAAACAGCAAAGGTGAAATAAATTTAGAATATCTAGCAAGTGACAACAACTTCGAAGATAAACATAGAAATCTATTCCATATAACTCACCAGCAATCGTTTGCTGAGACTGGTAATTTTTTCTTTACCTATAATAGAGTCTCAGACAAATTTTATTTTGAGGATTTTGGTAGTCAATTGAGTAAAACGAGTACTCGCTTTTTAGAGCGTCGTGTTGATGTTTCTTATCAAAGTAATAATTGGGATGTAACAACACGTATTCAGGATTATCAAACTGTCGATCGAAGTATAGCTGTTTCATCAAGACCTTATAAACGCTTGCCACAGGTTTTATTTAACTATGCCCCGCCTCGGCAGTATAGTCGATTAAATTACGGACTAAAGAGTAACGCTGTTTACTTTGAGCGTGGTGATAATGCAAATTTTAGCAATAATATAAATGGTGCAAGAATTAGCTTAAAGCCATATATTAAATATCCAATTCGAACTATAGCTACCTACCTCGAGCCTAAATTTAGTCTGGACTATACACAATATCATCTTGATAATTCTAATACCTTTAGTGAAAGTCCTAATCGATTTTTACCTATATTTAGTTTAGATAGTAAAATATTTTTAGAGAGAAATATTAATTTTGCAGGTGATAGTTTTTTACAAACACTAGAACCACGATTATTTTATCTTTTCGTTCCTAAAGATGATCAATCGGACCTACCTGTATTTGATACGGGTACATTTGATCTTACCTTTGATTCATTATTTAGAGATAATCGTTTTAGTGGAGACGACAGACTTGGTGATGCAAACCAAATAGCATTAACCGTAACTTCTCACTTAATTAATCAAAAAAGTGGTAAGAATTATGGAGACATAAGTTTTGGACAAATTTTTTATTTACGTGATCGTGAAGTTACGCTTCCTGGAAATGGAATTAGAGACGAATCAAGCTCAGCAATAATTGCTGAAATAAATACGAAACTCATAAAAAACTGGACGATTGGTGGTGATATTCAATGGGATCCCAATATAGGAAATTCAACCGAGAAAATAACTATGAATGCAACTTATGCTCCAATACCTGGAAAAGTATTAAATCTAGCTTATCGAGTCAGAAGGGATACAACAGATATAGAGCAAAGTGACGTTTCATTTAGAATGCCAGTTAATCGTCAATGGAGTGCTGTTGGGCGTTGGAACTACGCCGTGCCAGAAGGTCGCTCGTTAGAACTTTTTGGCGGGCTTGAATACGAAAGCTGTTGCTGGGCATTTCGAGCTGTCGCGAGAAGATTCCTAACAGATGTTAATGGTGTATTTGATACCGGAATATTTTTTCAACTAGAATTGAAAGGGCTTGCTGGAGTAGGGAAAAAGACGGTTAACTTTTTGAAAGAACAAATTCCGGGCTATAGAAGTGATTTCTAATTTCTTCAAAAAACAACTCCAACATTTAGTGTTGGGGTTAATGTCAGTATGTGTAATCCAATCATTTGTATTTGCTTATACTCCACTTGATCGTATCGTCGCAATCGTAAATGAAGATGTTATTATGAAAAGTGAACTTGATAACCAATTACGAATTTCATCAAGTCAATTAAAGCAAAGGGGGGTTGAGCCTCCACCTTTATCTGTTTTAAAACGCCAGGTATTGAATAATCTAATACTCACAAGAATTCAACTGCAGCTTGCAGCTGTCGTCGGCATTAAAGTTAGCGAAACAAATCTCAATAGAACAATAAGTAATATTGCAGCTGAAAGCCGTGTTACCTTGGACGAATTTAAAGAAATATTAAAAAAAGATGGCTATAACTATAAAAAATTTCGAGAAAATATTCGTAATGAAATTACTCTTACACAACTACGTAAAAGACAAATAGAAAATCGAATTAACATAACTGAAAAAGAAATCGATAATTTTTTATCCAATGAAAACTCACAGAATTTATTCGAGTCAGAAATACGTCTTTCACATATACTGTTCTCGCTGCCCGATACAGCAACAAATGAGGAAGTTAATCAAACAAAAGAAATGGCAATAAAAGTTAGAGATGAGCTTTTAGCGGGTGGCGATTTTAAAAAAATCGCTGCAACTGTATCTGATGGTGGTAATGCTAAATTAGGAGGAGATCTGGGTTGGAGGAAGGAAAAAGATATACCGAGTATATTTTCTAAATATATTCCAAATATGAAACTTAATGATATTAGCGAATTAATCCGAAGCCCCAGTGGATTTCATATAATCAAAATTTCTGAAATTAAAGACATGAAAAAAAATATGGTTAAGCAAACACTTGCTAGACATATTCTCATTAAAACAAATGAATATACAACAAGTGAAGATGCTGAGAAAAAATTGAATCAACTGAGAATGCGTATCATGAGTGGTGATGATTTTGCCTTATTAGCAAAAGGTAATTCTGATGACGCAATGAGTGCAATAGAAGGTGGTGAACTTGGTTGGACAACAACAGGACAACTTGTTGTTGAATTTCAAAATGTACTAGATGAATTAAAATCGAATGAAATTAGTAAGCCATTTAAAACACAATACGGATGGCATATTGCTCAAGTGCTCGAAAGACGTAATCATGACAATTCTGAAAATCTAAAACGAACTAAAGTAAGAAATATAATTGGTGATAGAAAACTAAACGAGGCTTTACAAAACTGGAAAACACAACTTCTTGATGAAGCATACGTTGAGTATCGCTTAGATGATATCTAAAGAAAATAATCCTCGTCTTCTTATAACGGCTGGAGAACCTGCGGGTATAGGTCCAGATCTTATCGTTAAGCTACAACAAATAAAGCATGACTATGATTTGACAATCATCGGCGACCCAGATTTATTAAAACAACGTGCAAACTTATTATCAATTCCTTTAGAAATAGAGATTGTTTCAAAAAATAATTTTTCCGAAAAAAATAATGAAAATAAATTTCTAAAAGTATTACCAATAAAATTAAAAGTTGATAGTGAGCCGGGATTACTAGATGTAAAAAATGTTAACTATGTTATCGAAATGCTGGATACTTCTTCTGAATATTGCCTTGAAAATAAATTCGATGGCCTAATTACAACACCAATACAAAAATCAATTATTAATGATGCTGGAATAAAATTTAGCGGCCATACGGAATACCTAGCAAAAAAATATAATGTCGATGTTCCTGTCATGTTGCTTAGCTGTGGAGAGTTTAGAGTTGCACTTGTTACTACTCACTTGCCTCTCATTAATGTACCTAAAGCTATAACAAGCGAGAAAGTTAAAAAAGTGATCAGCCTTATTATTAAAGAAATGAGAAGTAAGCTAGCTATTAATAATCCAAAAATTACTGTTTGTGGTTTAAACCCGCATGCAGGAGAAGATGGTTACTTAGGCAGTGAAGAAAAAGAAGTGATTACACCAGTCATTAATAATTTTATTACTAACGGATTTAATGTATCTGGGCCTGTTCCTGCTGATACTGCATTTAGAGAGGATAGAAGGAAAGAAACAGATGTATACATATGTATGTATCATGATCAGGGGTTACCAGTGCTGAAAACATTTGGGTTTGGAGATACGGTCAATACAACTTTGGGATTACCAATAATCAGAACCTCGGTTGACCATGGTACCGCTCTTAGACTCGCTGGAACGGGTCAGGCTGAATGTAGTAGTTTACTGGCTGCTATAAATATGGCTAATAAAATGATAAAAAATCAATCGAGTAATTGAAAACATAATTATTTTTTATAGCGATAGAAATAAATGCAAATTGATTCGCATCACATACGAAAAAGGTTTAGTCAAAACTTTCTAAAAGATCAAGTTATAATCGATAAAATCATTAATTTAATAAATCCGCAAAAAGATGATTTTATTATTGAAATAGGCCCGGGGAAAGGAGCATTAACAATTCCTATTCTTAAATATGTAAAAAATTTAAATGCTATAGAAATTGATAGAGAGCTAGCAAGATTATTAAAAGAAAAAATAAAAAATGAAGAATTTGTAGTTTATGAAAATGATGCATTAAAATTTGATTACTCAAAATTTAAAAATAAAAATATAAGGCTCATTGGTAATTTACCATATAATATCAGCACACCCCTATTATTCCATCTTTTATCATACAAAAAGATAATAAAAAATATGTTTTTTATGCTACAAAAAGAAGTTGTAGAAAGAATTTGTGCAAAGCCTAACAGTAAGAAATATGGTCGTCTATCAGTTATTTTACAATATTATTGTGATGTAGAATCGATGTTAATAATAAAACCAGATGCTTTTAATCCTAGTCCAAAAGTTGATTCAGCAATAATAAAAATAACTCCATTATCTAATACTAAATATGATCTATATAGTAATGAAAGTTTTAAAATAATTGTTAGAGAAGCCTTTTCACAAAGAAGAAAGACAATTCGAAATGCATTAAAGATATTTTTAAATAAAAATGATATAAGCGAATTAGGGATAGATGGAAATCTTCGTGCTGAAAATTTACAAATAAAAGATTTTGTTACATTATCAAATCAGTATCAAAAAAAATTATTAAAAAATGAGAATATGTAAAATATTATTTTGAAATCACTACTACTAAAAATTATATTAAAAATTGATGCATTTACCGAATATACTGGTAAGTGTATTTCTGTACTAGTAGTTATGCTTGTATTACTTGTTGGGTATGATGTATTCATGCGCTACCTGTTTAGTAGCGGATCAATTGCTATTCAAGAACTTGAATGGCATATATTCTCGATAATTTTCCTATTAGGCTCAGCATACACCTTAAAACATGATGAACATGTAAGACTCGATATATTATATAACAGTAAGCTGATAAGTGAAAAAATGCGCCTATGGTTTGACGTAGCAGGTATACTTTTAATCCTTTTACCATTTTGTACTTTAATAATTATTAGCGCTTGGCCTTTTGTAATGCAAGCGTATGCTCACGGTGAAATATCCCCTGATTCAGGAGGGTTACCCGGTCGCTGGCTTATTAAAGCTGCAATTCCTGTTGGCTTCTTTATGCTATTAATCCAAGGTATTGCTGAGCTACTGAAAAAAATTCTATTTGTATTGGAAAAAAACTAATGACTATCATTGTTATTCTGATGTTCCTTTCTCTGATGCTATTATTATTGCTGGGTTACCCTGTTGCTTTTACATCGGGATTTATTGCCCTTGTTTTTGGAATAATATTTCTAGGTGTTGATTTTTTTACCCTATTACCTCTTCGTATTTGGGGAATCTTGACAAATTTCACATTGCTTGCCGTTCCGTTATTTATTTTTATGGGTGTCATACTAGATCGCTCTGGTATAGCGGAAGACTTATTAGAAACAATGGGGAAGCTATGTGGAAGATTAAATGGAGGTTTGGCGCTTTCTGTTGTAATTGTTGGAGCAATGTTAGCAGCAACGACAGGAGTTGTTGGTGCTACAGTTGTTACAATGGGTATTATTGCTCTTCCAACAATGCTTAAGCATAATTATTCGGCATCTCTAGCATCCGGAACAATAGCCGCATCTGGCACATTAGGGCAGATTATTCCTCCGAGTATTATTTTGATACTTCTTGGAGATGTAATGGGTGTTCCTGTCGGTCGTTTGTTTGTTGGGGCAATTATTCCTGGCCTACTTTTGGTAATTCTTTTTATGCTCTACATAGTTATATACTCTAAGTATAAACCAAATGTGGCACCGGCATTGAATTTAGAAAACAATAATCTTAAACCTATTCAGTTACTCGGCATTATTTTTCCTCCATTACTACTAATATTTGCCGTACTTGGATCTATTTTTCTTGGTATTGCAACACCAACAGAATCAGCAGCTATAGGAGCTATTGGCGCTCTAATACTCGCTAGTTGTCATAAAAGATTACATTTAAAAAATCTCAATGAATCGATGCAACATACAACTAAACTAACGAGCATGGTATTTATGATTTTGATTGGTGCCACTGCATTTGGGCTTGTTTTTAGAGGTATTGGTGGAGATAAATTAGTGATGGATGTAATGTCTAATTTACCTGCTGGTGCGTGGGGCTTTTTATTTATAAGTATGCTTCTTATTTTTATTCTTGGCTTTTTTCTGGATTTTTTACAAATTTGTTTTATTGTGATACCTATTCTCGCTCCGATTGCAGTTGAATTTGAAATTGATTTATTATGGTTTGCAATATTGATTGCAATTAATCTACAAACATCTTTTTTAACACCTCCTTTTGGGTTTTCATTATTTTATCTTAAAGCTGTTGCTCCGCCGAGTGTTGATATTAAAAATATTTATTCTGGAGTTCTCCCTTTTGTATTATTGCAATTAATAACAATTGCGCTACTAATGCTTATACCCGATTTGATCATATGGCTACCTAATCTTATGGATGAAATAAATGGTCTTTAGATATAATTACCAAATTTTAATAATTCTTTAAAGCGCTGATTACTTTAGCTGTATCTGGCTTCACCCCATGCCATATAAAAAATGACTCCGCCGCCTGTTCAACTAACATACCCAATCCATCAACTGCTCTCATTGCACCATTTTCAATTGCCCACTTTGTAAATATAGTCTCATTATTTGAGTACATTAAGTCATAACAAAAAGTATTCTTATTGATAATTTCTTTTGAAACTAGTGGAATCTTTGATGACAAACTTAATGAAGTTGCATTTATAATCAGGTTGAACGCATGACGAGGTAGAGCTTCATATGAATATGCCTTTATATTAATTTTATTATTAAATTTTTTTTCTAAATCTTTCGCGCGTGAAACTGTCCGGTTCACAATAACTATTTCTTTAATCTCTTCTGATATCAATCTTTGAATAATTGATCTAACTGTACCCCCGGCTCCTAATATTAAAATGGTTTTTTCTTTTAGACTGATATTATAATTTTTTATTAAGTCATTAAGTAACCCTTGCCCATCAGTTGTATCACCAATAATTTTTGTTTTTTCATCAAACTTAATTGTATTAACCGATCCAGATTCTTTGGCTCGTTTAGTCAAATCTGTACATAATAGATAAGCATTTTCTTTAAAAGGAATAGTAATATTTAAACCTTTGCCGCCCTCTGAAGAGAATAAAGTTACATAAGGTCCAAGTTTATCTAATGGAACTTCAATAGCTTGATATTCCAGTGATATCCCCATTTGTTTCGCGAATAAGCTATGTATTTTAGGGGACATGCTATGGCTTATAGGGTTACCTAATACAGCATAATTAGCTACTGAACTATTATTAATCAGTTCGTTGGTCACAGTGATTATTGATTTTTTATTTTCAAGGTAGGAATTTTAATTACCAGTCCGTTCGACTATTCCGCCTTTAAGACAATAAGCATCTATACCTCGTTCGCTCAATAAAAAAGCAGCTGCAGAACTACGTCGACCACTATCACAATAAACTATGTATTTCTTTTTAGGATCTAACGAAGCAGCTTTTATCCTCAAGGTGATTAACGGGATATTAATACTCCCCTTTATCCCAGAATCCTTATGTTCTGATTCAAGCCTAACATCAATCCAAGTTGCCGCTCCGTCGTTAACCATTGCCTCAGCCTCTTCTTCTGTCAACCAACTCAACATAGGTTCTTTTAATAGCGCATTGAAATCGTCCTTGGAAAGTCGCATTAACGAGCCGCTTGTTTCCATAATCACATTGGCGTTTCGTTTGGCATCAGACAATAATGCTTCCTCACCAAATGCATCACCAACAGTTATCGTAGCTAATGTGAGGGCTGCTCCTGTTCTTGAGTTACGAGTAACCTTACATTTGCCTTGCTTGATAATGTAATAGTAATCCCCGTCATCGCCTTGCTTAATTATTTCCGTACCTGCCTTAACCGGTAACTCTTGCATACGCATAAACATTGTCTGAATATTTGCAGGTGGAACTTGTAGAAAAGCTTTAGACTGGAGAATACTGGTCATCCAATCAGATTCTTCATTATTATTATCATTTTGATTTGATGTGTCATCAGCATGAATATCTGATACTTCGATGCCGGACAATTGATCCCAGGTGAGCAGAATGTCAAGCAAGTCACTATCAATCCTAATAATCTTGCAACCCACCACTGCTTTTGCCGTTTGCTTTCTTGGCTGTCGATTTGCAATAGCATGTTTTGCTTTCTCCGTACCTGCCTCAACTGAATAAGCGCCGGGCACTGTTTCATTATCATTGGGAATATTTTCAGCAGCGGATATCTCAACCTGTCCCTCCACAATATAAACCGCTTTTTTGTCACTATCACCTGCTTTAAAGATTATTTCACCAGCAGCAACATTCTCAACAAAAGTTTTACTAGCTAATTCCTCAAAGTTTTCTGATTTAAGCGCATTTGCTGGAACAAAATTTTTCAATATCGTTTTGTCAATCGGTTCAGCCATTCGGTATTATCCTTCAAAATAAAAATATTCGCTTACATTATATTATATTCAAGCCAAATAATGTATTTGCCTTAATAAAAAACCTGCTACGCTATTATTAACGTAGCAGGTTTTTTTTAAATTACGGAAAATTTTAGATATTGTAGCCTCTTTCATTATGTAGAACGATATCTAAACCCTCGGTTTCCTCATCTTCATCAACTCTGAGACCCACCATCATATCTACCAATTTTAAAATAAAGAAAGTAACTACCGCACACCATACTACGGTCGCTATCACTCCAGTTGCTTGTATTCCCAATTGGGAAGATATTGAATAACCATCTTCTCCTAGTCCACCGTATGAATTTGAATAAAAGACAGCGGTTAATAAGCAACCTAAAATACCGCCAACACCATGAACTGGAAACACATCGAGTGAATCATCAATTTTTAATACACGTTTAATGTACTGCGTTGCAAAGTAGCACACTACCCCGGCTGAAATACCTATAATTAAACCGCCTAATGGTCCAACATAACCTGATGCTGGCGTTATTGTACCCAATCCAGCTACCATGCCTGTTACGATGCCAAGAACGGTTGGTTTCCCAGATTTATACCACTCGCAGACCATCCAAGCCAAAGAACCAGCAGCAGCTGAAATATGTGTAACGGCCATAGCCATTCCAGCAGCACCACCTGATGTTAGGGCACTACCAGCATTAAAACCGAACCAACCAACCCATAACATAGAAGCACCCGCAACTGTTATTGCCATATTATGCGGAGTCATTGGTGTGCCAGGAAAACCTCTACGATTTCCAAGCACGATAGCTGCAACAATCGCGGCAACACCTGCATTAATATGCACAACTGCCCCACCAGCAAAATCCATGAAGCCTATATCACCAAGCCAACCTCCGCCCCAAACCCAATGACAAACTGGCGCATAAACAAGCACCAACCAAAACGTGGTAAACAAAAGTACAGAGGAAAACTTCATTCTCTCTGCAAAGCCACCAACAATTAATGCGGGTGTTATAATCGCGAAGGTCATCTGGAACATAAAGAAAAGAATTTCTGGGATTGTGCCGTTCACGGTTTCTATGTTCACATCGGAAAGCATTATGTTTCCAAGGCCAACGATTTTATTTATTGTTCCCCCGTCACCAAAAGCTAAACCATAGACGAACACCAACCATAAAACTGAAACTAGACATGCAATAGCAAAACATTGCATCAGTACTGACAATACATTTTTTGCTCGCACTAACCCAGAATAAAATAAAGCAAGTCCGGGTAATGTCATAAATAAAACTAGCGCAGTCGAAGTTAAAATCCATGCGGTATCACCTGAATTTAGCTCATCAGCAAAGACTAGACTCGGAAATATTGTAATTAATAATATTAAAATTCGACTCATTAGTTCCCCCTGGTTATCCTTAAAATATCCTCTTGATTAGTATGATTCTTAATTAACCTCTTAAGTGAAAATTATTTTTATCATTATATGGCTTCGCTACCTGTTTCACCTGTTCTAATTCGTACTACTTGGCTAAGTTCATATACAAATATTTTGCCGTCGCCAATTTTTTGGGTGTTCGCAGCCTTTGAAATAGCTGCAATAACAGCATCAAGTTGATCATCATCAATAGCTACCTCGATTTTTATCTTAGGTAAAAAATCAATCACGTATTCAGCTCCTCGATACAATTCGGTGTGGCCTTTTTGCCTTCCAAAACCTTTTGTTTCAGTTACTGTCATTCCTTGAACACCAATCTCCGATAATTCCTGACGTACATCGTCTAGTTTGTATGGTTTAATTATGGCGCTTACAAGTTTCATAAAAACACTCCGAAAAATTTATTATTGTAAAAAACCGTATCATATTAACGCAGTACTTCCGTCAAAAATAGTTAATTTTGGGTTCAAACTAGTGTTTTTTATTATGTACATTTAAAGCAATTTATCCACATTAAGACATAAACTAATAAATTTAAGGTAAAAAAAAACGGGTCGTGAGACCCGTTTAATATTAGGGAGGAAAATATAATGAGCATATAAACTATAAAATATAGCCTCTCTCATTATGAGAGTTAACATCAAGGCCACCGACTTCATCTTCTTCCGTCACACGCAGACCCATAACCGAATCTAGCACCATTAAAATAATGGTAGTTAAGACGCCTGTATAAACTATCGTGAATAGAACACTCTTGGTTTGAATCCACATCTGACTAGCAGTACTTACATCTAAACCTACACCGCCCCATTCAGATGCTGTAAAAAGTCCAGTTAGAATTGCACCGATAATACCGCCCACGGCATGGACACCGAAGACATCGAGAGAATCATCGTATCCCAATGTGCGTTTTAATGTTGTTGAAGCAAAGAAACATCCAGCGCCAGCTGCAAGTCCAATTAATAGCGCACCTTGAGGGCCAACTGTACCAGAAGCTGGTGTAATCGCGACTAATCCAGCGACTGCACCTGTTATGATACCTAAAACACTTGGTTTTCCATGGGTATTCCATTCAACAATCATCCAAGCCAAAGCAGCAGTTGCGGTTGCGATTTGCGTAACTAACATTGCCATTCCTGTAGTCGTATCTGCAGCTAATTCAGAACCGGCATTGAAACCAAACCAACCTACCCATAACATTGAGGCGCCAATCACTGATAAAGTTAAGTTATGTGGTGGCATGGCAACAGAAGGAAATCCCTTACGTCTACCGAGCATGATTGCAGCAACAAGTCCCGCAATACCTGCATTAATATGTACAACAGTACCGCCAGCAAAATCAATAATACCCCAGTCCCAGAGTAAACCGCCATCACCAGCCCAAACCATGTGTACCATTGGGAAGTAACAAACTGTTACCCAAACGGCTATAAATACCATCATGGTCGAAAATTTCATTCTTTCAGCAAAAGCACCGACAATAAGTGCGGGAGTTATAATTGCGAAAGTTAATTGGAAAGTTGCAAAAACAGATTCCGGTATTGTGCCAGATATTGAGTCGACACTTATGCCTTGCAAAAATGTATTCCCAAAACCACCAATAATAGAATTTAAATTAATAACACCTGCTTCCATTCCAGTTGTATCAAAAGCCATGCTATAGCCATATACAACCCAAATAACTGTAACCATGCAAGTTATCGCAAAACACTGCATCATTACTGACAATACGTTTTTGCTCCTAACCATTCCTGCATAAAATAAACTCAATCCGGGGATAGTCATCATGAGAACTAATACAGTTGCGGTAATCATCCAAGCGGTATCACCAGAATTTAATTCATCGGCTAAAACAAGCGATGGTGCTAACAAGGTAATCAAACCAAATGCGGTGCTTGTTAAGCCTTCTTTGTTAAATAAAAAACTTATTAAACGTTTCACTATTTTATCTCCTTAAGAAATTAGGTTTAGATCGCTTCATTGCCTGTTTCACCAGTACGAATACGCACAACCTCATCAAGTCCACATACAAAAATCTTGCCGTCACCGACTTTTCCGGTACTAGCAGCTTTTGTGATTGATGACACAACATCTTCGATTTTGTCGTCAGTCACTGCTAACTCAATTTTTATTTTAGGCAGAAAATCAACAACATATTCTGCGCCACGATAAAGTTCTGAATGCCCTTTTTGACGACCGAAACCTTTTGTTTCTGTCACAGTCATACCTGCCACACCAATCTCTGACAGTGCATCCTTCACATCATCTAATTTAAAGGGTTTGATAATTGCTGTTATCAATTTCATATAAAAATCTCCGTAAAATAATAGGCTTTCAAAAAAACTATTTAGAAACTACTTGATACTGAAAAAACAAAAGCATCTGGCGCATCATCTCCTCGAACCCAGAACTCTTTGGTATCATTAACATCGAAATAGTAGCTCGCATCTATGGTAAATATTCCAATATCTTTGCTTACGCCAACTGACGCATGAGAGTAACTTGTGCCAGCACGTGCCTCTTCATCGTTATCTTGATAACCAAATTGAAAAGCTAGACTAAAATCACCGGGAAGCGATACACCTAAGTCAACTGTGTAGTATGTTGCGTCACCAACTTCGCCGAAATAATCAGGCGTATATGCTATTCCGAAACCAATATTTGGCGCCATATCGCCAGGGAGCGTATAGCCGAGTCCCGCATAAATATCGTAAAAATCGAAATCACCGCCAGAATCATCACTATCTTTTACGCCGGGGTACCAATAATAAAGTGCGCCAACATCCCAACTAATGCCGTTTGGTAGCTCACCGCTAATTCCGCCATAAAAATCTATCTCTATGTTTGCGGAATTACCAAAATCTACATTAGAAGCCCATGTGCCAATATAAAGACCTGACTCGTGTGACATATCAAAACCACCTTGAATAGCAGCTCCATCAGCAGTTTGGCTACCGCCTCTGTATATGTAATCGCTGAAATAACCGACATTTGCACTAAGCTCGACAGGTGAGTGTTCTTCGGCAAGAACTGGGGTTGATACCAGCAAACATATATAGCCGCATAATTTAAAATATAGCTTTTTCATGTTTTTTCCTCTCTATACAATTGTGTTATGTTTAGTAAAACTAAAAATTTAATTCTAGTTAGCTTTAATCAATGCATCTTGCGTGCCAATTTTCATTTATTATTAAAAATCAATAAATTAAGTAACTTTCTGACTATGAATAGGAAAAATAAAACATATTTTATAAGATTGAATGTACAAAAATAGGCGTGTATGCACTAAATTAGTGCAAATTATTTGATGGCCGCATTGATTGTTTCTCTATCAAAAAATTAAATGACATCCATCAAGTCAAAACATAAGATTAGAAAAAACAGGAATAAAACATGTTAAAAGAAAAAATTGAAGCCATAGTCTCAGACATCGGAAAGGTTCTGCCAGAAGATATGGATGCTCTAAAAGAAGATGTCGAAAAAAATGTACGAGCGACTTTAAATGCTGCATTTTCAAAAATGGAACTTGTGACCCGTGAAGAATTCGATATACAAATGTCGCTATTAAGTCGAACAAGGGTAAAGCTTGAAGCATTACAAGAAAAGTTATCTGACATGGAAAAACAATTAGAAAAAAATAACTCTGATAATTAAAAAAATATAGCTATGACAAACAAACAATATGATATCAGTATTGATACAGAGATTAATTATATCTCTGAGCAATCACTCCCTGAAGAAGGGCGATATGTTTTTGCTTATACAATTAAAGTTACTAACACCGGTCAAACTGCTGCAACACTACTGCGTCGACATTGGTTAATTACAGATGCAAATTGTAAAGTGCAAGAAGTTAGAGGTGAAGGTGTTGTAGGAGTTCAGCCACATATCATGCCAGGTGAATCTTATGAATATACCAGTGCAGCAATTTTAGAAACGCCGGTTGGCTGCATGCAAGGTTCATATGAAATGATTGGTGATGATGGGATTGAGTTTGATGCTCCAATACCAGTATTCAATCTTGCGGCACCAAATACACTTCATTGATAATGGCCACCTATGCTATAGGGGACATCCAAGGTTGCTATTTAGAACTCCAAAATTTGCTCAACGAAATAAACTTTAATGAGCGAGAAGATATTCTTTGGTTTTCTGGCGACTTGGTCAACAGAGGGCCACAGTCTTTAGAGACACTTCGATTTATTAAAAAACTTGGAGATAATGCTAAAGTCGTTCTAGGTAATCATGACTTACATCTACTTGCAGTAGCGAGTAATGTTAGAGCATTATCAAAAAACGATACGATCGATCAGATTTTAATTGCTGATGATTTAGATGAATTAATCACCTGGTTAAAAGCTCTTCCTTTTCTAATAACTGACTCCGATCTAAATTTCACAATGATCCATGCTGGGCTTCCGCCACAATGGTCACTAGAAACTGCGCGTATGCTTGCTAAAGAATGTGAAGTAATTTTGCAAAGTAAAAAAAAGAATGGGTTACTAACTAACATGTATGGTGATACACCAAATATCTGGACAGATTCACTAGATAATTATGCAAGACAACGATTTATTATTAATTGTTTTACTCGTATTCGTTTTTGTAAAAATAATGGTGAGATTGAATTAAATACTAAGGTAGAGCCTGGAAAACAAAATATAGGTTTAGTTCCATGGTATTCATTACCAAATCGAGAAACCAAAAATGACAAAATAATTTTTGGGCACTGGTCAACAGTACACCTTGGTAATGAAAAAAATTTCAAGGATCATAATGTATACCCATTAGATACTGGCTGCTTATGGGGAGGGAAATTAACAGCCATGAGATTGGAAAATGAGGAAATATTTAGCGTTCCTTCTGAACAAAAAAAAATTTAAAACATCACATCATTTCCTTTTTAATATTGTAAAACTATAGTCAAATTCGTTTTCTTCATCTGCTTTATAATTTTCCCTTGCAATTTCTTCCCACTCCGCACGACTATACTCAGGAAAAAACGTATCTCCACTTACGCTCGCATCAATCTCTGTAATATAAAGTCTTCTCGCTACAATTAAAGTTTGTGAATATAAAATGGCTCCACCCATAACAAATAATTCATCCTCGTTGTCGCAATATGAATAAACCTCATCTAAGGTATTTTTTACCGTGCATCCTTCCGCGACGTAGTTTTTATTTTTTGTGAGCACTATATTTTCACGTCCAGGAAGCACTCTACCTATAGATTCATGAGTCCTTCTTCCCATTAAGATTGGTTTACCCATTGTTATTCTTCTAAAGTTTTTTAAATCAGATGGAATACGCCATGGTAAAGCGTCATTCGCGCCAATCAATCGATTTTTATCCATAGCAACTATTATCGATAACTGCATAATTATTAAGATAACCAATTCATAATATATATATATTTAGACAGCAATCGGAGCTGAAATTTTTGGGTGCGAGTGATAGTTAATAAGTTCAAAATGTTCGTATTTGAATTTAAATATATCGTCGATTTTTGTATTTAATTGCATCTTAGGTAATGGGAAAGGCTTACGTTTTAATTGCTCATCCACTTGTTCTAAATGATTCAAGTATAGGTGTGCATCGCCAAAAGTATGAACAAACTCTCCAGGACTTAATTTAGTTACTTTAGCAATCATCATTAATAACAGCGCATAAGAAGCAATATTAAAAGGAACACCAAGAAAAATATCGGCACTTCGTTGATAAAGCTGACATGATAATTTTCCATCAACAACATAAAATTGAAAAAATGCATGACAAGGCGCCAAAGCCATATTATTTATCTCGCCAACATTCCATGCACTGACAATTAAGCGACGAGATTCAGGACTATCTTTAATTTGATTAATCACATTTGTAATTTGGTCCACTACCCCATCTTTAGTCTGCCATGAACGCCATTGTGCCCCATAAACAGGACCTAGCTCTCCGGCCTCGTTTGCCCACTCATCCCAGATTGTAATACCATTATCATTTAGATATTTTACATTTGTGTCGCCCTGTAAAAACCAAAGTAATTCATAAATGATCGATTTCAAATGCACTTCTTTCGTTGTAACCAAAGGAAACCCGTCACTCAGATCAAACCGCATTTGATAGCCAAATACACTCAGTGTGCCAACACCGGTTCGGTCTTTTTTCTTTATACCTTCCGATTTTACATGACGAAGTAAGTTTAAGTATTGTTCCACTGCATCTCTCTTTAACTTATATTAATATTTTTAATTAATTTTCTTTTCGATAAGCAATTATAAAAAATAAGGTGCCAAAGATTACCATAGGCATCGAAAGAAGTTGTCCCATTGTTAACCAATCAAATGCTACGTAGCCAATGTGTTGATCTGGTACTCGAACAAATTCAATTAAGAATCTCATTGTGCCATAACAAAGTAAAAACAAACCAGATGCAGCCATCACTGGCCTTGAAATTCTCGTAAACCACCAGAGTATTAGAAAAAGAATGATACCCTCAAAGAACGCCTCGTAAATTTGTGTAGGATGTCTTGGAATATTACCAGCGGCTGGATCCGGAAAAATCATAGCCCAAGGTAAATTACTGGGCGAGCCCCAAAGCTCGCCATTAATGAAATTGCCAATTCTTCCGCAACCAAGTCCAATTGGGATAACTGGTGCAATAAAATCAGTGAGCTTGAAAAAAGATGTCTTTGTTTTGATGCTAAATAAATACATAGCAACAATAACCCCGATTAAGCCTCCATGAAATGACATCCCACCTTGATGAATATAAAAAATTTCAATCGGATTCTCTAGATAATAGCCTAGGTTGTAAAAAATTATTGAGCCAAGACGGCCGCCAAGTATAATTCCGACCATTCCAAAAAAAACTAAGTCTGCTATTTTCTCATTATTTAATGCCAGCGGTGAATTAGAAGAACGATATCGTAATAAAATCCAAGCAATTGATATGCCGATAAAATAGCTGATGCCATACCAGTAAACTGATATAAATCCTAAATCAAATGCAACAGGATCAATGCTGGGGTATGGAATCATGATGAATAAATATTAACATGTAAAAAATAACGTAGTAGCTAACTTAATATTTTTTATTTATTTAAAAAACAACCTCAATACATCCTAAAAGCTTTTAAAAATAACAAAAATTAAGAAAAATAAACCTTCAAAAAAA
>NZJM01000060.1 GCA_002692205.1 Legionellales bacterium | reverse complement strand
ATATATTATTCTTATCACACCATTCCCGAACTCTAGGAAGATAATCATCAGAAGGAATGATAACTCCGCCTTCTCCTTGAACCGGCTCAAGCATAATAGCTGCAGTTTTATCAGTAGTTGCGTTTATAATCGCATCCACGTCATTATAGTCAACATGAACAAACCCTGGCAGCAATGGTGCAAAATTTGCTTGGTAATGAGGTTGCCCAGTAGCAGCCACCGTACCTAATGTTCTCCCATGAAACGAATTTAGTGCTGTAATGATCTCATAAGCCCCATCTCGATTGAGCATCCCGTATCTTCTGGCTAATTTAATAGCCCCTTCATTAGCCTCTGCTCCGCTATTCCCAAAAAACACTTTATCTAATGCGCTGTTCTCTATTAGCAATTCAGCTAGTTTAAGCTGAGGTATGGTATAAAATTGATTTGAGGTCTGTAGCAAAGTGTCGGCTTGATCTCTTATAGCTTGAGATATAACGGGGTTAGAGTGCCCTAAATTATCCACAGCCCAGCCAGCTACAAAGTCCAAATATTCTTTTCCATCGGCATCCCAGACTCTTGCTCCTAACCCTTTCTCAATAACCACCGGCTGCCGCCTAACAGTTTGAGCATAATACTTATTTTCAATTGCTATCCACTCAGAATTGTTCATGTAACCTCTCTTGAAATTCCTTATAACTTTACAGAATAGTGACTAACTGCTTATATCCCACTACTTAGCCCTAATATACGTGTACCAATCCTTTTGTCTTTCACACAATCCATCAAAGAATTTGGCTTTCTTCCATCAATGATATCAGCATATTTAACATCATTAAGCGCGGTTATACACGCACCTAACTTAGGTATCATGCCTCCTTTAATCACGCCTGAACTAATCAAGTTCTTAGCAATGGTAAGATTCATCCGCGGAATCACTCTACCATTATTATCCATGATTCCAGGCACATCGGTCAAAAAAACTAACCTCTCAGGAGATATTTTTTTTGCTATCTCTCCTGCTGAAGTATCCCCGTTGATATTCAGTGGTATTCCTGAGTTATCAGTTCCGTCATTTTCATGGACGCCCACTGGCGAGACCATAGGCATGTAACCAGCATCTAAAATCGTCTTCAAAGGGTCATCATTTACTTTTATGACTTGACCTACATACCCAAGCTCTTTATTCGGGATATTAGCTTCTAAAATCTGGCCGTCAACCCCACTTATGCCTATACTTTTACCTCCCATACGATTAACCAAAGAAACCATTTCTTTGTTTATTAATCCTGTAAGAACCGCTACCACTATATCCAGACTAGGCCTATCCGTAACACGCAAACCATCAACAAAAACGGGTGATAAATTCTGTTTACCCATCCATTCAGATATAACATTCCCTCCTCCATGGACAACAACAATCTTATATCCTTGTTTTTGTAATTCTATTAAATCTTTGATAGTAGTGTCATGGCTACCCAATGTACTGCCACCTATTTTAACTACCAGGTCGATATCTGACACAATCGCTCCATTATAAAAACGTCTTTTAAAAGTAAATGTTTAGGTGGTGTATGCGCTGTTGATGATTACGTATTGTTCTGTCAAATCACAACCCCATGCTGTTGCATCAAATTCACCTAAATGAAGCTGAAGTCTAAAATTTACTTCTGACTCTTGCATCAGGGCGACAACTGCATCTTTAAAATAAGGAATCGATTTTCCAGATTCCATAATGCACACGCCATTAATAAAAAGATCTATTAATTGTTCATTTACCTCAACGTCACTCATCCCAAGTGCCATTAATATCCTGCCCCAGTTAGGGTCTGCTCCGTAAACAGCAGATTTAACAAGATTAGAAGCGACAACTGTTTTAGCCGCTTTCCGTGCATCTTCTTTGCTTTTGGCGCCACAAACATCTACGGTGATAAGTGTTGAAGCTCCTTCTCCATCTGCAGCTAGCTTGCGAACTAAATCGGTGCATACGTAACGTACACCTTCAACAAATACCTCGGCATCAGTGGAGTCAGCATTGATCGGGTCATTCCCGGCTGCACCATTAGCCAAAATCAAAACAGTGTCATTAGTACTAGTATCCCCGTCAATAGATAACATATTATATGTATCATCGCATGCTTCTTTAAGGACACTCTTCAAAAAGCTTTTATCTATAGAAGCGTCCGTTGTGATAAAAGAAAGCATTGTGGCCATATTGGGATGTATCATCCCTGAACCTTTCGCAACTCCGCCAATGGTTATGGTTTTTCCATTTATTTCCAATTTAACCGCAATTTCTTTGGGTTTTGTATCAGTGGTCATCATTGCTCTGGCAACATCAGGTCCTGATATTTCGTTCAATTCAACCTTATCTAATCCATTTTTAATAAGAGCCATTGGCAGTTCAACGCCGATGACACCTGTGCTACATACCAAAACTTCCTCAGCCGAACATTGAATTTTTTCTGACACCTGTTTAGCTATCTCTCTCGCATCCAAAAAGCCTTGTTCTCCAACACAAGCGTTCGCTATGCCCGCATTAACAAAAATACATCGAGCCGTACCATTCTGAATATGTTCTGCAGTTACATCAACCGATGGGGATCTGATTGCACTCGTAGTAAATACGCCCGCAGCGGTACATTCTTTTTCGGAGACAATTAAACCTAAATCAAGTTTATCTTCCGCAAAAGTTTTTAAGCCGGCAAAAGTAGTACCTGCACTATAGCCTATAGGAGACGTAACATTCCCCTCTGGAATTTCATTAATTAAATCTGTCATATATTTCACTTATAACCATTTTTTCACGTGCTAAAATTCAAGCCAGTGTATATTAGGGGCAATTATACCAATAAGTTAATACAAAACAAAAAAACTATTGGACTACAAATAATCCAGTAGTTATAATCAATTACCTATGACACAGTTTTTGCCACTTCGCGGATTAAAATATAACCTTCAAAAATTTGATTCATTAGATGAATTAATCTGCCCACCTTTCGATTTAATATCATCAAATTTAAAGAACATTCTTGAAAACAAAAACCCATACAATGCCGTCTGGCTTGAAGGTACTTCTCAAATTAAGGATGGCAGCGAAAATAAATACCTAGACTCAAGAAACACATTCAACAAATGGTTGAATAATGAAATAATAATTAGAGATGAAATCCCATTATATTATTTAGTGAAATACAGATATATGCTAAACGGCACCGCTTATTCTGTGGCGAAAATTATAGGGATGTTGCAAGTTGAAGATCTTTCTACTGGTAACATCGTTGGGCATGAAAACACTTATCCACCTATCGTTGAAGACAGAATCAAATTACTAGAGACTACAGGTGTACAGTTCAGTCCTATATTGGCAGCATTTAAGGATGCATCAGGTACAGTAAAGACCATTGTGAATAAAACGTTACGTGAAGAAGCTGAAGCACACATAAATATCACAACCACGGACTCTTTAGATATTTGGAGCATCTCAAACAACGATGATATCCAGAGTATCAAAACATCCTTAAACGATTCTACCGTATTCATTGCTGATGGCCATCATAGATATGACGCTGCGCTCGGAATTCAAAACTCGAACACATCAACTTTTGAGTCTCAGCACATCATGACAGCATTGATCGACCTAGATGACCCTGGCCTACAGATACTGCCATATCACAGAATTATGGAAAATATTAATGAAGAGCTTACAGCCTTAGTACATTGTAAATTATCTGAAATTTGCATTAATCATACCCAGAAAAATGTAGAGGATATAGGTAGTCAATCATTATTAGACCTAATTTCTAAAACCACTCAAAACATTCATACTATCTGCACATTATCCCCTCAAAAGAACATTCTAAACATTTACAATATGGACCCACAATCATCAGAAGATGCCTTGGGAGAACTGGCCCATTCAGATGCTTGGATCCTACAGAGCAAGGTAATAGACTCCTGTATGCAGAAATATCCAAGCAGCAGCCTCACATATACTCACGATCTTACTGAAGGAATAATTTCCAAAGACTCTCTAGCTATATTCTTAGGTCCTTTCCCTAAGCCTGCATTTGAGAAAGTAGCGCTGTCAGAGACAAACATGCCTCCAAAATCTACGTTCTTTTACCCTAAAATGCCTACAGGATTACTCTTTCATCCCATATATATGGGGCCCTAAGGCTTAACCCAAATCACAGTATCCGACACGCCATTGGTAGTCCAAAATCTTTCCCAAGAATCTGTTTGTTCCTGTATTGATATCCAATCGCGTCCCGTTTGCACATCAAATTGCCTAATAGAATTAGGACTTTTTGAATTGCTTGGCAAATACAAATTAGCATTATCAATGATTAATATCCCTTCAGGTTTTAATTTCGGAAGTAATTTTAATGCACAAGCACCTCTTTCTTTCCCGTCAACCAAACAGTAATCCATAGAATAATCTTCTAAAGTGTCAATCTGTGCTACGTAATCGATCATATCGCTGCAATGCCTATAATCAACCTTTACTTCATAATCCATAGATTTGATCTTGTTATCCACATGCTGATACCAGAACAAGTCATGCTCAACAGAAATTAAATGAGCAGTCTTCTTTGCAAACCATAAAGTACTTTTACCAGAACCAAATTCAATTCCTTTGTCCGTATCATGCAATAATTCAGACAGTATATTTACCGACTGTTTGGTTAGCCATGGATGTTCACTATGAATTTTCTCATGCAAAAGTTGCATTATCCGATTCTTCAAATATCTTGGAGTCCAATGCCTGAAACTACGTGGCATAGAATCAGTTACCCGTTCAGATGTCCTAATCCTGGCAAAACTCGTTTCATAGCATCAACAACTTCTTCAATGTCTTTTTTAACAACTGCTCCCAAATGTCCAACTCTGAAAATTTTGCCACTAAGTTTGCCCTGACCACCTGCGAGGACGATCTTTTCACTGTCTTTCATTGTTTTCATAAATTTCGATGAATCTAAACCATCAGGAATATGGATCGCAGTTACAGTGTCAGAAGCCCAGCGTTCATCACTTGGGAGTAATTTGAACCCCAAATCCTTCATGCTCTGCCTAGTGTACTCAGCAACGTCTGATTGTCTGATAAATATATTTTCTATCCCCTCAGCTAACATCATATCTAATGCGACATCTAAAGCATAAAATAAGGAAATGTTAGGCGTCCAAGGAGTTTGTCCTTGCTCCAATGATTTTTTTGCAGCCCCTAAATCAAAATACGATTTAGGCATTTTAGCCGCTTCATAAGCCTTCCAAGCTCTTTCGCTAAAGCTTATAAAAGCTAATCCTGGAGGAATCATGAACGATTTTTGAGATCCTGTTGATACTACATCACAACCCCAGCCATCTACCGGCAAAGGAACAGATCCCAAACTACTCACAGCATCAACTAAAATCAAAGCTTCACTGTTATTCTTCACTGCACTGCAAATACCTTCCAGGTCGTGAGTAACCCCTGTAGAAGTTTCATTATGAGTGATAATAACAGCTTTAACATCAGGATTTTCTTTAATTGACTGTTCAATTAAGTCCGGAGAAATTGCGTCTCCCCATTCACATATTATTTCTACCACATCAGCGCCATACGTTTTGGCTATCTCTACATATCTATCTCCAAAAGAACCGGCACTGCATGCTATCACCTTATCCCCAGGAGACAAAGTATTAACTATTGAAGCTTCAAGAGCCCCTGTTCCAGATGCAGTTAGTATAAACACATCTTCTTTAGTCATGAAAACTTGCTTCAATTTATCGGTTGTATCATCTAACAGTTTCTTGAATTCTGGGCCCCTATGATTGATCATAGGGCTAGTCAAAGCTTCAAGAACTGGATCTGGTAATGGGGTTGGACCTGGGGTTCTTAAGTTAAAAGTATCTAATGCCACTGAATACGCTCCTGATATTTGCCTCTCTATATGTTGCCTTTCCAGNAAAAATTATATCACCGCAATGACCTTAATCAAACTATTTAGAAATACCTACATGCTATACTAGCAACATGGTAATTACCTCTGAATCGATCTTAAACTCCCTTAACCCTGAGCAGCAACGTGCCGTTCAACATATCAATGGACCTATGCTNATAATTGCTGGGCCAGGCAGTGGTAAGACCAGAGTAATAACAAATAGAGCGGCTCATTTGGTGCTTAGTGGCACACTAAACAAAGCTTCGGTCCTAGCAGTAACATTTACAAACAAAGCAGCTAGCGAGTTAAAAGATAGAATTTCACAGATGAAAATTGCTGGACCTGAACAAATAACTGCAAGCACATTTCATTCGTTTTGTGCTCGCATACTTAGAGCACATGGATCGTACGTAGGGTTAGATAGGAATTACTCTATTTATGACTCGGATGATCAATTATCTGCTATCAAAGAATCAATGATAATAGCTGAAATAGACACGAAGCAGACAAACCCAAGGTCCATACAAAATTTAATATCTAAAGCAAAAACCTCTAGAAAAGATTCTCGGATGATGGCGCAGGATGCAGACACTTACTTTGAAGAATTAGCCGCGTCTATATACAGTAGGTATGAAGAGCTTCTTCAAAGGAACAATGCTGCAGATTTCGACGATCTCATTTCCAAATCAGTAGATTTATTATTGAATTACCCTGCAGTAAGAGAATCTTACAACCAAAACTATCAACAAGTAATGATCGATGAATTTCAAGACACCAATGCTTCTCAATATTTATTATCTAAACTATTAGTCCAAGATCATCAAAATTTAACCGTTGTTGGTGACCCAAATCAATCAATTTATTCTTGGAGGAATGCAGATATTACAAATATACTGAACTTCCAAGAAGATTTTCCTGATACTCAAGTGATATCTATTAACCAAAATTATAGGTCCACGCAAAACATCCTAAAAACAGCACGAAACGTGATTACGACCAATCAGCTAAATATCGATAACGAAATTTACACAGAAAACCCTGAAGGATCACCGGTAATATCACATGAAGCATTCGATGAATTAGATGAAGCGGCTTTTGTAATTGCAGAGTCCAAACAGCTCACGCAAGGACCTAATCCTGACTTCAAATTAAGTGATATCGCCATAATGTATAGAGTAAATGCGCAATCTAGAGTGATTGAAGAAGCTTGCCTGAAGTCGAGCGTGAAATATAGGATAGTTGGCGGAATACAATTTTATCAGCGCAAAGAAATTAAAGATCTAATCGCATATCTCTCGGCTATATCTAATCCTTCTGACGACATAAGCCTAATCAGAGCCATCAGTAACCCCGGCAGAGGAATCGGCAAAAAGACTCTTGACTCTTTAAAATCCTACAGTACCGATAAACATTTATCTCTACTTGACGCCCTGCAAGAGTTAAACTCAGAGCACGAAAACGATGGATCTATCCCAATAATGTTCAATTCAAGGTCAATCAAATTGCTATCAGGTTTTTACAATGTGTTCCACAATTTTATTGCTCAATCATCCCAAGTACCTCTCGTAGAATTAATAGATCTGGTTTTAGAAAATAGTGGCCTACAATCATCAATACTAGAGTCTT
Source organism: Legionellales bacterium (assembly GCA_002692205.1). Classification (GTDB taxonomy): domain Bacteria; phylum Pseudomonadota; class Gammaproteobacteria; order Eutrophobiales; family Eutrophobiaceae; genus UBA11869. Next base: position 233 of record NZJM01000060.1, on the reverse strand, counting down.
CAGACAAAGCTCAAGAACGGTGGGAAAATATTTTGGAATTCAGGGAAACTTCTAGAGAATTCAACACTCAGAATGCTCTAGAAGGGCTCTCGTCATTACTAGACCGACTAGCTTTAATTAACGATGTAGATTCATACGATGATACAGATAATTGTTTAACTTTGATTACTCTACATCAATCCAAAGGATTAGAATTTCCTGTAGTGTTTCTTGTAGGTTTAGAAGAAGGACTT